>NZ_CP024621.1:321673-643346 GCF_009846525.1 Halomonas meridiana | reverse complement strand
GCGGCCAAACGAGCATCGTCAGGAAAGCAGGCACGTGCCTGAGAAGTGATGTGGAAGCAGGTGCGCTCCTTAACTCGCTCACACGGGGTGCCAGAAAGTGTATAGGGCGCGGCGTCGACGAATTCACCTTCCGACCACATGGCCAACGGCGTCGCAGTACCGCTACGATCGATACTGGCGACCAATGCATGGTCGGCACTGAGCAAATGCGCCAAGGTGTGGGCTAAATGGTGAAAGAACCCGCCTTTATTGACGCGGGACAATCCTTCGGCGAGCTGTTGGAAAATTTCTGGTGCCGTCGTAGGAGACATGATATTAAGCGCCTTCGGGTTTGATAGGTCAGCCACGTTGGCAAGCCAAATGCTTTGATCAAAGCCGAATTGACCGCTGTGTGATCATCCCTGAGTCATACAGTGATTGTCTCTGCTGCATGTGAGCAGCCACCTTAAAAAGCATCGCCCGTCCTTGCTACCTATGCCCATTGATGCCATTTGAGCAGCGGCGCTTAAAAGGCATGTCTTTTTTATTGCTTAACGCATGATGCACAGCTCACGCTCTCTATCTTTCAAGCAAATGCTTTAAGCAATAACGCTTAAGGCCAATAACACACGGCCTTTAAATTTTAATGAACTTAACCATAAATTTATTTTAGATGACCGATTTAAATAGATTTAACTGCACTATTTATATGCTTTTTCCGCGCGCGGCCAAAAAAACAGTTTACGCCGCTCATTATCAACCTATCAGGTTGATATTCAACCTAAACAGTCCTTCATGTCAATAGGCCGTTCCCCAACCATTCAGGGCTATATGGAGGATCGTGTGAATAAAATCGAACAGAAACGGCTAGCTAGCAACATCGGCAGAGCCATTGCCAAACAGCGAATACGCAGCCAGTTGACCCAGGAAGAGGTGGCCGAACGCCTTGGGGTTGGCAATGAAGCCGTTTCTCGAATCGAGCGGGGGCGTGTCATTCCCAACATCGTCCGCTTATTAGAATTAGCCGAGATTTTCAATTGCGAAGCCGCCGAGCTTTTAGGTCAAGCAAGTGTTCATGTCGATGATCAAACACAGCGCATTAAAACGTTATTAGCCCCCCTAAAGCCGCATGATCGACAATTGATGCTAGAACTCATAGAAAGCTTGGCCACGCGTTTTCGACAAGATTCCTCCACCGAAGAGTAACCAACACGACTATCCCGACTCTTTTGAGCTATCACTGCCTAACGTATCCGCTCCCCCCAACGCGACTGGCGGGGTTGCCAGCACCTTTGGTGCTTCTCTACGGTTCGTGCTATAGGTAGTGAGCGCTGCATTCAGCATGGCAGCCCCAACACTCGACGCCGTCCTGGTGCCCAGCTCACTCCCACCTTGCGAGGCCCTATGCTGAACACGACTTCCTGGAATCGTCTTCGCTACAGCGCCTACGCGCCTCTCTACGATGCGATTGTAGCGCCCGCGTTGCGCAGACCAAGACGTGTCGCGCTCAGCCATGTGGACTGGGAACCCGGTATGCGCGTTCTCTTGGTGGGAGCAGGGACGGGGCTGGACCTCCCCTTTTTGCCCCACGAGTTAGAAATACACCTGACCGATCTCACCCCTGCGATGGTCCGGCGCGCCAGCGCCAGGGCCGAGCGCTATCAGCGTGATGTGGCTTGTCATGTCATGGACGCCACCCAACTCGTCTATCCTGATGAACACTTCGATGTCGTCATCATGCACCTGATTTTGGCGGTCATGCCTCGCCCTGAGCAGGGTTTGGCAGAGGCCTATCGCGTACTGAAACCCGGCGGACAACTGTGCGTCATGGATAAATTCCAACCCGACACCCAACCTGCCGGGTGGGGGCGCCGCACGTTGAACGTATTCACTTCGATCATTGCGACCGATATCACGCGTCAAGCCAGCCCCATGATCCAACATGCTGGCTTTCGTATTCAGCGAGACGAGCCGGTACTCATGAACGGTCTGTTTCGTGCCCTGCTCGCCGTCAAATAGCGCTGTTTAATTGCTCATCGCTTGCAAAAACCTATACAATAAAATTAATGTGTATAGCTTACGTTGCACAACCCGTGGGGCACTGGGGTTTGCCTGCTCTCTATTCGAAAACGTCAATGATGAGGACGCGCCATGCCCAAAGCCGCCGTAAAGCGCTTTCGTCGCCTGCCAGAGGACGAACAGTCTCGCGTCATCGAAATGGCCTGGGAAGATCGCACGCCTTTTGAAGCGATCGAACGGCTATTTGGTTTAGGGGAACCCGATGTGATCGAGGTCATGCGCTACCAGATGACCCCAGGCTCATTCCGCCTATGGCGCAAGCGGGTCACGAGCCGCACTACCAAACATCAGTCGCTTCGCTCGCCCGATGTGATGAGAGGCTACTGCCCTACCCAGTACAAACGTTAACGCCACTGTCTTATTGTCCCACTCTCTCTTCTAATATCTTACTCATTAGGAAGGAACAGAGAGGCGAAGACCATTTTCAGCGCCCCAATAATGTTATATTATCACATAACATATACTATGAAAGGTCTTGGCAATGTCGTTGCTTTCTCCCTTACCCGTGACCGTGCTTTCCGGCTTTTTAGGTGCCGGCAAAACCACCGTGCTCAACCATATCCTGGCGAACCGTGAAGGCCTCCGGGTGGCGGTGATCGTCAATGACATGAGCGACGTCAATATCGATGGTACCCTGGTACGCGGCGGCCCAGGCGAGTCAACGCTCGACAGTGATGTTGCGCTCAACCGCGCAGACGAGCGCTTGGTCGAAATGAGCAATGGCTGCATCTGCTGCACCCTGCGTGAAGATCTACTGGTCGAGGTCAGCCAACTGGCCCGTGAAGGTAAGTTTGATTACCTGGTGATCGAGTCGACCGGCATTTCTGAACCGCTGCCTGTCGCCGAAACCTTCACCTTTGAAGATGAGAGTGGTCAAAGCCTTTCCCACGTTGCCCGGCTAGACACTCTCGTGACGGTGGTGGACGGGGCTAACTTCCTCGCCCAATACCAGGAAGCGCAAAGCCTTGAAGAGGTCGGAGAGAGCCTGGGCGAAGAGGACGAACGTAACGTCGCAGACCTGTTGGTCGACCAAATTGAATTTTGCAATGTCCTACTGATCAGCAAGACCGACCTGATCACTGAGAAAGAGCTGGAGGCTTTGAAAGCGATTCTACGCTCGCTCAATCCCGACGCAGACATCGTGCCCATCACCCAAGGTGGCGTGCCGCTAGAAAAAGTGCTGAATACAGGCAAGTTCAACTTTGAACACGCGCAGCAAGCGCCCGGCTGGCTGAAAGAGCTACGTGGCGAACACATCCCCGAAACCGAAGAGTACGGCATTGGCAGCTTCGCCTACCACGCTCGCCGCCCTTTTCACCCTCAAAAGTTTCACGACCTGTTAAACGCCGAATGGTTTGGCAAAGGCCTGCTGCGCTCGAAAGGCTTCTTCTGGCTGGCGACTCGCCCTCGCTATGCGGGCCAGTGGAGCCAGGCAGGTGGCATTGCCCATCACGGCCCGGCAGGAGTGTTCTGGAAAGCCATTCCTGAAGCCGACTGGCCAGAGGACCCAGAGTATCGCCAATTCATTATGGAGAAGTGGCAAGAGCCGTTTGGCGATATGCGCCAGGAGCTGGTATTTATCGGCCAAAACCTAGATGAGCCCAGAATGCGTGAAGCGCTGGACGGCTGTTTGCTCAGCGAGGCCGAACTAATGGAGGGCATGGAAGTATGGCAGCAACTGCCCGATCCGTTCCCAGCCTGGGAGTGAATCGACTTCACTGTCTGCTATTTGATACCGCATAAAAAAAGAGAGGCCTAGGCCTCTCTTTTTATAAACCGCATGCAACTTACTGCAACATACTGGGCAGCCAGGTGGCCAAGCCGGGAAAGACGATCAGCACCGCCACCAGCAACATCGAGCAGAGAATATAAGGTATCGCTGCTGAGTATATTTCACGCATGGTGGTCCCAGCGGGCGCAACGCCTTTCATAACGAAGAGCAATAGCCCCAAGGGAGGCGTCGAGAAGCTGATCTCTAACGCTAGCAAGACCACTACCCCAAACCACACTAGATCGAACCCTAACGCTTGAGCCAGCGGGAAGAAGATCGGTACGGTCAGCATCATAATAGAGATCTGCTCCATGAAAGTGCCTAGCACCAGCAGCACCGCAAACATCGCCAGCAGCATTAGGATAGGCGATAGGTCGAAGCTGGTAGCCCAGCTAATCAGCCCACCCGAAGCTCCTGAGAAACCGAGCAACTGGCTGAACGTGGCCGAGCCGAACACAATCAAGTAGGCCATCAAGGTGACTTTTAATGCCCCGGTGACCGATAGTTTGAACGCTTCCCATGTCATGCAACGGAAGATAAACGCCAAAATAATGACGCCCAACGCTCCAAACGCGGCTGCCTCAGAAGGCGTGGCAAAACCAATCAGCATCAACGCCACAATAACGACCATCACACTCAGCATCGGCAGAATATCGGTCACTATCAGTTTTAACTTAGCCTTCAGTGGTACCGGTTCAAGCTCATAGTTTGGCGCCGCCAAGGGGTCCAGCTTCGTTTGAATAAAGATAGTGGCGATATAGAAACCTGCCAGCGTCAGCCCCGGTAAGATACCCGCAATCAGTAGCGCACCGATATCTACTTTTGCCAACGTTGCTAATAGTACCGCTAGTGCAGAAGGCGGAATAATAATCGCAAGACCGCCAGTGCCCAGGATCGGCCCAATGGCCATTTTCTTTTTATACCCTCGGCGCTCCATTTCAGGCACCAGTAGCGACCCCATCAAGGCGGTGGACCCCATCGAAGAACCACTTAAAGTGGAAAATGCCGTGCCGCCCACGACCGTTACGTAAGATAAACGCCCCGGCACTTTGCCCATCAATTGGTCGACGGCATTGAACATTTTCATGCCCAAACCGGTGCGGAAGAACAGTTCACCCATCAACAAGAAAAGCGGGATCGGCACTAAGTTGAAGCTAGAGAGCGCGCCAAAACCGTTGTTGAGCATCTGTAGAATGCCCGTTTGTCCGCCCATAAAGTGCCACGCGCCAATCACATTGGCGGCTAAAAATGCCAGGGCGATGGGCGTACCAATCGCCATAAAGATCAGGATGAGCGAGAGTAAAAAGGCGAGCGCAAAGTACCATTCCATTATTCTTTAATCCCCGCTTCGCCGCTGTGAAGAATGTCATGACCGACCACAAAGCGGCCAAACTCAATCGCCATCAGTGTAAAACTGATGGGAAATACAATGGTCAAGATCCACTTAGGCACAAAGTAAGCACGCACGTCATAATCGGTACGCTCTATATTCATGAACACTAAGTCCAACCCCTTCCACGCCAGAACGCCGCAGACCACTACGCACAGTAGCGACACGCCTCGGCTGAGCACATTCAGTACGGGCGGCGGCAGCACCGATGTTAGCAATTCAATATGTACGTGGCCTTTTTGGCGCACCAACCACGGTGCTCCTAATAGCGTGAGGTAGAACATGGCGTACTCGGTGGAAAGAAAGAACCAAGCCGATGGCTGAAGCCCTAAGTTGCGAATAATCACCGAGAGCACCACTGCCACCATCAGCCAGACCAGCATGATGGCGGCCAGTAGGGCCATGCCGTTTAGCAGCAGCAGGTAGCCGCGTTGTGCGTAGCGCATAAGAAACCCTGGAAAATAGCCACACAAACGGGGCGCTCGATTACTCGGCGCCCCCTACGTTTTATAGATCGTTGAATTTTTCGATCAGCGTATCGTAGTGCTCAAGCCCCATGGGATGACGCTCCATCTGGCGACGCATGCGTTCCCAGGTGGCATCACGGGCCGCATCGGAGAAACGCTGTGCCGCTTCGCCTTCCAGTGTCACCACTTGCATACCATCGGCTTCAAGTTGCGCCTGCTGTTCCTCGGCTAGCTCAGCCAGTTTTTCAGCGCTTTCACGCTCATGCTCAATTGCCACTTCCTGAAGGATCTGCTGGGACTCTTCGCTCAGCTGGTTCCACTTATCCAGGTTGACGATAACGCCCATGTCCGTGGAGAAGAAGGCAGGGTCCACCCGGTAGTTCAGGAAACGGTCCCAGTTGAGGTCTTTCAGGCCAATCTGAGTCCAACCGGTGGCATTAACCACGCTACGCTCCAAGGCGGCATACACATCAGTGGTCGGCAAGCTAATCGGCTGCGCTCCCAGATAGTCCTGGAAGAAGGCATCATAAACAGGGTTACTGCGCAGGCGCAGGCCTGAAATACTCAGATTGCCTTCTTCGTCCATACTAGGCTCGTCAATGGTGTAGAGGTTGTAGCTGACCCCGCTATCGAACCAACCCAGATAATAGGTGCCCATTTTTCCTGGTGGATCTGGTTGAGCAGGTCGATACCACCATTTTCACGGGCATAGATGGCATTGGTATTAGACGCCACCATGGCATCGCGTTCCGGCACGGTACCGGCGTAAAAGCTGGCAGCGGTATACGCCATATCCACCACGCCATTACGCACCGCATCAGGTTGCTCGGAAAGGCCAATCACTTCAGGACCGCCACGCACGTTGATCTGTACCACCCCTTCACCGCGCTCGTTTACCTTATCAACAAACTCTAAAAAGCTTTGCGTGTAGATTAAGGAAGGCGGAAAAGCATGAACGGCATTGATTTGATCAACCGCCAATACGTGAGTCGAAGCCAAGGCGGTAAGCATGCCCAGGGTGAGTGTTACTTTTTTCATTCGTTTGTCTCCTGCACAAGGTGATCTTTTATAGCGGTTGTTGTGTTGATCTATTTTTGAAACCTGTTGATGCAAGCGTGCTGTTATTTTTTTAAATACCTAGAGTGCTGAGCTTACCCCTTGCTGATGATGTCACTCTCTGGAGGCTTAGGAATTGCCCAGGAGAACTGCTCCTCATAATCTGCTGCAAACCGACTGATCGTGTCAGCGTGCTGTCGAGTCATATCGATATCATCCCAGCCATTCAGCAGCTTGGTTCGCCACACCGGGCTAATCGTAAAGCCCACTTCCACCTCAGCAACCCGAATAATCTGTTGCTCCAAATTGACGTAGATAGTGGCAGGAGAATTGCCAAGGGCTGCCAGCAAACGCTCAGCGTCCTCCTCCTCCACGACCGCTGGCAGCAGGCCATTATTGACGGCGTTAGAGGCGAAGATATCGCCGAAACTCGGTGCCACGACGCAGCGAAAGCCGTAGTCCACCAGCGCATAGACCGCCGCTTCACGGGAGGAGCCAGCACCGAAATTACGGCGGCTAACCATCACCTCTGCGCTCTCCCCACCGGGGCGGTGCAGAATAAAATCAGAATGGGCAGTGCCCTGCTCATCATGGCGAACGTCGTACAGCAGGAACTGGCCGTAACCTACGCTGCGCGGCTCTTTCATAAAGCGCGCGGGAATAAGCTGGTCGGTATCGATATTCGCAGTGGGCAATGCTACGCCCAGAGTGTCTAATACAGTGATCGGCTTCATGAGTGCGCTCCTGTTTGCATCCGCTTGGGCACTGTTAGTTGGCGCACATCCGCTAAGTGGCCGTGTATGGCGGCAGCGGCCACCATGGCTGGCGACATCAAATGCGTACGCGCCCCTGGCCCCTGGCGACCCTTGAAGTTGCGGTTGGTGGTGGAAGCACAGCGCTCGCCGCTCGCCACCAGATCACCGTTCATCCCGACACACATAGAGCAGCCAGAGTGGCGCCACTCAAGCCCGGCATCGATAAAAATGCGGTCCAGCCCTTCTGCTTCTGCCTGAGCCTTCACCAGCGTGGAGCCGGGCGAGACCATACCGGGCACGCGGCTTTTGTGGCCCGCCAGCACCGCCGCCGCAGCACGCAAGTCTTCAATACGTGCATTGGTACAGGAGCCAATAAATACCCGATCAATGGTGATATCAGTGAGCTTTTGCCCCGCCGTTAGTCCCATATAGGACAAGCTATCCCGGGCTTGGCGCGCTTTCGCCGGATCGTTCAACTGGTCAGGATCAGGCACCGCCCGGTCGATCGGCAGCGCTTCTTCGGGTGAAACACCCCAGGTTACTGTCGGCGCAATCTCATCGGCATGCAGCGTTACCTCTAGGTCAAAAGGAGCATCCGGGTCGCTGTGCAGCGTGGACCAGTACGCACAGGCTTGTTCGAAGGCATCGCCTTTCGGACTCCAGGGGCGCTCGCGCAGATAGTCGAAAGTCGTTTGATCGGGAGCGATCATGCCGCAACGGCCACCGCCCTCAATGGAGAGGTTGCACAGCGTTAAGCGCGCTTCCATGGAGAGCGAGCGAATCGCTTCACCGGCGTACTCGATGGCGTAGCCCCGTGCACCATCGGCACCCAACCGAGCAATCCAGGTGAGCGCGATATCCTTGGCGGTAATGCCTTCGGCCAGACGGCCTTCCACCGTGATGCGCATCACCTTGGGCTTGCTTTGCCACAACGTTTGAGTAGCCAGCACGTGGGCGACTTCTGATGCGCCAATGCCAAAGGCAATGCTGCCAAAGGCACCGTGGGTAGCGGTATGGCTATCGCCACACACCATCACCATCCCGGGCTGAGTGAGCCCCTGCTCCGGCCCGAGCACATGCACGATGCCCTGGCGAGGGTCATCCAGGCCAAACAGCGTCACACCATGTTGCTGGGTATTGTGGGAGAGCTGCTCGATCATTGAGCGCACTTTGGGATCAGCAACGCCTGCCAAATCACGGGCTAGCGTCGGGACATAATGGTCAGCAATGCCAAAGGTTAAATCGGGCCGGGCAACGGGCAGGGCTCGCTCAGCGAGTTTATTGAAGGCGTGAAAGGAGCCTTCATGGACAAAGTGACGGTCAATCCACAGCAGGCTTTGACCGCTTTCACTGCGGTGGACCTCGTGGGCGCGCCAAACTTTGTCAAACAGCGTTGTTGGGGTACTCATGGTTTTCGCTCGTTGCCTCGGCCTTCGTTAGACTTGTCATCACCACCCCAATACAACTAGCGCAATTTGACAACACAGGTCAAATGTATTTTTTACAATTTTAAATCTGTATTAAATTTAATACATTAAAAATATAGCCTATTGCGCTACTCGTCTTTCCCAGCGGTGGGCATTCCACCAACCTTCGGCTCCCAATAACGAGAGTTGTCATCACCGTTTCGCTCAAGGTCAATCTGGAAGCGGTAACGATCCGGGCGATAGAGCGCATCGAGATACTCCACCCCACGCCCCTGCTCGTCATACACCACGCGAGTGAGCGAGATCAGCGGCGAGCCAACCGCCACATCCAACGCTTGAGCGACCTCATGACTCGCAAGCGTCGCAGAAATGGATTGGGAAGCGTGATCCACCTTCACGCCACTGCGCTCCAACAGCACGAACAGTGGTGTATTCGCCAGATCCATCTCGTTGTAGTGCAGGGCGATAGTTTCCGGCACGTGGGTTACCAAATGAGAAAACGGCTTATTGTCGACCATTCGCACACGCACTGAACGCTGCACCTTTCCGCCCTGAGCCATGCCCAACCGCTCACGGATCATTTCCGGCGGCGGCACATAAGCAAACTCCAGTAGCCGCACCTGAGAGGCTTGACTCATCTTGACCATATTGGGCATCAGGTTAGACACACTGGCGGTCATCACCGTGGCATCCAACGGCTGCTCCAGCACCACCGTGCCGACCCCTGCCTTACGGGTCACTAAACCTGCGGTTTGAAGCGCTTCCATCGCTCTTCGAACAGTCACGCGTGAAACGCCGTGCTGTTCTGCCAATTTGTTTTCCCCAGGCAGCTTGCTATCGGCAGGCAGCCGTCCGCTCAAGATCGCATCTTTCAACAGCAGATAAATCCGGTGTGATTTGGTGCCGCCCACCGCAGAGGGTTGTGCCTCACTCATCCATGCCTCTCCTCAGGATGTTGTTCAAAAAAATTCGTATCAGGCTTGACGAAGGGACAATAATAGACATAAAAATGTATTACATATAATACATATCAACAGCCAATAAATAACACAATTACTGCCGCTTGAAAGCCATTATTACAGAAATCGGCAGCATGAGAGTCGACGATGCTTAACCTGCACAGTGGAACCAAAGAGCACCATGGCATTGCACAGGTGCGTGCTTTTTTAAGCGCCATGGAAGACCGCGATTTGCCTCGTGCCGAGCGCTACCTGGCAGCAACGGTCACCATCCGTTTTCCCGGCTCGCCGACCATGAGCCGACTGAGTGAAGTTGTGGAGTGGGCACAGGCACGCTATCGCCAAGTGCACAAAACAATTCACGCAGTAGACCTTTGCAGTGACCAGCAACGATGTGCCAATGCAGACCACTGCGTAGTGGTGTGCCACGGAGAATTATCAGTGGAGTGGCTGGATGGCAGCACGTCGAACGGCGTGCGCTTTATTGACCGCTTTGAATTAACCGATGGCCTGATTACCCGCCAGGAAGTGTGGAACGACTTGGCGCTCGTACGCCGCTAATACCCATCAGATGCAAACGCTTACCCAACAATGATGAGACCGCTATGACACGCCAACACCTTACGTCACCACAGGCTGCTTCTCCACAGGCTTCACACCAGCCCGCTCAACTTAAACAGCTGTTGCAGGCTCCCCCCATTGTGGTCGCTCCCGGCGTGTTTGACGCACTCGGCGCGTCACTGGCCGAACAGGCTGGGTTTGATACCGTCTACCTTTCGGGTGCCAGCTTGGCGTACACCCAACTGGGGCGGCCCGATATTGGCCTTTTGAGCATTACCGAAATTTGCACCGCCATGTCGCATATCCGCGAACGCACCAATCTTTCCGTAGTGGTGGATTGCGACACCGGCTTTGGCAACGCCATGAACGTGATGCGCAGCGTGCGTCTGCTAGAGCGCGCAGGCGCCAACGCCATTCAGTTGGAAGACCAGACTTACCCTAAACGCTGCGGCCATCTGCGTGGCAAAACGCTGGTTTCCAAGAGCGAAATGGTCGGTAAATTGCATGCAGCACTGGATGCGCGAGAAAATGATAGCACGCTTATTATTGGCCGCACCGATGCGTTAGGCGTGGAAGGCACCGACAGCGCCATCGAGCGCGCCCAGGCTTACTATGAAGCGGGCGTGGACATGCTGTTTATCGAAGGTATCCGCACCGACGACGATATCAGCAAGATCATGGCCCAGTTCAAAGGCAAAGTGCCGATCATGGCCAATATGGTCGAGGGTGGAGACACACCGCTGCAGAACGCCCAGGCGCTGGAAGCGCTGGGTTTCTCGCTGGTGATTTTCCCTGGCGCGTTGGTGCGAGCGATTACCCACATGGCCAGTCGCTTCTTTGCCACGCTGAAACAGGACGGCACCACCGACGCCTTCCGTGACCAGATGCTCGACTTTAAACAGCTCAACGACTACCTAGGCACCCAAGCGATGCTGGAGCTTGGCGAGCAGTACGACAATCGCTAATCAAACACTACCAAGGCACCATCCAGGCGCTCACCGCTTAGCCACTAACAATGATGAGTCAGGAGACAACCATGCAGACCACCGATAAAACGGCAAAAGAGATCTTTCACGACGTGATGGCCAACCCTCAGCGGGTGCCCTTTGGCTTTGGCAAAAAAGCTGTGCTGGTCAATGTAGACCCCCAGAAGGCCTACACCCGTACCGATCTCTTCAAGACCGCCTACGAAACCGACCCCAAACAGCTGGAGTATACGAACCAGTTGGCGCGCGGCTTCCGGGAGAAGGGCTGGCCGGTGGTCTGGACTCATGTCGCCTTTCTGGACTCCGCCGAAGATGCGGGCGTGTGGGGCACCCGCACCGACACTCCCGATTCACTGCAAAACATCAAGTACGGCTCCGAGCGCGCCGAATTCGACGAGCGCTGCGAAATCGACCGCAGCCGCGACGTGATCTACACCAAGCGCATGCCTTCGGCCTTTTTTGAAACGCCGCTGCAGTCCCTGCTGGTATGGCACCAGGTCGACACAGTAATCATCACCGGTGGCTCTACCTCAGGCTGCATTCGCGCCACTGCCGTGGAGAGCCTGTCCCGTGGCTACCGCACCATCGTGCCGATGGAGTGCGTCGCCGATAAGCACGAAAGCTACCACTACGCCAACCTGACCGACCTGCACCTCAAATACGCCGACGTCATGCCCGTTGCTGACGTGCTGGCGTGGCTTGAGGGCGATGCATAAGGCGAGGAGCTAGCGATGAAAGAGTCACTTGGCGTTTACGATTACTGGGCCTACGACCAGCGCCCTAAAATTACTTGGCCCGGCGGAGCAAAGGTAGCCTTCTGGGTCGCCCCTAATATCGAGTATTACGAACTCGATCCGCCGCAGAACCCGAGCCGAAAGCCGTGGCCGCACCCTCACCCATCGGTACCCGGCTACAGCATTCGCGATTACGGCAACCGGGTGGGCCACCAGCGCCAAATGGCCCTGTTGGATAAATACGGGGTTCGTGGCTCTGTATCGCTTTCCGTAGCGCTCTGCGAGCACCATCCCGAGATTATCCAGATGTGCAAAGAGCGCGACTGGGAGTTCTTTAGCCACGGCATCTACAACACCCGCTACACCTATGGGCTCAGCGAAGCCCAAGAGCGGGCAATGATTCGCGACAGTATGGAAACCATTCACCGCCATACCGGCCAGGCCTGCGCGGGCTATCTGGCCCCTGCGCTCTCTCACTCTGAGCGCACTCTGGATCTATTTGCCGAAGTGGGCGAAGAGCTATTCGGCGATAAAGGCGGGATTTATACCTGTGACCTGTTCCATGACGATCAGCCAACGCCGGTGAGCGTTCGCTCCGGCAAGCGCTTTATCTCCATGCCCTACTCGCTGGAGATGAACGACACCATCGTCTACGCGGTGAACAAAGTGGAGCCGCGTCAGTACGCCACCATGCTCAAGCGCCACTTTGATCGCCTGTATTTAGAGGGCGCGGAGTCCGGCACGGTGATGTGCATTCCCACTCACAACTATCAGGTGAGCTGCCCCCATCGCATCAAGGCGTTTGAAGAGGCACTGGAGTACATCACCGGGCACCCGGATGTATGGGTCGCCACGCGCAGAGAAATCGCCGATTACTATCTCGAACACCATTACGATGCCGCCCTCGACAGCATCCAGGCCCAGGCCGCCACCGCACGCAGGGAGGGCTAATCCTATGGCATCCAAAGACATGGCGCTCAACGACGACTACCTCGATTACCCCTTGCGCCGCCACGGCTACGACCACGACTGCTATGCATGGTCGATGCTAAGTGAACGTACACCGGTCACCTGGCCCGAGGGTAAAACCCTGGCGGTGTGGATCAATATTTCGCTGCAGTTCTATCCGCTCAACCAGCGCGGCGAGCCGTTCAAAGTACCCAACGGCATGACCATGCCCTATCCGGACCTGCGCCACTTTTCGCTGCGGGATTACGGCAACCGGGTGGGTATCTATCGCGTGCTGAAAGCGCTGGCCGCGCACAACATCACGCCTACCTTTGCGATTAACGCGCAACTAGCTGAGCAGACGCCCTATTTGGTGCAGCGCTTGAAAGAGCACGGCGGTGAATTTATCGCCCACGGCTGGAACATGGATCACCTGCACTACGGCGGCCAACCGATTGAAGAGGAAGCCGAGCTGGTCAAACGCTCCGTGGACACCCTGCGTCGAGTGACCGGCCAACCTATTCGCGGCTGGCTAAGCCCCGCCAAGCACCAGAGTTTCAACACACTGGACCTGCTGGCAGACAACGGCATTGCGTACTGCGCCGACTGGGTGAACGACGACATGCCGTATGCTTGTGACACCAACACCGGCAGATTGACCATGATGCCGTTGGCCACCGAGATTGAAGATCAGTTCGTAATGAGCCAGAACCTGCACTCGGAAGATTCCTGGGTAACTCAGGTAAAAGACGCGTTTGATTTTCTGCTGGAAGAGTCCCGCGAGCAGGGCGGGCGACTGTTTGCCTTGAACCTGCACCCCTGGTTGGTCGGCCAGCCTCACCGGATTGCTTGCCTGGAAGACGTGCTGGCGCATATCAGCGGGCACCCGGACATCTGGCAGGCCCCGGCGGGTGAAATTCTAGATGCCTTCCACCCAGCTGCGGAGCAGGCGTAATGGCGATCATTCCCTACACACAGGAAGGCTTTGATGCCCACCTTCCGCTGCTGATTATCGGCGCGGGGGCCTGCGGCCTGGTAGCGGCCCTGGCCGCCCAGGAAGCGGGCGTTGAGCTGGCTGTTTTAGAGCGCGACGCCCTGCCCCGTGGCAGCACGGCGATGTCGTCGGGGTTTATTCCTGCCGCCAATACGCGCTTTCAGCATGAGTTGGGCGTCACGGACTCTGCCGAGGCCATGGCAGAGGATATTCAAAAGAAGAATGGCTTTGAGGCCGACCCGAGCATCGTCGAACTGCTGGCCAGCCAATCCGGCCCAACCATCGAATGGCTAGCGGATCAGCATGGCGTGCCCTTTGAGCTGGTGGAAGGCTTTCTCTACCCCGGCCACCGCCACCTGCGCATGCACGCCACGCCCCGGCGCACCGGGGAAGAGTTGATGGGCGCGCTACTTAACGCCGCCGAAGCGGCAGGGATCGACATTCTGACCCAGGCCCGGGTAGTGGATCTACACGTGGACAGCACCCAACGCGTGCGCGGCGTCACCCTGGAGCGCCCAGACGGCAGCCGCGAAAGCATTGGCTGCGATGCGCTGGTTCTGGCCTGCAACGGCTATGGCGGTAACCCAGAGCTGGTGGCACGTTATCTGCCCACGCTGAGACACGCGCTGTATTACGGCCACGAGGGCAACCAGGATGACGCCTTACTGTGGGGTCAGGAAATGGGCGCGAGCACCAAAGACTTAGGTGCCTGCCAAGGCCACGGCTCGCTCGCCACCCCTCATCAAACGCTGATTAGCTGGGCACTGATGATGCAAGGGGGCATTCAGGTCAACATCAAGGGCGAGCGCTTCTCCAATGAGCACGGCGGCTACTCCGAACAGGCCGCCAAGGTGCTGGCGCAGCCAGAGCAAGTGGCCTGGAATCTTTATGATGCCCGCATTCATGAGTCTGCCCAGGCGTTCGAAGATTACCGCAACGCCCAGGAGAGCGGCGCAGTACGCAGCTTCTCAACCCTGGAAGAGATGGCCACTGGCTTGAAACTTCCCCTTGGCGCACTGCAAGCCACCTTTGCCCAAATGCAGCAGCACGCTGAGCAGCAAACGGCCGATGCGTTTGGCCGCCGCTTTGATCCCGCCAACCTGCTTAAAGCCCCCTACTACGCCATTCGCGTCACCGGGGCACTATTCCATACCCAGGGCGGTTTAGAAGTGAATCGCAAGGCCCGCGTGCTCAATACACAGGGGCAGGCGCTGCCGAACCTGTTTGCCGCAGGTGGCGCGGCGCGTGGGGTGTCGGGCTCCAACGACAGTGGCTATCTTTCCGGCAACGGGCTGCTGAGTGCGGTGGTGCTGGGCGCAGTGGCCGGCAAAAGCGCCGCCGAGCTGCTGCACTTAAAGCTCAGTTCCGCCGCACTGCCTTAACCTGCATGAATGGCACACCACTCGCTTCCCGGGTGGTGTGCGGCACATTTTGTCAAACCGATACCGCACTATCCAACCTCGGATGCGCCAACGCTTGCCAAGCGTCATAGGTGGTAAAGAACACTTGGCCGGTGAGCTCGTGGTAGAACGCCGTGTGCGTTAGGCGATCCATCACCGGGCCTTTCACTTCGGCCAAGTGGAGCATGGCACCGGCGTCTTTCAGCCGACCGTTGATCGCCTCCAGGCTCTCCAGGGCCGAAGCATCGATGACATTCACTGCCTGACAGGTGAGCACAATGTGCTTGATCGACGGCGAGCGGGCGGCCAGCGCCATGACGGTATCTTCAAGATAGCGGGCGTTGGCAAAATAGAGGCTTTCATCGATGCGCAGCATGGCGACATGATCGTCGGTTTCGACCTGATGGCGCTTCACGTTACGGAAATGCTCGGTGCCCGGTACCCGCCCTACCACCGCACTATGGGGCTGGCTGGTGCGGTAAAGGTGTAGCCCCAGCGAGAGCACCACCCCGCTGATAATGCCCACTTCCACGCTGTGCAGAAGGGTCAGCAGCAAAGTAGCGACCATCGCCACCCCGTCGCTGCGGGAGTATTGCCAGGTCCGCTTTACCGCAGGCAAATCAATCAATGTCCCCACTGCCACGATAATCGTGGCGGCCAGCGTGACGGTGGGTAAAAAGGCCAGTAAGTCAGTGAGTAGCAGCGTGGTCAACACAATCCCAAGCGCGGTAAACGCCCCCGCCAGCGGCGTTGCTGCCCCGGCTTCAAAATTGACCACCGAGCGCGAAAAACCGCCCGACACCGGCGAGCCGCCGCTAACGCCAGCGCCAAGATTCGCCATGCCGAGCGCAATCAGCTCTTGGTTAGGGTCAATACGCTGACGGCGCTTGGCGGCCAGGGTCTGCGCCACGGACACCGACTCTACAAACCCTACCAAACTGATCAGCAGCGCCGCCGGGAGCAGACCGAGCCACAGCGATTGATCCAGACTCGGCAGCGTCATGGCAGGCAGGCCACTAGGCACAAAGCCCACCAAATCGACCCCGCGCTGCTCTAGTTGGAAACCCCATGCCAACAGCGTGGTCACTACCACGGCCGAAATAGGCGCGGCTTTCACCATTAACCCTGCCCAACTGGCAGGTATTCCCAGCTTGGTCAGCCAGCCATTCAGGTGCTTGCGACACACCCATAGATACGCCCAAACGCCAAGGCCAATGAGCAGCGTTATGACATTCACCTGCTGCCACTGGCCCAATAGCGCTTGCAGCAGTTCCACCACGTTATGGCCGGATGCTTCGACCCCAAAAAGGTGCTTCAACTGGCTGATCGCGATCAAAATCCCCGAGGCAGTCACAAACCCGGAGATCACCGGATGGCTGAGAAAGTTGACTAAAAAGCCCAGCCGAAGCACGCCCATGGCGATAAGGATCAGTCCAGAGAGCGCGGCCAGCACCAGCGCCGCACCGATATATTCCGGGCTGCCCGGCGCGGCAAAACTGCTCAGCGCCGAGGCCGTCATCAGTGCTGCCACCGCCACCGGCCCTACGGCCAAACTCGCGCTGGTGCCAAAGATGGCGTACAGCACCAGCGGCAGCATGCTGGCATAGAGCCCCATTTCCGGCGGCAACCCTGCCAGCATGGCGTAGGCCAGCGCTTGCGGCACCAGCATCAGCGTGACGATGACTGCGGCAAGCACATCCCGCGTGAGCAAGCCCCGATGATACGTTCGCAGCCAGCCGATTAGCGGCACCCATCGCTCAATGATCATGATGCAGTCTCATAATAGGTATCTGCTGATACGGGGCCTTCGTACTAGGGTTTCACGCGTCTTCGCTTTTTATTGGGCGCTTCGTTCAAGGCCATGGCGCTGATCTTCCAAGTCAACCCCTGCCGCATGGGCCGCCGCAAACAGCTCCGCCAAATCGCACTGCTCGTGCTGACGCTTGGCGTAGGCCCACAGGTGCGTGGCCCGCTTACCTGAGCGGCAAAATGCCAATAGCGGGCGCGGCAGCTGCTGGAGCGCTTCAGCAAAGGCGCGAATGTCAGCTTCGCTGTACTCGCCTGGCTTCACGGGGATATGCACCCAGGCAAGCCCAAGCTGCTCGGCCTTTTCGCGGTAGCGCGCCTCGTCGGGAAAGTCCTCGCTCTCACCCTCCATGCGGTTACACACCACCGCGTGAAAACCACGGGCTTTTACCTCTTCCAACTCATCCACTGTCAGCGCTGAGGTGATCTCAACGCTTGGCTCCAATGGCTTCGTTTGCATGACCACACCTCCTCTTGGTTTGGATAACCTCAATCCCAGGCCGCACCTTCCAGGGCATCCAGGGGTATTTTCAGATAGCGCTTGCCGTTGGCTTCTGGTTCCGGTAAACGGCCACCGCGAGTATTCACCTGCAGCGCGTGCAAAATCAGCTTGGGCATGGGTAGCTCGCTATCCCGCTGGTGGCGCAGGGCGATGTACGCCTCCTCGCTTTTGCCAACCAAGTGCGGGTTGTTGGCTCGCTGCTCATCGACGCTGCTCTGCCACGTTGGCTCACGGCCATCGGGCATATAGTCGTGGCCGGTGAACAGCCGCGTATCGTCCGGCAGCGTGAGAATCTGCTGAATGGAGTCCCATAGAGACTTGGCATCCCCACCGGGAAAATCGGCGCGCGCCGTCCCAAAATCAGGCTGAAACAGGGTGTCATGCACAAAGGCAGCATCACCGATGACGTAGGTGATGGAGGCCAGCGTATGACCAGGCGAGTGCAGCACGCAGGCGCTGAGTTCTCCAATGGCAAACGTATCGCCCTCCACAAACAGCGTGTCCCACTGGCGGCCATCGGTCGGCATCTCGGGCCAGTGATAAATCTCCTTCCACAGGGCCTGCACTTGGGTGACGTACTGGCCAATCGCCGTCGGCGCGCCGGTTTTTTCTTTTAGGTACTGGGCTGCTGAAAAGTGATCCGCGTGGGGGTGCGTATCCAGAATCCACGCCACTGTCAGTCCCTCTTCCTTGATATATTTCAGCAACGCATCAGCGCAGAAAGTCGCCGTTGCGCCGGATTTCTCGTCGAAATCCAGCACCGGGTCAATAATCGCGCACTGCTGGGTAGCGGGGTCGCTGACGATGTATTGAACGCTGAAAGTGCGCGGATCAAAAAAGCCCGCCACGTCGGGTGACCCCGCACCGGTGCTTTGAGATAGGGCGAAGGTCTTCATGCTTATCTCCTAGATACGTGAGTATGTATGCTTGACGCCTACGCGCCAATTATTGTTATAAAGATAGATTATTATGAAATATAAGCAATCACCACCATAAAAATGCCGCCTCCCTGACAACAGGGGGCGGCAATCCATAAGAGCACTAGTGGCGCAATCGATACGGGCTAAAACGCCTTCTCCAACGCAAAGCGCGGCTGGGTGTCCCCCTCTTTCGTCACGCTCTCCGTAAACATCGCTAGCGGGCGCACCCAGAGGCCGTAGTCACCGTAGAGCGCGCGGTAGACCACTAGCGGCTCTTCGCTTTCGCTGTGCTGGGCGGTGCCCACCACTTCGTACAGGCTGCCTTTGTAGTGGCGGTAAATACCGGGAACGGGAGTGGTCATTCGTTTTCCTCTTGAATGGCTTGAGTGGCGGCGGGCTGATTCGCTTTTTTGGCGAGGCGCTCCAGTACTCTGGAGGCGGCCACGAAGCCAAAGGTGCCGGTGAGAAAGGTCGCCGCGCCAAAGCCGGAGGCGCAGTCCAGCCGTGTAACCTCGTTGCTGCCAGGCTTTTGCAGGCACACTTCGCCGTCGGCGCCGGGATAGATCAACTGCTCGTCGGAGTAGACACACTCCACCGAAAAGCGCCGCTTGGGGTTGCGGGAGAAGCCGTAATCCCGGCGCAGCCGCGAGCGCACTTTGGAGAGCAGCGGGTCGTGCTCGGTGCGGGTCAAATCCGCCACTTGAATACGCGTGGGGTCGGTTTGTCCGCCCGCTGCGCCGGTCACGGTAATCGGGATTTTGCGTCGCTTGCACCAAGCGATCAGCGCCGCTTTGGCAATCACGCTATCAATGGCATCCACCACATGGTCGGCATCCTCAGGAATGCGCTCGGCCAGATTGGTGGGCGTGACGAAGGCGGTATCCGCGATGACCTCGAGCTCGGGGGCAATCAGGCGGCAGCGCTCGGCCAGCACGTCTACTTTAGGCTGGCCAATCGTGCCATCCAGCGCGTGGAGCTGGCGGTTGACGTTAGAGACACACACGTCGTCCAAATCGATCAGCGTAAGCTTGCCGATGCCCGAGCGGGCGAGCGCCTCGACCGTCCAACTGCCCACGCCGCCAACCCCAACCACCACCACATGGGCACGGCGAAATGCCTGCGCCGCACGCTGGCCGTAGAGGCGTCGAATACCGCCAAAGCGGAAGTCATAATCGCTAGAAGACGTCGTGGATTCATTCAATGACATGGGCAGGCTCACAGTGCTTGCAGGGCAGAAGGCGTGGCAATGGGCGGCGTTCGCACGCTATCTAGAGGTAAATGCCCCTGCCAGCCAAACTGCTCGAACAGATTTTTCATCGTCTCATCCACGGCGCAGCTGAGCTGAATGCGCTTATCCAGCAGCGGGTGATCAAACGCTAAATAGGTCGCGGCGAGCAGCAGCCGCGGGGCGGCCAGCTGCTCGGCAAAAAAGCGGTTGTGGACACTTTTGCCGTGCTTGGCGTCGCCAATGATCGGGTAGCCACGGCGGGATAAGTGGCGGCGAATTTGGTGCCGTCGCCCAGTCAGCGGCCGTGCTTCCACCAGCGAGTAGCGCGCGACGGGGTAGCGGTCTACCTGTACCGGCAGCTCGACGCTATCCAAGCGGCGAATATCGGTCATCGCGGGCATGGCGGGCATTTCCGCCTTGGGCCGCGTGCCGTCCTCCTCCCGTAACGGGTAATCCAACCGCTCCTGCTCCGGTGCTTTGCCGCGCACCACCGCTAGGTAGCGCTTCTCTACCTGGCGTTCGCTAAACCCTTCGCTCAGCAGGGCGGCCGCCTCGGAGGAGAGGCCAAACACCATCACGCCGGAGGTGGGCCGGTCCAGCCGGTGCACCGGGTAGACCCGCTTGCCGAGCTGGTCGCGCAGGCGCTGAAGCAGGAACTCGGTTTCCCCACGCGCCAGCGCTGAGCGGTGCACTAACAGGCCTGACGGCTTATGCACCGCTACAAGATGCTCATCCTGATAAAGGATGTTGAGTGGCTGCATGGAACTCCTTGATACATAGGCAGAGCATTTGGGCATGAAACAGAAACGTGAAAAAGGGGCATAAAACAGAGATGTGGAATCGCGGGCTATTGTCGCGACTTGGCGCGCTAATGTCATCCACTGGGTAAATGAGAATGACATTCACAAACCTACCCAAGCTAATCGTTACGTTATAAAATAACTTTTTAAACCCATCAGGAGTTCCTTATGAAGCGCGCCTTCGCTGCGGGGGTTACCCTACTGCTTGCTTTGCCGACCGCCTCTTCGCTTTGGGCGGCTGACCAACGGCTGGATATCGTCGCCCCTTGGGAAATCAAGAGCGCCAACCCAGCCACCTCCGGCTACGTATTTGGCCGTATGCGCGTAGCGGAAACCTTGGTGGACACCGATGCCGACGGCCAGCTTGCCCCGGGGCTTGCCACTGAGTGGCAGGTATCGGATAACGGTTTGACGTGGCGCTTTACCCTTCGTGAAGGCGCGACGTTCCATGACGGCAGCGCGGTTACGGCTGACGCGGTGCTGACGAGCCTGGAAGCCGCGCTGGCCAAGCCCGGCATTCTCGACAGCGCCCCCATTCGCCAAATGAGCGCGGATGGACGTGACGTGGTGATCGCGCTTGATAGCCCCTTCTCGCCGCTGCCTGCGCTGCTGGCCCACTCGACGGCGCTGATTCTCGCGGAAGCTGCGTTCGATGCGCAGGGCGATGTCGTCGCTATGATCGGCAGCGGCCCTTACCAAGTCGAGGAGCTAAGCCCGCCCCAACGCCTGACCGTGACGCGGTTTGATAACTACTGGGGCGGCGCGCCCGCCATTGCCAGCGCCAGCTATCTCGCCGTGAGCCGTGGCGAAACCCGCGCGTTAATGGCGGAGAGCGGCGATGCGGATATCGTGTTTACCATCGACCCCGCCAGCCAAGCGCGGCTCTCCCGCAATGCCCGCTTAACGCTGCATAGCGAACCGCTGCCGCGCACGATCATGCTGAAGCTCAACGCCGGACACGCGTTACTGGACGATGCCCGCGCCCGCCAAGCGCTGAGCATGGCGATTGACCGGCAAGGCATTGCCGCCGGCCTGCTGCGCACGCCAGAGGCTGCCGCGGCTGAACTCTTTCCAGCCAGCCTAGGGCCGTGGCACCTGGGCCTAGAGGCCAGCACTGCCCAAGATGTAGAGGGCGCCAAGGTGCTGCTAGCAGAACTCGGCTGGCAGACGGGCAGCAACGGTATGCTGGAGCGCGATGGCGAGCCTTTCGCGCTGACCCTGCGCACCTACGCCGACCGTCCTGAGCTTCCGCTGGTGGCCACCGCCCTGCAAAGCCAGTGGCAGGAGATTGGCGTGGCGCTGGAAGTCGCTGTGACCAACGCCAGCGAGATTCCCTCTGGCCACCACGACGACAGCCTGGAAGTGGGTCTATCGGGCCGCAACTATGGCTTGGTACCGAACCCGCTGGGCTCGCTGCTAGACGATATTGGCAGCGACCCAGACGCCATGGGCGGCGACTGGGGCACCATGAACTGGCGCGATGAAGACGTTGCTCAGTGGCTCGACACCCTTCGCCAAGCCACCGATGAGCAGACGCTTATGGATCTAGCGCCGCTCGTGGCCGAACGCCTGCATCAAGAAATGCCGCTCATTCCCATCGCCTGGTATCAGCAGACGGCGGCGGTGAACCAGCAGTTGGAGGGCTTCTCTATCGACCCGCTAGAGCGCAGCTACCGCATTGACCAACTGGAGTGGGCAGAGTGATCTCACGCGCAAACCAAGGGCTTAGCCACCTGCTGCTGTCGCGGCTTTTTCAGGCGGGGTTAGTGGCGTGGCTAGTTGGCACGCTGACCTTCGTTCTCACCCGCACCCTACCGGGGGATATGGCCTACCGCATTGCGGCCGGGCGCTATGGTCACGATATGGTCGACGGAGCGGCGGCGGAAGCCGTGCGGGCGGAGCTGGCGCTCGACCAGCCGGGGCTGAGCGCGTATGCAGGCTGGCTGTGGGACTTGCTGCAGCTGGATTTAGGCCGCTCGCTGGTGAGCGGCCGCCCGGTGATACAGGAGCTTTACCACCAGCTAGGCCACTCGCTCAGCCTGGCCGTGATCGCGGTGCTGCTCTCGCTGCTGATTGGCCCACCGCTGGGCCTGGCCGCAGGGCGCAAACCCGGTGGCGTATTGGATCGCGTGAGTGAAGTGGCCGCCAGCGTTTTGCGCGCCCTGCCCGCTTTTGCCGTGGGGCTGTTACTGATCATGCTGTTTGCGGTCACGCTGGGCTGGCTACCCGCCGCAGGCCATGACGGTGCCGCACACACCGTGCTGCCTGCGCTAACGTTAGCGCTGGGTTTGGCTGCCGTTTCCAGCCGCGTGGCGCGTAACGCCATGGCGGACGTTTCGCATTCCGCTTACTACGCCTTTTCTCACACCAAAGGCCTCAGCGCACGGCAAAGCTTTTGGCGCCACGGCCTGCGCAACGCCTCGGTGCCCGTGGTGGCGTACCTGGGCGTGCAGTTCGTTTACCTGATTGAAGGCGTGGTGGTAGTGGAAACCCTGTTTGCCTGGCCGGGCATCGGCCACGCCCTGGTTCACGCCATCGTGGCTCGGGATGTGCCGATGATTCAGGGCACCGCGCTGGTGATGGGGCTGCTGTTCGTGCTGCTCAATACAGCGGTGGATATTACCTGTTACCTACTCGACCCACGGAGACGCCGCGCATGATGCCTGATTCCTCATCATCTTCCACGGCGTCGCGTACAGCGTCATCACCCTTGCGCCGTTACTTCACTTCACTCACGGTTCGTCAGTGGTGGGGCGCGGGCTTACTCCTGCTGCTACTGGCCTTTGCCTGGCTGGTGCCCTGGTTAAGCGATGCCGACCCTGCCCGTCAGCAGTTAACACGTATTTTGCAGGCACCTTCGCTGACCGAGCCTTTCGGCACCGACCATTTGGGCCGCAGCATGCTGGCACGCTTGGCGTCAGCCATTCAGCTATCGCTGGGCATGGCATTACTGAGCGTCGCCACCGCTGCCATTCCTGGCGTTTTGCTGGGCGTCATGGCCGGTTGGCGAGGCGGCTGGTGTGACCGCGTGCTGGGTAGCATCGCGGATGCTTGCCTAGCCCTGCCCGGCCTACTGCTGGTGCTTCTGCTGGTGGCCATTGCGCCCGGCAATTTCTGGGCGCTTTATGTGGGTATTTCACTGGTGCTGTGGATCGAGTACTTCCGCGTGGTGCGTGCCCGTACCCAGGCGCTGGTGAGCTCGCCGCAAATCGAAGCGAGCCGTCTTCTCGGCTTTGGATCGGTGATGCTGTTCCGCCGCCACTTGTGGCCAGAGCTAGCCCCCCAGGTATTCACCTTAGCAGCCTTTGGCGCCGCCAGCGCCATTCTCGCTATGGCGGCGCTTGGCTTTGTGAGTGTCGGATTGCGCCCACCCACCGCCGAGCTTGGCCTGATGATGATCGAACTGCTGCCCTACTACCACGAAGCCCCCTGGGCCATGGCACAGCCGATCATCGTTCTGTTCGTGGTGGTACTGAGCTTAAACCTCCTGGCTGGGAAGGACCCGCGATGACATCGATGACCTTAACCACCACGCTGCTACAAGTGAACGAATTAGCGATCAGCGGGGACGGCGTCACCATTGCCCCGATCAGCTTTACCTTGGAAGCCGGTCAGCGCCTCACGCTACTAGGCGAAACCGGCTCCGGTAAGAGCCTGATCGCCCAAGCCATTATGGGCACCCTGCCTGCTGGACTGAGCGCCCAAGGCGCGCTGGAAATCGCCGGAAAGCGCTTTGCGGCAGCAGAACCCGCTACCCGCCACGCCCTATGGGGGCGAACCCTGGCGCTGCTGCCTCAAGAGCCCTGGCATGCGCTCGACCCCACCATGCGCGCGCATGCGCAAGTCGCGGAAACGCATCGTTTTGTGGCGGGAAAAACAACGCCAGCCGCCAACGAGGCCGCCAGCGCAGAGTTGAGCCGCTTGGGCTTAGCCCAGGCGCTGAACAAGCTGCCGGGGGAGCTTTCCGGCGGCATGGCCCAGCGGGTGGCGTTTGCCGCCGCCAGCGCGGCGGGCGCGCCCATCGTGATTGCCGATGAGCCTACCAAGGGGCTGGATGCCCCGCGCCGGGATGAAGTGGTCGAACTGCTTGCCCACACGCCCAACCGAGGCGGCGCACTGCTGACGATTACCCACGATATCGAGGTCGCCAGGCGGTTAGGGGGCGACGTCATCATCCTGCGTCAGGGCCAGGTCGTTGAACGTGGCCCGGCAGACGTGCTGCTCAACCATCCACAAACGGCGTATGCCCAGCGCTTATTAGGGGCGGAGCCCAGCCGCTGGCCAGACCCGCCCTCTTTCATGGGCAGCGCCCAGGCCCCCGTCATCAGTGCGGATGCGCTGCGCATGGCGCGTGGCGGGCGCGAGCTGTTTCGCGACCTTTCCGTCAGCGTGCGCCCCGGGGAAATCGTCGGTGTTGTCGGCCCCTCCGGCTGTGGCAAGAGCACGCTGGGCGATATTCTACTCGGCGTGACACGCCCCAATGCTGGCCGCGTTGATATCTCCCGCGAGATGCCGAGGCTTGGCCGCCAAAAGCTCTACCAAGACCCGCCCGCCGCTTTTTCACCCCACTGGAGCCTGACCCAACTGCTGGAGGATTTGCAGCGCCGCCACCGCTTCGAGCAGCGCGCGATTGCCCCTTTGATTCAGCGTTTGGGCCTAAACGAGCAGCTGTTGAGCCGTCGACCGGGGGAAATCTCCGGTGGTGAGCTGCAGCGCTTTGCCATTCTGCGCGTGCTGCTGCTCAAGCCGCGCTTTCTATTTGCTGATGAGCCTACCTCACGGCTCGACCCTGTCACCCAGCAGCAGACGCTCGGCCTGCTGGTGGAGCTGGCCCGGGAGCAGGCCTGCGCGGTGATGCTGGTCAGCCACGACCCGGCATTGATCGAGAAAGTGTGCGACCAGACGCTCACGTTGGCGGGTTGAGCAGCGGGCAGCTACGCTGTAATAGCGCCCCTTTTTAGGGCTTCCATGGATAAGGAAAGGAGCAACCAAGATGCGCTATTCACTACCCCTTACCGGTATTGCCGCGAGCATGCTGTTGGCCACGGCGGTTCACGCTAACGAGTCGCTGGATGTCGAGATGCATAAGGTCAGCGCCGACGGTGTGGAGGAGTCCATTGGCACGGTGGCCGTTGAGCATACCGAGCACGGCGTGCTGCTCACTCCCTCACTCACCGGTTTAGAGCCGGGTGTTTACGGCTTTCACGTCCACCAAAATGCTAGCTGCGAACCTGCCGACAACGACAGCGGAGAGATGACCGCTGCGCTGTCGGCCGGTGGCCACTACGACCCAGAAGAGGCGGGCACCCACCAAGGCCCCTACGGTGACGGCCACTTGGGTGACCTGCCCGTGCTCACTGTCAATGACGATGGCGAAGCCAACCTACCGGTACTGGCTCCGCGCCTTAGCATGGAAGACATGCCGGGCCGCAGCCTCATGATTCACGCCGGGGGCGATACTTACGCGGATGAGCCCCACCTCGGCGGTGGCGGTGCTCGCATGGCCTGCGGCGTTGTCTCGTCTTAATGCTCTATTGATGCTGTTTTTGCCACCGTTTCAAACCGGGCAGCCTCATGGCTGCCCATTTTTTTGCTGACGGATCAGCGACTAACGTCGCGGGCCACTAAAGTCGTAAAGCACTTATCGGCACGTCTCTGTACATTCACCCCGGCTAAATAAGCGCGGCTTGCTGTATGGCTGTCCGCTTAACACCCTCCCTGACCAGTTGAGTGCTTTCTATGATTACGTTCATTCTCTCGATAGTACTATTAGTCGTGGGTTACTTTACCTATGGCAAGTTTGTCGAGCGCGTGTTTGTCGCGGACCGCAAGCGACAAACACCGGCGTTCAGCATGCGCGACGACATCGACTACGTGCCGATGAATACCACGCGCAACTCGCTTATTCAGCTGCTCAATATTGCCGGTGTAGGGCCGATTTTTGGCCCTATCCTGGGCGCTCTCTATGGCCCGGTGGCGTTTGTATGGATCGTGATTGGTTGTATTTTCGCAGGTGCGGTTCACGACTACCTGACCGGCATGATCTCCATCCGTAACCACGGCGCCCACCTGCCCCAGTTAGCGGGTAAATTTCTGGGCAAAACGATGAAGCACGTAGTGAATGGCTTCGCGATCTTGCTGCTGCTGTTGGTCGGTACCGTATTCGTGACTTCTCCGGCGGCCCTGTTGGCCAACATGACGTCGCTGTCGCTCACGTTGATCATCCTGGCCATTTTTGCCTATTACCTGATTGCCACGCTGCTGCCGATCGATAAAGTCATTGGACGTATTTACCCCTACTTCGGCGCGCTGCTACTGTTTAGCGCCGCTGGCATCGGCATTGGCTTGGTCGTGACGGGCGCACCTATCCCAGAGCTGTCGTTCCAGAACATGCACCCGGATAACGCGCCGATCTTCCCGCTGCTGTTCCTGACCATCTCCTGCGGTGCGCTTTCTGGCTTCCACGCCACCCAAACGCCGATCATCTCGCGCACGACGGAAAACGAAACCAACGGCCGCAAGATTTTCTACGGCATGATGATCGCCGAGGGTGTGATCGCCATGATTTGGGCAGCGGCGGCCATGAGCCTGTTCCAGGGTGAACAGTCGCTTTCCGATGTATTGGCAGCGGGCGGCCCGGCCGCTGTCGTGAGTGAAGTGTCCACCACGATGCTGGGCGCGGTTGGCGGCACGCTAGCCGTGCTGGGCGTCATTGTGCTGCCCATCACCTCGGGTGATACCGCTTTCCGCAGCGCACGGATGATCATTGCCGACTATTTGAAAGTAGAGCAAAAGCCCATCGTCAAGCGTATCTTGATTGCGCTGCCGCTGTTCGTGATGTCTTACGCGCTCACCCATATGGACTTCACGCTGCTATGGCGCTACTTCTCCTGGGCCAACCAAACCACCGCCGTGATTGCGCTCTGGACCGGCACGATGTATCTGGTGCTATCGCGCAAGCCCTACCTGATCACCTCGATTCCGGCGGTATTTATGACCATGGCGACCTTCACCTACCTCGCTTACGCGCCGATTGGCTTTAACCTGCCGCTGCAAACCAGCTACATCGTCGCGGCACTTGGCACGCTAGTCTGTATTGCGCTCTTCATGAAGCGCGTGCGCCGCCTCAGCCGCGCCACCTTTAGCGTGGATGAGCCGGTGCCTGGTGCGCTGGATCAAGACGCTACGCTGGCTACTAGCAATCGGTAAATATCAGGTCAACACTTTGCACTGAAACGCAAAACGGGCAGCCTCTGGAGGCTGCCCGTTTCTATTCGCGCGTTGACGCGTGGCTGGATCGCTGACTTACTCTTCGTCAGTGGCCAGTGCCATGTGCTTTTGCAGGTAGTTCTGGATACCCACCTGATCGATCAGTTTGAGCTGCGTTTCGATATGATCGATGTGGCCCTCTTCGTCGGCCAGCAGATCGCGAAGCAGATCACGCGTCACGTAATCTTTGACGCTTTCACAATAAGTGATGGCTTCGATGTAGTCGTTACGGCCGTCATGCTCGATCTTGAGATCGCACTCGAGCATCTCTTTGACGTTTTCACCGATGTGCAGCTTACCGAGATCTTGAAGGTTCGGGATGCCCTCCAAGAACAGAATGCGTTCGATGAGCTTGTCAGCGTGCTGCATCTCTTCGATGGACTCATCGTACTCCCACTTGGCTAGCACTTTGAGGCCCCAGTCTTTATACATCTTGGCATGTAAAAAGTACTGGTTGATCGCCACGAGTTCGTTGCCAAGCGCGATATTGAGATGCTGAATTACTTTCGGATCGCCTTTCATGCCGTCACCTTTTTTAGCGTATTGCCCTATAAAGTACTGTTTTGCACCGTACTCTTACGTTAATCAAGGAGTATAGGCCATAAAAGGCTAACTCCCAACGGTGTTGAGAGTATCAGCCATGGCGATAAAAATTCAAGTAAATCAATTATTTGCTAACGATAAGCCTAACAAGAGTGATTCGCGTCATACGGCGTAAGCGAGACTCATATCAGACTCGGCGCGTACGGCCTGAACGGCCTCGCGGGTGAGGGATTTGGCGAAGCAGGCGCATTTGCCACACTGGGTGCCGCAGCCAGTGGCTTCGCGGACTTCCCGCCAGCTGCGCGCTCCGTCGCTAACCTGCTGGCGAATCTGATGATCGGTTACTCCCTTGCACACACACACGTACATGGCGACACCTCATAAAAATCATGAGGTGAATGTAAATGATTCGCATACATCTTTTCAAGTAGAAAACGTTGTTCTTTAGTATCGATTCGCCTTAAGGCCATTGAGACATGGCATAACCCGTTGGTCGGCGGGCTATTTCCGTGGGCACCGCTCTCCCATTATTTTTTCGGCAGCACCACGGTCTCTGTCTTGGAGGCGATGTCGGGCCAGCTTCTGCGCTGCCCATCAAACAGTACCCACCAGTAGCCAATACCGAACGCCGCCAGCGAGAGCCACGCGGTTGCGCAGCGAATCAGGCTCTGCTTCAGCGTGATCGCGTGGCCATCCAGGGTTTGCACCCGCAGCCGCCACGCCTGCATACCCAGCGTCATGCCACCCCGGCGCCAGGAGTACACGAAAAACAGCGTGACGAAAAACAGCAGCATGAGCCGCAAGCTCCAGATATCGAAAGCCGTAGTGCCAATCTCCTCGGCGGGCTGGCCGAGCACGAAGCGGAAAAAGGCCAAATGCGCCACGGTCACGGCGATCCAGATGGCCGTGACCAAAAAGCCATCGTACAGCATAGCTCCCAACCGTCGGCCCAGCCCGGCGGGCCACACGTCATCCAATTGAGTAAAGCGTCGTGTCGTCACTGTTCTTGTCTCCTGGTTCGCGTCTTCGCGGCGCTTAGCCATTTCGCCGCAAGAAGTAGATCCCTACCGCGGCACAGGCAAGGGTCGGCACCAGCACCGCCCAAACGGGGGAAAAGCCAAAGATGGTGGACGCCGGGGCGAGCAAATCCTGTACGTACTTGAACACCAGACCGGTGACCACGCCATAAAAGACCCGCGTGCCTGCCGCCACTGACCGCAGCGGACCAAACACGAACGAAGCGGCAATCAGTACCAGCGACCCCATGGTGAGCGGCATCAACACCTTCTGCCAAAAATAGAGGAGCGGTTGGTCTGCCTGCAGGTTCTGGCTTTGGAGGAAGTTGGCGTACGCCCACAGCTCGCTAGGCGCTTGGCTTTCAATATCCCGCAGCAAACGCTCCAGCTGGGTCGGTGTGAGCGCCGTTTCCCAAGCCGCACTGGGCTGGTACGCCGACTCGGTGCGATTATCAAAAATGCGCGTGGTGGTCACCCCTTCGAGCAGCCATGCGCCCTCTTCCCAGTGGGCACGATTGGCATGGGTGGCTTCGACTAAGCGGCGTTCGTCGAAGCGGTAGCGGGTTAAATCCAGCACTACGTTATCTGCCCGAATGGCACCGAAGCGGTAGACGCTATCGCCTTCGAACTGCCAACCGCTGCGGGTGGTGAGCATGGCCCCCTCGCCTTGGCGCTGCTCTAAGCGCCAGGCTTCGGCGTACTGCTCGGTCCGTGGGCTGACGAACTCTGCCACCAGTAGCACCACAACGACAACCAGCAGCACGGGCTTCATCACGCCCCAGACAATGCGCGCCAGCGATCGGCCAGCAGCACGCATCACCGTCAATTCGTTGCTAGAGGCCATGCTGCCCAGACCAATCAGCGCGCCAATCAGCACCGCGACCGGCGCGTACTGATAAAAGCGCCAGGGGAGTCGCATCCCCAAGTAGAGCAGCACGTCTAGCGCGCTGTAGTCGCCCTGGGTATCCCCTAAATCTCCGATATAGGCAATGGTGATATCCAGCCCCAGCAGCACGAACTGCACCACCACGATGGCGGCCAGCACGTTACGGGCGATATAGCGATCCATTTGATCCATTGCGATCAGCATTAGCGCATTCCCTTACGTTGCGAGTGCCATAACAGCAGTAAGCCAAGCCCCAAGAACAGCGCATGCACCGGCCACACGCCCAACGCCACCGCGAGCGAACCACTCCCGATGGCATCGACGGCGGCCAGCAGCAAACTTAAATAGGCAACGTAGAGAAACACGGCGGGTAGCAGTTTGGCGAAGCGTCCTTGGCGAGGGTTTACCCGTGAAAGCGGCTGGGCCAACAGTGCCAAGATGAAGACCATGAGCGGCAATCCTGCCCGCCACTGGAACTGCGCCTGGGCGCGCGGGTCGGGGTTTTGCCATAGCTCAGCGGTGGTGGCGTATTCGAGGGAGTCCAGCTCTTGACGATCCCGGCTCAGCCCTAGCCGCAGCGTGTAGCGCTCGAAGGTCAAGCGCTCGGCATCTTGGCGACCGGGGGTGACACCGTAGCGCTCGCCATCTTCAAGAACGAGAAAGCGACTGCCGGTGTCGACGTTCGTTTCCTGATAACCCGTACCCGCCCGTGTGATGTAGCTATGGGTCTTCTCAGCGCCGGCCATGGGCTGCTCGTGCACCAGGACTTCCTGCATTTCCGTGCCGTCACTGCTGAAGTCGGTGATGTAGGCCGTCCGCCCACCGCCGAAGTCTTGGAAACGGCCAGGGGCGAGCACCGACACGTCCAAACGGCTGCGTTGCTCCTCCAGCGTCGCCTCGGTTTGCAGCGCCCCGGCCGGAGTCAACCATACACTACATACCCCCACCAGCACCGCGACCACCGTGGCGGGCAGCAGCGTGACGCGAAAGAGCCGCGTTGGGCTCATGCCACAAGCCACCATCACGGTGATTTCACTGTTCATATAGAGCTGCCCATACGCCAGCAGAATGCCGAGGAAAAACGACAGCGGCAGAATCAGCTCCATGAAGCCCGGCAGATGAAACAGCATCAGGCTGCCTAAAATCGTGACCGGGAAGTCCCCCTCGGCAGCATCCGAGAAGTAGCGGATGAAGCGGCTGCCCATGATGACCAGCAGCAGAATGCCTGCCACGGCAGACATCGTCAGTAACACTTCGCGAGTTAAGTACCGAAATAGAATCAACGCACTCTCCGACTAGTGGTGCAGGTGACCATGCAATGCGTCCATGGCTTGGGTACACTAATCAAACTGGTAGCAAACACTAAATAACGGGGCATTATCCCGAATCACTCGTTGCTTGTCTTGTTGGAGACGTCATGGAATTTTCCGTTCAGACCGCGAACCCCGCCAAAGCCGAAACGGCTTGCCTCGTTCTCCCTGTCTATAAAGGTAGCGACTTACTGCCCGCCGTGGCCAAATTAGACGACGCCAGCGAGCGCTTGATCGGCCAGCTGCTGGAGCGCGGCGACTTCGACGCGGCGTTGGGCAACACGCAGCTAGTGCCTTTCGCACCGGGCTTGGGAGCCGACCGCATTCTGCTGGTGGGGTTGGGTGAGCGCGACAAATGCCAGGAAGCGGCCTTTATCAAGGCACTCGATGCCGCCATGGCCGCCCTGGTCAAACTGCCCGTGGACGAAGCCAGCGCCACCTTTACTGACGTACCGCTCGACGATCGCGACGCCGTCTGGAAAGCACGCAAGACCCTAGAAGCCGCCGAACGCGCGATTTACCGATTCGATCACTTCAAGTCATCGCCGGCCAAAGCGCCTAGCTTGGCTAAACTGACGCTGATCGTCAGCGATGCCGGCGATGCGCCGCTCGCCAAGCAAGGCGCCGCGCTCGGCACCGCCATTGGTCAGGGCATTAATTTTACGCGCACGCTCGGCAACCTGCCGGGCAACGTATGCACGCCGCGCTACTTAGCCGAGCAGGCAGAAGCATTGGGGCGCGATTCCCAAGGCGCGCTCGACGTTGAGATTCTAGACGAAGAGGCACTAGAGGCCCTGGGCGCTCATTCACTGCTGTCAGTGGGCCGTGGCAGCGTCGAGCCAACACGCCTCATCGTGATGAAATACCAGGGTGCAGACAACCCCGACGAGGCGCCCCATGTCCTGGTCGGCAAAGGTATCACCTTCGATACGGGCGGTATCTCGCTGAAGCCCGGCGAAGGCATGGATGAAATGAAGTTCGATATGGGCGGTGCGGCCAGCGTCTTCGGTACCGTCAAAGCCGTGCTGGCCATCAAACCCAAGCTCAACGCCGTGTTTATCGTTGCCGCCGCCGAGAACATGCCTGATGGTGCCGCCACCAAGCCGGGCGACATTATCAAAACGCTCAAAGGCCTGACGGTGGAAGTCCTCAACACCGATGCCGAGGGCCGTTTGGTGCTGTGCGACGCCCTTACCTACGCTGAGCGCTTCACGCCTGCCAGCGTGGTCGATATCGCCACGTTGACGGGCGCGGCCATTATTGCCCTTGGTCACCACGCCACCGGCCTGCTCTCCAACGACGATGACCTAGCGCTTGATCTGCTGGATGCCGGTGAAACCGCCTGGGACCGCGCGTGGCACCTGCCGCTATGGGATGAGTACCAGGAGCAGCTGGACTCCAACTTCGCCGACTTGGCCAACATCGGTGGGCGTCCGGCAGGTACGATTACCGCTGCCTGCTTCCTATCACGCTTTGCCGACCACTTCCCCTGGGCGCACCTGGATATTGCCGGCACCGCTTGGCATTCGGGCAAACAAAAAGGCGCCACCGGCCGCCCGGTGGGTCTGTTGACCCAGTACCTGCTCGACCGTGAAGCCGACGCCCAAGTCGAAAATGGCGACACCTAACCTCACAAACCGGCCACCAATGGTTGCCTTTCGTTAACGCAACCGTTAAACCTGAACGTATGTGCGTGTGCCAGCGCGTCCAGGCACACGCCAACCATACGATACGCTTAATAGATGCCCTTCGGGGCTTGGCTCTAGCGGAGAGAACACGCCGTGCCCACAGCTTCAGATGCTCAACTTGAATCGCGTTTTGAAATTTTGCCGTCCAATCAGCCGATGGCCGATGAGATCCGCGATAACATCCTGCAAAACCCAGGGTTTGGTAAACACTTCACCGACCATATGGCCCACGTGCGCTGGACCGTCGATGCCGACTGGCACGGCCACCAAGTACGCCCCTACGGCCCGCTCACCCTCGACCCTGCCGCCTCCGTGCTGCACTACGGCCAGGAAATTTTCGAAGGCATCAAGGCATACCGCCATGCCGATGGCTCTATCTGGACCTTCCGCCCAGAGAAAAACGCCGAGCGTTTTCGCCGCAGCGCCCGCCGCCTAGCGCTGCCCGAGCTTTCCGATGACGACTTCATCGGCTCGCTGAAAGCACTGCTGGCCCAAGACCACGCCTGGGTACCTACCCCAGCCAGCGACGCCGACGAGTGCAGCCTCTACCTTCGCCCGTTTATGATCGCCTCAGAAGCCTTCCTTGGCGTGCGCCCGGCTCACGAAGTGGACTACTACGTGATTGCCTCTCCGGCGGCGGCCTACTTCAAAGGCGGTATCGAGCCGGTCTCTATCTGGCTCTCCTCACACTACAAGCGCGCGGCCCCTGGCGGCACCGGTTTTGCCAAGTGCGGTGGCAACTACGCCGCCTCGCTGGCCGCCCAAAAAGAAGCCGCCGCCAACGGTTGCAGCCAGGTCGCCTTCCTGGACGCTGCTGAAAACAAGTGGATCGAAGAGCTGGGCGGCATGAACCTGTTCTTCGTTTATAAAGATGGCCGCATCGTCACACCGCGCCTGACCGACACCATCTTGGAAGGCGTGACCCGCAACTCTGTCCTCACTCTGGCCAAAGACGCGGGCCTCACCCCCGAAGAGCGCGCGATCAGCATCGACGAGTGGCGCGAAGGTGCCGCCTCCGGCGAGATTACCGAGGTGTTCGCCTGCGGTACGGCTGCCGTGATTACCCCGGTTGGCGAACTGGTCACGGAAAACGAGCGTATTCGTCTTCAGGGTGATGGCAATAACGAAGTGGCCAAGCGCATTCGCAAAACCCTGCTCGACCTTCAGTATGGCCGCAGCGAAGACAAATATGGCTGGCTGACCCGCTTGGTATGACCCTCTAGCGTTACCCAACACCTGGCCGCCACTCACCGTGGCGGCCAGGCTGCCAAGCGCGTTGACCCCGCTGGAGCCACCGATGGCACGCATCGATTTTTATATTCTGCCCGATACCACCCTAGAAGCGCGCTTACAGTTCGCCTGCAAGCTCGCCGAGACGATTCACCGCAAAGGGTATCGACTGCACCTCCACTGCGAAGACAAAGCGCTGGCCGAACAGGCCGACGAAGCGCTATGGCAGTTCCGCGATGATGCTTATCTGCCCCATGCACTGGAAGATAGCGAGCTGGCTGACACTGTGCCCATCACACTCGGCTGGCAGCAGCTACCGGTGCCCACTGAAGAGACGGCGCTGCTGAACCTGCACCCCGATATTCCCGAAGGTATCGAGCACTTCGCTCGGATTGCCGAGATCATCAACCAACACCAACACGTGCTGGTCGCTAAACGCGCCTGCTGGCAGCGCTACAAGGCGCTTGGGCATGAGGTCGTGCCACATAAGCTGGGATAGCGCTCTGCACGTTAAACGTCCCAAGCCCCATAACAACAACTCAATGGATGAGATTGCCGATGCTTTCCCATACCTTTCTAGCCCGCACGCCGCTAGCGGTCATCGTGATTGCCCAGCTGTTTGGCACCTCGCTCTGGTTTAGCGTTAACGGTGTCGGCTTAGCGCTGCAGGAAGCCGTAGGCCTTAGCGAAAGCGACCTCGGGCTGCTCACCATCGCCGTGCAGGCGGGGTTTATTACCGGCACCCTGCTGATTGCGACCACTGGCTTGGCCGACCGCGTGCGCGCCAGCCACCTGTTTGCGATGTCTGCTGTACTGGGCGCGCTGATCAACGCGGCCTTTATTAGCGTCGCAGATAGCGTCACCTTGGCGGCAATGGCACGCTTTTTAGTCGGGCTTTGTCTGGCGGGCATTTATCCGCTGGGCATGAAGCTGGTAGTGAGCTGGACACCCACCCACGCAGGCTCGGCGCTTGGCTGGTTGGTCGGCATGCTCACCCTTGGCATTGCTTCGCCGCACCTGCTGCGCGGGCTCACCCTGCACCTGCCTTGGCAGTGGCCACTGCTGTTGGCCTCTGCCCTTGCTCTCCTGGCAGCGCTGATGATTTTCCAACTAGGCGTGGGGCCACATCTGCCTGCCAAGGCCAACGGCGGGCGACCTTGGGCGGGGCTTGCCGCATTCAAAGAGAAGAACTTCCGCGCCGCCGCGCTGGGTTACTTCGGCCACTGCTGGGAGCTTTACGCCCTCTGGGCGCTGGTGCCTTTTTTGGTCGCCAGAGAGCTGGAACGCTTAGGCGCGGCCCCGGGCCTGCAGCCGTGGCTAAGCTTTGCGGTCATTGCCTTGGGGCTTCCCGGCTGCGTATGGGCAGGCTGGTGGAGCCGACGTATCGGTAGCGCGCGGGTCGCATTTATCGCGTTGGCGGTATCTGGCACCCTGTGTCTTATTTATCCGCTGCTAGGCGGCCTCTCCCCCTGGCTACTGCTGGCGCTGCTTGCCCTATGGGGCGTGAGCGTGATTGCCGACTCGGCCCAATTCTCTGCCTTGGCCTCCGCCAGCGCGCCGCCCGAGCGGCTGGGCGCGGCGCTGGCCATGATGAATGCGATTGGCTTTGGCCTCACGATTCCCTCCATCGCGCTGGTCACGGCGCTATGGGCAAGCCAAGGGCCTTGGGTGATTGGGTGGTTGCTACCTGGGCCCATCATTGGCCTCATCACGATGCGTAGACTGATCACCCGCTGACGGTAGGGGCTACGTTTGGTAAGGTGCCCTCACCATTACCTCTCCACGCCCGATCAAAGAAGGTTGTCGCCATGAACCACGCTGCCCAGTGGGTGCCGCTCAGCCAAGAGCACCACGGCGGTTTAATGTGGCAGCGTTTTACTGCCTACCACTTCGCGCAAACCACTACCCAGGTCGCACTGGCAGACGCTGAGCTTCGCCATGTGGCGGCGAATGTTCCAATCGCGCTAACGGAAACCGCCGAAGGTTGGCAGGCCGTTGCGCTGCTGGGGCTGGAAGATGGCCAGAACCTTCTGGTAGACGACCAGGGGCGCTGGCGGGCAGCCTATGTGCCTGCCGCGCTGCGCGGCCACCCGTTTGGGCTACATTCTAACTATCCTGGCAGGCTGTGTATTGACCAGCACTCGCCCTATGTCGTTGAACGCCTGGATGCCGAGCCTTTTTTCAACCAGCACGGCGAGCTTGCCCGCTTTCCTGCCCAGGTACTGGCATTTCTACAGCAGCGTGAGCAAGGCTGTCAGCGACTTTCCAAGCGTATTAACGCGTTGGCCAAGGCGGCACTGCTGACGCCCTGGCAGCCCCACGGTTATCAAGGCAGCACACCGCTGTATCAAATCGACGAGCGCGCTTGGCAGGCCCTTTCTGCCAAACAAGTAGGGCTTTTCTGGCAATTGGGTGCCGTCCCTTTGGTGTACGCTCTGCTGCAATCGCAACAGCAGCTTGGCCGTTTGCAGCTCTATCAGCAACGCAAGGCGACGGCAGAACCGTCCGTGCCGCCCTCAGATCCCCTTGCCCAATGGCAAGAAGCGCTGAGCAGCGAAGCCGAATATGACTGGCCGAGCGCTACCTAAACGCGCTAAGTACCGATGCTCTTCAGGAACGATAATGAATGTGAACGTAACCAGGTCGCTCATACTCGGCCTACTGCTGGTCAGCCCTCCACTGATTGCTCAACCCGTGCTGGAGGAGCCGCTGGCCGAGATGGCCCCCTTGCCTGCTTCCTCTCTGGATGGCCCGGCTTTTTCGCCTGAGCTTAAAGAACTCCTTGATCGCTTTCGCTGGCAAGCCAGTGAGGCGACGGGCAGCTCTGTGGCACTGGTTGCGTTACGTGAAAAAATTCAGCAAGCCATCGAGCAGCAGCCCGGCATTCTGGCTCAGCGCTCTCGGGAGCGGGAATCCGTGCTGCGCATTGACGAAGTGCGCGCCGTGCGCCGTCCACAGGTGAATGCAGGCCTTGAGTACCGCAACGACCTCCAGCGTACTGAATCACTGCCCGACCGCGGCTCCCGCGTCGATGCCGTGGTCACGCTGAGCCAGCTACTGCTGGATTTCGGCGCGAGTAGCGAACGCGTACGCGCCGCCGACCTCAGCGCAGAAGCGGCGTTTTGGCAGTCCCAGTCTAGCATTGAAGAAGAAGTCCTCTACGCGGTGAACGCTTACCTAGACGTGGCTCGTCTGACCGCCCAGCGCCAATTGGCCGAGCATAACCTTGAGCAGCACCAGCGTATTTTTGAAGACGTGAGCCTACGCCGTGAAGCAGGCGCAGGCTCACGCGCCGACGTTCTGCGCGCGCAAAGCCGCTTGAGCGATGCCGAATCACGCTTGGTCACACTGGAAGGCGAGCTGGCCCGGGCGATCAACGTGTATCAGGAAGCGTTTTTCACCACGCCGGATGTGCTGGCGCTGCCCCAGGGTGCCGCGCTATTAAGCGATGCCAATGCAGACCGCCTGCTAGACAGAGCGCTGGCGCAAAACGCCGCGCTGCGCAGCCAGACGCTCACCAGTGAAGCCAGCGACGCCGAGGCCCAGGCCACCCGGAATGCCCGCCTTCCCAGCCTAAGCGTGGCGGTAGAGGGCCGCCAGTTCGATGTGAACGATTTCAACGAATCCGACAACGACGTCGCGCTGCTCTTTAACGTGGACTACACCCCCTACAGCGGCGGTGCTACCTCCTCGCGGGTTGCCCAGGCGGTCGAGCGCCAGCAGCAGAGCCAGTACGAGCAGCAGGCGCTGCGCCGCGAGCTAGAGCGCGAAGTACGCTCTGCCTACACCGATACCCGCACCCGACGCGCGGAGCTGGAAGCGCAAACCGCCACGCTCGCCGCCGAAGAGGAAGCCCTGCTGGCCTACCGCGACCAGTTTGCCGTTGGCCGCAGTAGCATCAACGACTTGCTCGACGCTCAGCGCGACCTATTTCAAACCGCGCTGGAGCTGATTAACCGCCGAGTGCGCTGGGAACAGGCCGCTTTCCAGCAGCTCGCGGTCACTGGTGAACTGCTGGATGTGATGGAGATTCACCTTGAACGCCGCTAACCCCCATCACGACAACCTAGAGCAGTGCTTGACCTTCGTGGCCGCCCACCTAACGCTGCCCGTTTCTGAAGCTGCCGTGCGTGCTCACCGGGTAGGCAACGAATCACCGCTGACCCCGGACGGCTTCATTGATGCCGCCGAACGCCACGGCATGGTCGCCGCACTGGGCGAGCATACCCTCGCCACCCTGGGTAACTCGCTGCTGCCTGCGGTGGCGCTGCTGAAAAATGGCCGCGCGGTGGTCCTTATCGAGCGTATCGATGAGGAGCGCTTTGCGCTGTTTGATCCGGCCTTGGGGAAACAGCCGGTGGAGACCAACGTAAGCGCCCTGGAAGAGGCGTATATCGGCCACCTCATTGCCGTACGCGCCCGCTACCGCCCGGTCAGCTTAAATAGTGAACCAGCGATTCAAGGCGGCCACTGGTTCTGGAGCGCGCTCTCCTCGAATCGCTGGGTGTATACCCAAGTGATCATTGCCGCCGCGCTCACCAACTTTTTAGGTCTGGCCACGTCGCTGTTCATCATGGTGGTGTACGACCGCGTACTGCCTAACGAAGCGGTAGAGTCGTTGGTGGCACTCACCATCGGTGTGAGTATCGCCCTGCTGTTCGATTTTGCGGTAAAAACCCTGCGCCAGCTGTTTATCGAGCGGGCTGGCCAGGAAGCAGATTTGCGCATGGGACGGCGTATTTTTGATCACGTGCTCAACCTGCAAATGAGCGCGAAGCGTGGCTCCACCGGCGGCTTTGCCAATACCCTCCGAGAGTTTGAGACACTGCGCGACTTCTTCGCCTCGGCGTCGCTGGTTGCCATTGTCGACCTGCCGTTTATCCTGCTGTTTATTGGCGTGATTTATCTGATCGGTGGGCCGCTGGCCATCATCCCCATGATCGCCGTTCCCCTTGTATTGCTGATTGGCATCGCCGTTCAGCCGTTTCTTAAACGCCTTTCTGGTCAAGCCTTTGAGGAGAGCCGTTCCAAGCAGGGCGTGTTGATCGAGGCCGTTGCTGGCTTGGAAACCATCAAGGCCAGCGGTGCGGCACCGATGATTCGTAAACGCTGGGAAGAGAGCGTTCACCAGCAGTCGAATGTAGGGCGTAAAGGGCGCGCGATTCAGCAGTTCGCCCTCAACGCCACTGCCTTTGCCCAGCAGGCCGCCCAGGTCAGCATCGTGGTGTACGGGGTCTTTCTGGTGGGCGATGGCACCATCTCCATGGGGGCCATGATTGCCTGCGTCATTCTCACCGGGCGCGCGCTGGCGCCGCTGGCACAGCTGGCGCAAACCATGACGCGCATCAACCAAGCGCGTACCTCCTACCGCGCGCTCGACCAGTTGATGAACATGCCCTCCGAGCGCCCGGCAGGCCGCCACTACCTCAGCCGCCCCACGCTGGAAGGCAAGCTGCGCCTGCAGGACGTGAGCTTTCGCTACCCCGAGCAAACTACCGCAGCGCTGGCGAATATCAACCTGACCATCGAGCCCGGCGAGAAAGTCGCCCTGCTTGGCCGCGTCGGCTCCGGCAAGAGTACGCTGGCGCGCCTACTGCTGGGCATTTACCCACCGGAACAGGGCGCTGTGCTGGTCGATGATACCGACCTTCGACAAATCGACCCTGCGGATTTACGTCACAACATTGGCAGCGTTCTGCAAGAAGCCTGGCTCTTCTCCGGCACCGTGCGGCAAAACATTGCCATTGGTGCCCACCACCCCACCGATGAGCAGATTCTCAACGCCGCCAAGCTTGCCGGAGCACATGACTTCATTGCCCGCCACCCCAAAGGCTACGACATGCCGATTGGCGAGCGCGGTGAGGGGCTCTCCGGCGGGCAACGGCAGTTGATCTGCCTGGCCCGCGCACTGCTGGGCGCACCGCCGATTCTGCTGATGGATGAGCCCACCAGCGCCATGGATATCCAAACCGAAAAAGAGGTGATTGCGCGCCTGAAAGCCGCGAGCCCAACGCAAACGCTGGTGGTGGTCACCCACCGCACTAGCCTGCTGGAGCTGGTGGACCGCGTGGTGATTCTCGACCAGGGCCAGATCGTCGCCGACGGCCCCAAAGCCCAGGTCATGCGCCCTGTGGAAGCCGCTCCCCACCGCTCGCGTGAAGGAACTGCCCAGTGAACCGTCCTACTTCTCAACTGGATTTTGAGCATTTCGTACGTCACGGACGTGCCAAGCGCCCCATCGGCAGTAGCCTGTTACTGCTCACGATCATCGCGTTTCTGCTGATTGGCTTTGTTTGGGCCTATCTCACGGAAGTGGATGAAGTCACCCGCGGCCAGGGCAAAGTGGTGCCTTCGCGCAGCCTGCAAGTGGTCGAAAGCTTGGAAGGCGGCGTGGTCACGGAGATCAACGTGCGCCGGGGCGATACGGTGGCCCAAGGCGATACGCTCATGGTGCTCAGCGGTGGCACGCTTAGAGGTGATTACGAAGAGAGCCTCCAGCGCTTGCGTTCGTTACAACTGCGTATCCAGCGTTTAGAGGCCGAAATCAGCCAAACGCCGCTGGCGCTGGATGAGGCCCTGAGCCAAGCAGCCCCCAGCGTGGCCGCCAGCGAAACGCGGCTCTTTCATGGCCGCCAATTAGAACTGAATGCGGAGCTACAGGTGCTAGAGCAGCAGGGCTACCAGCGACGCCAAGAGACAGCGGAGCTGGAAGCCGCCCTTAGCACAGCCCGCTCAGGCGTTCAGCTGGCCGAACAGGAGCTAGCGATCATCCAACCGCTGGCCCAGCGCGGCATCGAACCGGAAACCTCGCTACTGCGGGTGCGCCAATCGCTCAATGAGCTGCGGGGTGAAGTGGCCCGTCAGCAGAGCGCCGTGGCGCGCGCCGAGGCGTCGATTGCGGAAATCGAAGATCGCAAGGTGGCGGCACGCAACGCCTTCGAGGCCGATGCGTTAGCCCAGCTGGCCGAAGCGACCTCCCAAGTCGCCGAGCTGCAAAAAACCCTGCCGGGGCGTGCGGACCAAGTCGCCCGCACCACGATTCGCTCGCCGGTAGACGGCGTGGTCAATCAAGTACACATCAGTACGGTGGGCGGCGTGGCAGGTTCTGGCGAGCCGCTGGTGGAAGTGGTGCCTGCCGATGATGCCCTGGTAGTAGAAGCGCATATTCGCCCGTCCGATATCGCCTTTCTCTACCCCGGCCAGCCGGTCAAAGTAAAACTGACCGCCTACGACTTTGCCCGTTACGGAGGCTTGGACGGCGAGCTGGTGACCATCGCCGCCGACGCGGTAGAAATGCCGGAAAGCGGCGAGCTGATGTATCCCGTGGAAGTGCGTACCGACGGCTATCTTTACGACGCCGATAACCAGCCTTTGGATATCATGCCGGGGATGGTGGCAGAAATCGACATTCTCAGCGGCAAACGCAGCGTGCTGGACTACCTAATGGAGCCCGTGGTGAAAGTCCGCGACCGCGCACTGCGCGACTAAACGCTATACCGAGCGCCCCTGAAAGCAAGATGCAACGCCCCTGACGAGCGCGGGGCGTTCGCGCTATACTTGCTCCCATTTTTTGCAAGCCGTGAGCCGACTCCCCATGGAAAAGACCTACCAACCTGAACAGATCGAAACCCGCTGGTACGAACGCTGGGAAGCCGATAACCGCTTCGCCCCGTCTGGCCGCGGCAAGCCCTTCTCGATCATGATTCCGCCGCCCAACGTGACCGGCAGCCTGCACATGGGCCACGCGTTCCAGGACACCATCATGGACACCCTGACGCGCTGGAAGCGGATGCAGGGCAACAACACCCTGTGGCAGGTAGGCACCGACCACGCCGGTATCGCCACGCAGATGCTGGTAGAGCGTAAGATTGCCGCCGAAGAAGGCAAAACCCGCCACGATCTCGGCCGCGATGCGTTCATCGATAAAGTGTGGGAGTGGAAGGAGGAGTCCGGCGGCCACATTACCCGCCAGCTGCGCCGCATGGGCGCCAGCGTCGACTGGAGCCGTGAACGCTTCACCATGGACGACGGCTTCTACAAAGCGGTTCAGGAAGTCTTTGTGCGCCTGCATGAAGAGAAGCTAATTTATCGCGGCAAGCGCTTGGTGAACTGGGACCCTACCCTGCACACCGCCATTTCCGACCTGGAAGTGGAAAACAAAGAGCAGCAGGGCAGCTTCTGGCACTTCCGCTACCCGCTGGCCGACGGCGTCAAAACCGACGACGGCAAGGATTACGTGGTGGTCGCCACCACCCGCCCGGAAACCCTGCTGGGCGATACCGGCGTGGCGGTTAACCCGGAAGACTCGCGCTACGCCTCCTTGGTGGGCAAATTCATCGAACTGCCGCTGGTAGGTCGCCGTATTCCTATCGTGGCGGACGAGCACGCCGATATGGAGAAAGGCTCCGGCTGCGTGAAGATCACCCCGGCCCACGACTTTAACGACTACGAAGTCGGCAAGCGCCAGAACCATCTGCTGATCAACGTCTTCACCAAAGATGCGACGATTCTTGAGCAGGCGGAAATTTTCGACCTGAAAGGTCAACCGCAGCCTGATGAAGACGCCACCTTGCCGGCCAAATACGCGGGCTTGGATCGTTTCGAAGCGCGCAAACAGATCGTCGCCGATATGGATGCCCTCGGCCTGCTGGTGCAGGTAGAGAGCGTTAACAACACCCTGCCCTACGGCGACCGCTCCGGCGATGTCATCGAGCCGCTGCTCACCGATCAGTGGTTCGTGGCCGTAGAGAGCCTCGCCAAGCCCGCCATCGAAGCGGTAGAGAACGGCGACATTCAGTTCGTGCCGAAGAACTACGAGAACATGTACTTCGCCTGGATGCGTGACCTGCAGGACTGGTGTATTTCTCGCCAGCTGTGGTGGGGCCACCGCATTCCCGCTTGGTACGACGCCGACGGCAATGTTTACGTAGCCAGGAGCGAAGAGGAAGCCCGCGAGAAGCATGGCCTGGGCGCTGACGTGGCGCTGACCCAAGACGAAGACGTGCTGGACACCTGGTTCAGCTCGGGCCTGTGGACATTTGGCACCCTGGGCTGGCCGGAAAAAACCCCGGAGCTGGACACCTTCCACCCCTCCAGCGTACTGGTAACGGGGTTTGACATCATCTTCTTCTGGGTCGCCCGGATGATCATGATGACGCTGAAATTCACTGGCGAAGTGCCCTTCAAAACCGTTTACGTACATGGCCTAGTGCGCGACGGCCAGGGTCAGAAGATGTCCAAATCCAAGGGCAACGTGCTGGACCCTATCGACCTGATCGATGGCATCACGCTGGATGACCTGCTGGAAAAGCGCACCGGCAACATGATGCAGCCCCAGAAGGCCAAAGCGATTGCCAAAGCCACCAAAGAAGAATTTAAAGACGGTATCGAAGCCCACGGCACCGATGCGCTGCGCTTTACGTTCCTTTCCCAGGCCACCACCGGGCGCGATATCAAGTTCGATATGAACCGCCTAGACGGCTACCGCAACTTCTGCAACAAGCTGTGGAACGCCTCGCGCTACGTGTTGATGAATGCCGAAGGCGAAGATTGCGGCACCAGCGGCGAAGAAGTGGAGCTGTCGCTAGCCGATCGCTGGATCATCTCCCAGCTACAGAAAACCGAAGCGCAAGTCACCAAAGCCATGGACGAGTATCGCTTCGACCACGCGTCCCAAGCGCTGTACGAGTTTGTTTGGAACGAGTACTGCGACTGGTACCTGGAGCTTTCCAAGCCGGTCCTGTGGGACGAAGCGGCCAGTGCCGACGCCAAACGCGGCACCCGCCGCACCTTGGTGCGGGTACTGGAAACTATCCTGCGCTTGGCTCACCCGATGATGCCCTATATTTCTGAAGAGATCTGGCAGCGCGTGGCACCGCTGGCGGGCACCTATGTGGGCGACGATGCCTCCATCATGCATCAGGCGTGGCCGGAAGCCGACGAGAGCAAGATCGACGAGCAGGCCACCCGCGATATCGAGTGGCTGAAAGGCGTGATCATCGCGGTGCGCAACATCCGCGCCGAGATGAACATCGCCCCCGGTAAGCCGCTGGATGTGCTGCTGACCAAAGGCCAGCCCGAAGACGCCGAACGCCTGGAGCAGAACCGCCGCTTCCTGGCCAAGCTAGCGAAACTGGAAAGTGTGACGTGGCTGGCCAACCCAGAAGACGCCCCGCTTTCAGCCACGCAGCTGGTCGGCGATATGGAAGTGCTGGTGCCGATGGCGGACCTGATCGATAAAGACGCGGAGCTTGCTCGCCTCGCCAAAGAGATCGAGAAACAGGACAAGCTCATCGGTGGCATCAAGAAGAAGCTGGGCAACGAAGGCTTTATCGCCAAAGCCCCCGACGCCGTGATCGAGAAAGAGCGCGGCAAACTGGCGGAATTCCAGTCCGCCAAAAAGCTGCTCGAAGAGCAGCAGGCGAAGATTGCTGCGATGTAAGTCAGCGCTGACGGCAGTAGTTCAACGGCACCCCCTGGGGTGCCGTTGTCGTTAATGCGCCTCGCAATCCCAACCGCTGCGCGCAGCGTCATCGTTTTTTATGATGAAGCGTGTAAGGTTGGTCATGATTCTGCCACTGAGTGGCAACACCGAAGGTTCAGCCATCGTTAATTCGGCTACCGTTTCTCACACTACGGAATGCGCTATGTCCACACTCTCTGAGGATCAACTGCAGGCATTAGACACGACCCTGCAGCAAGCGGAGATCGACTACCAATCGCTGTCGCCCATGGCCGATACCGGCCTGGCCCATGACCACGTGTGGATTCACCGCGAAGGGGACGACTGGGTGGCGCGACTGCCCAAGCAGAGCCAGATGAACCTGCCGCCAGCGGAAAACTTGACGTATCAAGCCGCCTGCTACGAACGGGCCAGCCACGGCGGGCACACGCCACGCCTATACGGTGTACTACCACCTAGCGAAGCGCTGCCACGCGGCGCGCTGCTGGTCGAGGCGATTCGCGGGCGCTTGGCCGAACTCCCCCAGGACCTGCCTGCCATTGCCGACACACTCGCCAGCCTGCACCGCCAGCCGCTGCCTCGCCAGCGCCCGCCGCTGCTGGCCCCCAAATCGCCTTGGCAGGCCATGGTGGAGGAGGTGTCTCAGCAGGCCCAGTGGTTGAGCGATGCCCAGCTCCCCAGCGGTATTCACCTGCGTATTCAGCAGGAGCTGGATTTACTGCCCCGCACGCTGGACGACGCCGCTCCTACGCTGATCAGCTTTGATACGCACCCCGGCAACTTTTTAATCACCGACGATGGCCGGGCGGTGCTGGTGGATCTCGAGAAGTGCCGCTATGGCCTGCCGGGCATCGATTTGGCCCACACCTCGCTCTACACCTCGACCACCTGGGACCTCAATAGCCAAGCGGTACTCAGCCTGGAGGAGGTTGTTGGGTTCTATCGTCGCTGGCAGGCTGCGATGGTCACAGCGCCTGAGATTACGTTGCCAAGTGTGGATACGCTGATTGCTTGCCGACGCGCCACCTGGCTGTGGTCGCTCACCTGGTGTGCCAAGTGGCGCGCTCAGCACCTACATCGCCAGGATGACGAGCGCCGGGGCGAGGATTGGTCGGCCGAGCTGACCGATGCGGTCGTGATCGACCACGTGCGCGACCGTGTCGAGCACTACCTCTCGCTGCCCATTATCGAACACGTCCACAGTGAACTGCAGTGCCTACAAACCGCTCTATAACCAACTGATTTGATGAGGTGTGCGATGAAACCACGCTCTGCTCTGGCCACCGCCGTGGCGCTTGCTCTAGTCACCTTCACCGCCCCTGCGGTCGCCGCCCCCGACCCGCAAGAGTGGGAGAGCGTACTGGACGCCGCCGACGGCCAAACCGTGTACTGGAATGCCTGGGGCGGCGACGCGCGCACCAATCGCTACATTGCCTGGGTCGCAGAGCAGATGCAGGAGAGCTATGGCGTTCGCGTGGAGCACGTGAAACTCGACGACACCAGCAGCGCCGTGGCGCGGGTATTGGGTGAGCAGCAGGCGGGGAACGACAGCGAGGGCAGCATCGACTTGATTTGGATCAACGGCGAAAACTTCGCCGCCATGCGCGAGCAAGACCTGCTGTTTGGGCCTTTTGCGGAATCGCTGCCGAACTTCGCCCTCACTTACCCTGACGAAAACCCCGAAGTCGTCACCGACTTCACCCTGCCCACCGAAGGCTACGAGTCCCCCTGGGGCAAAGCGCAAATCACCTTCTACTACGACAGCGCGCAAACCGACACGCCGCCTCAAAGCATTGCGGCGCTACTCGGCTGGGCCAAAGAGCATCCCGGCCAGTTTAGCTATCCGCGTATTCCCGATTTCACCGGCAGCACGTTCCTCAAGCAGGCGCTGATCGAGCTGACCGATCAAGATGAAGCGCTTTACGCGCCGGTCGAAGACGCCGATTTCGAGGAGATCACCGAACCGCTGTGGGCCTATTTAGACGAGCTTCACCCGCATTTATGGCGCAGTGGCCGTAGCTTTCCCGAATCCGGCCCCAACCTTCGCACGCTAATGAGCGACGGCGAACTCAGCCTCGCTTTCTCGTTCTACCCCACCGATGCCGCCGTGGCGGTGATGGAGTATGAGCTGCCGGAAAGCGTGCGTAGCTATGTGTTGGAAGGCGGCACCCTGGGTAACGTGCACTTCGTGGCGATTCCCTACAACTCACCCCATAAAGCGGGTGCAATGGCGCTAGCCAACTTCCTGCTCTCCCCGGAGGCGCAAGCCCAGAAGCAGTCGCTCAGCATGTGGGGCGACCGCAGCGTGTTAGCGATCCAGCAGCTTGAGCCGAGCGACCAGGCGCTCTTCGAGCAGGTCGAGAGCCACCCAGCAGCACTGCCCGCCGATGCGCTCTCCAACACCCTTGCCGAACCCCACCCCAGTTGGATGAACGCCCTTCAGGATGCTTGGCTTGAGCGTTACGGTGTCAACTAAACGCACGACTCACACCCGCATGCGACTCACTGAACCATGCTGCGGCTAGCGCCTCTTCTGATCATTGCCCTGCTGGTGATTCCCGTCACCGCAGGGCTTGGCATGGTGTTGCTGCCTGCTTTTGGCTACCTGCCGGTACTGGGGAGCGAGCAGGCCAACCTCTCCGCTTGGCAAATGCTGTTCGCCCAGCCGGGGCTTGGCCGCTCGGTGGCGGTGAGCTTTGCCAGCGGCTTGGCCAGTACGGCGCTGGCGCTGCTGATCGTCGTGCTGTTTTTAGCTGCCAGCCAAGGCACTTGGCTGGACCGCAGCCTACGCCGCTTGGTGTCGCCCCTGCTGGCAATTCCCCACGCGGCGGTGGCGTTCGGCTTTGCGTTTTTAATCGCGCCTTCCGGGCTGATGGCACGGCTTATCTCCCCCTGGCTCTCCGGCTGGGAAGCGCCTCCCGATGCGCTGATCGTGAACGACCCCTGGGGGCTTGCGCTCACCTTCGGCCTGGTACTCAAAGAAGCCCCGTTTCTCTTGTTAATGAGCCTGGCGGCGCTGCCCCAGTTACAGGCGGAACAGCGCCTGCGGCTGGCGCGGTCGCTGGGTTACGCGCCCACGATTGCCTGGCTCAAAGTGGTGCTTCCTTCGCTCTATCCATTGATACGCCTACCTATCTACGCGGTCATTGCCTACGCCACGTCGGTGGTGGATATGGCGCTGATTTTGGGGCCGCGCTTGCCGCCCACCTTGAGCGTCTCGATTCTTGGCTGGTTTAGCGATCCGGACATTACCCACCGTTTTATGGCATCAGCCGCCGCGGTACTGCAACTGGGCGTGACGCTGGCCGCGCTGCTGAGCTGGTGGCTGTTAGAGCAGCTAGCCCGCAGGCTGAGCCAGCGCTGGCTGACCAACGGCGACCGGCAGTGGGGGGAAGCCCTCTTCACCGTAACAGGCCGAGCGGGGCTAACCCTGGCAAGCCTGGCCGCGCTGGCCGCGCTGATCGGGTTAGGGCTTTTCTCGGTGGCCGGGTTTTGGCGTTTTCCTGAGCTGCTGCCGCAGTCGTTTACCTTCGACCACTGGCAGCGCAGCGCCGACATGCTGGCCGGGCCGCTGGTGAATACCGCGCTGATTGCGCTGCTCTCGACCGGCTTGGCGGCCGCGTTGGTCGTCGCCACTCTTGAAAACGAGCAGCGCCAGCAGATTCACCCTACCCGTTCGCTCTGGCTACTCTACTTGCCGCTGCTGGTGCCGCAAATCGCATTTTTATATGGCTTAGTGGTAGCCGCCGAACGCCTGGGCATTCGCCCCCAGCTAGCGCTGGTGGTGTCGGGCCACCTGCTGTTCGTGCTGCCTTATGTGTATCTCTCGCTAGCCGAGGCCTACCGCCGCTTAGATCCTCGCTGGCTCTACATTGCGCAGTCGCTGGGCGTCTCGCGCCGCCGGGCGTTTTGGCGCGTGCGGCTGCCGCTCCTGCTCGCCCCGCTGCTGACCGCCGTGGCGGTGGGTTTGGCGGTCAGTATTGGCCAATATTTACCCACCCAACTATTAGGCGCAGGCAGAGTACCAACAGTGACCACCGAAGCCGTGGCGCTGGCCTCCGGAGGAAACCGCCGCTTAATCGGCGTGTGGGCGCTGGTGCAAGCGGGCCTGCCGCTTGTAGGCTTTATGGCCGCCGTCGCACTGCCCCGGTGGCTAGGCGCTCCACGCCGTGTCCCTCTCAACGTTCAACGCCAAGGTTAAGACGCCCTGTGGATAAGGAACCCCGTGAATAACGCTGCCAATGCCCTGACCCTAGAGCAAGTAAGCATTCACTTAGCTGGCCGCCCGCTGCTGCATGTGGACGCCACGGTGGCCCCCGGCGAAGTGCTCACCGTGATGGGCCCCTCGGGTTCCGGCAAATCGACACTGCTGGCCTTTATCGCCGGCTTTTTACACAGCACGTTCTCCGCCCAAGGGCAGGTTCGCCTTGGCGACACCGACGTACTCAGCCTGCCCGCCGAGCAGCGCGGCGTTGGCCTGCTGTTTCAAGACCCGCTGCTGTTTCCCCACTTGAGCGTCGGCGGCAACCTGCACTTTGGCCTGCCCCATCGCAGCCCGCAAAAGAGCGCGCAGATTGCCAAAGCGCTCGATCAGGTAGGGCTTACGGGGTTTGAAGCCCGCGACCCGGCCACGCTCTCTGGCGGGCAGCAGGCTAGGGTAGCGTTGATGCGTTTGCTGCTCTCCCAGCCTCGCGCCGTGCTGCTGGATGAACCTTTCTCCAAACTCGATACGGCGCTGCGCCAAGAGATGCGCACGCTGGTTTTCGGCCAACTGCGGGAGGCGGGCCTGCCTGCCCTGCTCGTTACCCATGACGAAGCCGATGCCACCGTTGCAGGAGGGCCGATCATTGCCCTTGGCTGATCCACACCCCGCGCCTGCGTCCCTGAGCATCATCATTCCCATGCTCAATGAGGCAGCGGGTATTCAGGCAACGCTCACGCGGCTGCAACCGCTGCGCGCCTCAGGCGTTCAACTCCTCGTCGTGGATGGTGGCAGCACCGATGCCAGCGTGGCCCTCGCAGCACCGCTGGCCGATGCGGTACTCAGCAGCGCCCCCGGACGAGCACGGCAAATGAACCTGGGTGCGCAGCACGCCCACGCCCCGGCGCTGCTTTTTTTGCATGCCGATACCCAACTGCCCCCCGGCGAAGAGCAGCGTGCGGTGGTAGATCTACAAAAGGCGCTGGCCCAACACGCTTGGGGGCGATTCGATATTCAGCTCACGGGGCGAAGCCATTGGCTGCCGGTGGTCGCGAGCTTGATGAACCTGCGCTCGCGGATTAGCGGTATCGCGACCGGCGACCAAGGCATCTTTGTGCGCCGCGATACGTTTTGCGCGCTGGGCGGTTTTCCCAATCAGCCGCTGATGGAAGACATCGAACTCAGCAAACGCCTGAAGGCGCACTCGCCCCCCGCCTGCCTGCGCCAGAAGGTGATAAGCTCGGGCAGGCGCTGGGACGAGTTCGGCGCTTGGCCCACCATTCGCCTCATGTGGCGGCTACGCTACCGCTATTGGCGCGGTGTCAGCGCCACTCAATTGGCTAAGGAGTACCGCGATGCACGTTAAGCTCGCCGCGCCCCACCTGCACCTGCTGGCCAAAGCGCCGCTGCCGGGGCAGGCCAAGACGCGTTTGATCCCCTGCTTGGGCGCAGAGGGCGCCGCCAAAGCCCACGCCGCCATGGTGCGACACTGTGTTGCCACCGGCTGCGAAGCGCTGGGGGCGGAGAATGTTACGCTGTGGACCTCGTTAGACCACCACCACCCACTATTTTTAGAGCTTCAGGCCCAACACGGCATGGCCTTGGCCGCCCAAGAGCAGGGCGATGTGGGCAGGCGCGTTCGCCATGCACTGAACAGCACCGACGGCCCCGCCATGGTGATGGGCACCGACTGCCCCAGTATTACCAGCGCCATGCTCAAACGCTGCCGAGCGGCGTTGAGCACCTTTGCCGTGGTGATTCTACCGGCTGAGGATGGCGGCTACGGGCTGATTGGCAGCCACCAGGATCACCCCAGCCTGTTTGAAGACATTCCCTGGGGCACCGAACAGGTATTGAGCGTGACGCAAGCGCGCCTGGCGGCGCTGGGCCTGGAAGCCGCCTACCCAGATACCATGTGGGACATCGACCGCCCCGAAGATTGGCAGCGCTGGCAGCAGTTGCGTCACGCCAGCGTGTAAGGAAACGTTCCGTTTTAGCACTGAGTACGAACACCTTTTCCAAGGAGCCTGCCATGAACCGTCAGCGCCTGCTGATTATTGCCCTACTGCTACTGGCCGTGATTGGCTTCTACGTTAGCGGCGCCCATACGTTCTTCACTCTGGATACCCTGCAGGCCTACCGCAGCGATTTTCAGGCAGCGTTCCAGCAGTCGCCCTGGCAGGTGGCGGGCATTTTCTTTGCGGTGTATGTGGCGATGGCTGCACTCTCGCTGCCCGGCGCGTCGCTGTTAACGCTGCTAGGCGGCGCGCTGTTTGGGTTGGGCTGGGGGCTAGTGATCATCTCATTTGCCAGCGCCATCGGCGCGACGCTCGCCTTTCTACTCTCACGCTTTTTGTTTCGTCAGCCCATCGAAAAACGCTTTCCCCGCCAGTTCCACACGGTGAACCGGGGCGTCGAGAAAGATGGCGCGTTTTATCTGTTCACCCTGCGTTTGGTGCCCATTTTCCCGTTTTTCATGATCAACCTGGTGATGGGCCTAACGCGGATTAAAACCACCACGTTTTACTGGGTGAGCCAGCTCGGCATGCTGCCCGGCACGGCGGTTTACGTGAATGCGGGCGGCCAGCTCGGCGAGCTGGAAAGCCTGAGCGGCATTATCTCGCCTGGGCTCATCGCCTCGTTTGCGCTGCTGGCGGTGTTCCCCTGGGTGGCCCGGCGCATTGCGCTGATGGTGCAAAAGCGCAACGCCTACAAAGGCTTCACTCGCCCTAGCCGTTTTGACTACGACATCGTGGTGATTGGCGGCGGCTCGGCGGGGCTGGTGACCAGCTATATCGCCAGCGCCGTGAAAGCCAAGGTGGCTCTCATCGAAAAGCACAAGATGGGCGGCGACTGCCTTAACACTGGCTGCGTGCCTTCCAAAGCCTTGATTCGGGCGGCCCGCGCGGCCCATGAAATTCGCACAGCAGACCGCTTTGGCGTGAGCACCAGCGAGCCCAGCGTGGATTTCGCCAAGGTGATGGGGCATGTGCATCAGGCCATCCGCGATATCGAGCCCCACGACAGCGTCGAGCGCTACACCAAGCTTGGTGTAGAGGTGTATCAAGAGCACGCCACCCTCGTTTCACCATGGGAAATTCGCGTGGGCGATCAAACCCTCACCGCTCGCCATATCGTGCTGGCCACCGGAGCGCGCCCTCGCGTGCCGCCCCTGCCCGGTATCGAGCACGCGCCGCTACTCACCTCTGAAAACCTCTGGTCGCTCACCGAGCTGCCCAAACGGCTGGTGGTGCTGGGTGGCGGTGCGATTGGCTGCGAACTGAGCCAAAGCTTTGCCCGCTTAGGTAGCCACGTCATCTTGGTAGAGGGCGCGCCGCAACTGCTGGGCCGGGAAGATAATGAGGTGGGCGAGCACGTAGAGCGCACGCTCACTCAAGAGGGCGTGACGGTGATGACCGGCGCGAAAGCGCTGGAGGTGAACCAAGTCGACGGGGAGCATCAGCTTGTTATTGAACACTTGGGTGAGCGCAGCACCTTAGCGTTTGATTATCTACTGGTGAGCGCGGGCCGTCAGGCCAACGTGGAAGGGTTAGGACTGGAGGCGCTAGGGATTACCACCACCGACGGCGGCACGCTGGCCCTCAACGAGCGGCTGCAAACGCGCCTGCCTAACATCTGGGCCTGCGGCGACTTAGCGGGCCCCTACCAGCTTACCCACGCAGCCGCCCATCAGGCATGGCACGCCGCCGTGAATGCGCTGTTTGGCGAGCTGAAAAGCTTCGCGGTGGACTACCGCTTTATGCCCGCCGTTACCTATGTTCAGCCGGAAGTAGCGCGAGTTGGTCTCAACGAAAAAGAGGCCACCGCGAAAGGTGTCGCCTTTGAAGTGACCCGCTACGCCATGAGCGAAAGCGACCGCGCCATTGCCGAAGGCGCCCCCGAAGGCTTTATCAAAGTGCTTACCGTGCCCGGCAAAGACAAAATTCTGGGAGTGACGATCGTCGCGGAGAACGCCGGGGAGTGGCTGGGCGAGTTCACCATCGCCATGAAGCACGGCCTGGGGCTGAATAAACTGCTCGGCACCATTCACCCCTACCCCACGCTAGGCGAAGCCGCCAAAGCCACCGCAGGCGTTTGGAAAAACGCCCACAAGCCAGAACGAGTGCTGGCACTATTGAAGCGGTATTTCGATTGGCGACGGGGATGAGATTGACGAGCGCGAGTGGCGCTACCTACAAGTCACTCGCGCTCGGGAAGTACTAGCGAGTCGCCGTACGCCTTGGAGAAGGTTTCCACCACTTCATGAACAATTTTACGCTGAGGCTGCGGCAGCGTCTTATACATTGCGAGAAGATGATGCTCTTCTCTAGTCAGCGAGGTTTCCCACTGCCCCTGCGGCTCCTTAACGGCGTTATCTTCTGCCCCGCCATAACGCAGATAATGGGGCGTGACAGATAACCAACGCGCCAGCACCTGCAGTTTTTCCTGACTTGGAATCGAGTCTCCTCGCAACCAGCGCCTAACGGCCTGGAAGGTGATTGGTTTTCCCCAGTAGCGCAAATTGAATTCACGCTCTAGCACGGAGGGCCGAGTGTCGTACCCCGCCGCTTGCATAGAGGATTTTAAGCGCTCGGCAAACATGATTTTTTCATTCATGCCGCCAATGTGAATCGATTATTCAATAGTTGTTGAATAATGATTTACCTTTTGATTGAATCATTAATTCAATTTTGATATGAAGTGGCGCTCGGCCTATGGCCAACATGGACGTGCTATCTCGTGTTTTGAGGAGTCATTCAGGATGAGCGAACAGCGTCAACACTTGCTCCATGAGCACGGCGGCCTATACGACTCTCTGATGAAAATCAGCCACGCGCCGTCTCTGACGGCGCTTTTTGAGCAGCTAACATGCGCGCTTCACCGAATGACCCACCAAATGCCCATTGCTATATACCGTCATACCAAGACTATGGAGTTGCGTTTGATACACGTTTTTCCATCCGCATGCTCCCTAAAAGCGCACCCACGTCTTATCTCTATCCGCTCGGTCAGCACATTGTTGGCGTCGGAGCTGCAATATTATGAATTAAAATGTGAAGCAGAGACATGGGGCTACATAGCTCTCCCCCCCTCTTATCACCTCGTCTCATCCCGTTGGAGTCGCTTGGTCATTACGATTGCGGCGCAGCGACTAGGTCTATTAACCATGGAGCAACTGGCTGAGCGCCGAGCAGGCTTAAAACGATACCGCCAACAACTCTCTAGTGACATCAAGCGTTTTTCTGACTTCAAAGACATTGTCCGACATCACGGAGAGCGGCTATGCAAACTGTTCGAATCGCAAGGCATTGCCCTCCTAAGAAATCATCAAATGCACAGTTTTGGTGACTGTCCCTCCGAACGACACATTCTCAATGCTCTTGAAACTCTAACAAGAGGGAATACTAATGATGCGACCGTAGAGCTCGACGGCATGTGCCAAGGCGGCGTAGCAACAAGGCTAGATATCTCATGCGTCACGCCAAGCTGGCTCTTTCTTTTTCGTCACACTCCCCTCTCTCATCTGCCAGAGAACTTCTCGGCCAATGTTGATCCTATGGGTTACTGGTCACCATTGGAAATAGCCACGATGACGGAGTTAGGCGACCATATTGCCATGGCGATTACCGCCATGGACGCCGTTTACTTGAATCAGCAGTTGACGCACAGCAATCAACGCTTGCAAACATTAGCCCGCACCGATCCATTAACCCAGTGTTGGAATCGGCACTACACAGAAATGACACTGAGCCGCCTAATCGATTCGGACGTCTCCCTATCTGTCATACTGTTCGATGTTGACGACTTCAAAAATATCAATGATACGTTCGGCCATTCTGTGGGGGACGACGTCCTGAGGCGTCTAAGCCAAGTTGTCCAAAACACGCTTCGTGAAGAGGATCATCTTGGCCGCTGGGGAGGAGAAGAGTTCCTCATCATCATTCGAGAGACAGATACCGCTGCCAGCTTGCTTCTTGCACAACGTCTTTGCAGTATTGTGTCAACGACACCTTTCAAACTGCCGCTCCCCGTGACGATCAGCATTGGCCTTACGTCGAAGAAGACTGGAGATACAGTGCGTCATTTGGTGGAACGCGCCGATCACGGTATGTACTTGGCCAAGAAAGCTGGCAAAAATCGAGTGACTATCGGTAAATAACAATGCGCTAACAACGTCGTCTCATCGCTCGCTCAAGGAGGCGGACATGCAGCTACTGCTCATCGGCGCGGGCCACGCCCACGCCTTCGTACTGGAGGCGTTTGCTCAACGCCCGGATAAAGCGGTATCGATCACCGTCGTGAGCGACAGCCAACTGGCCGCCTACTCGGGCAGCGTACCTGCGTGGCTCTCTGGGGAGTGCACGCTGCGGGAGACTCAGATGGATATCGCGGCGCTCTGCCAGCGGGCGGGGGCTCGCTTTATTGCTTCTCCAGCCGTGGCGTTCAGCACGAGCGAGCGCCAGGTAATGCTGGCGGATGGCAGCGTGATTGCGTTTGACGTGGCCTCCTTCAACGTCGGCTCGACGCTCGCGTTACCGCAAGTTATTGCCCCGCAAAGCGATGAGGGGATCGGGCCAAAAGGTATTGAGGAGAATACGCTGCCCACGCTGCTGGCCATGCGCCCGCTCAGCTCGTTGCACCACCGTTGGCAAGCATTACGCGAAGAGGTGGCCAAACTGCCTGCAGGAGTGTTCCAGAACGTAGTGAGCGTAGGCGGCGGCGCAGCAGGCTGCGAGACGCTGATGAGCGTCCTGGCGCAGCTTCGCCAGCAGCGCCCGGACATTCACTGGCAAGGCGAGCTGATCAGCGCCGCCAAAACGCTGCTGCCCGGCGCTGGCTGGCTGCCCCGCTGGTTAACGGCGCGAGCGCTCACACGTGCGGGCGTGCGCGTCCATACAGGCGTGCGAGGGCACGCCTTGGTACCCGGCGGCGTGCAAACCGACACCGGCAACCACATCGCCGCGGATATCGTGCTCTGGGCGACCGGAGCCGTGGGCCAAACGTGGCTGCAGCAAACGGCGCTGCCGTTGAATGAGCACGGCTTTATCCCGGTGGATACGTCACTTGAGGTCATCGGCCAACCGGGCATCTTTGCCGCTGGCGACTGCGCTACGCTGCGCTCTTCCCCGCTGCCTAAGGCAGGCGTTTATGCGGTGCGCATGGGGCCCGTCTTGGCAGAGAATTTACGGGCTGCCTGTCACGGCAAACAGCTCACCCCGTGGCAACCTCCGCGTCGCGTGCTGGCACTGATTGGCACCGGCGACGGTCACGCCATTGCCAGCCGTGGAGCCATGGGCTTTTCAGGACGCTGGGTGTGGCAATGGAAAAAGCGGATTGATGCGCGTTTTATCACTCGCTTCAATCCGCCTTTTCATGCGTCGCAAAGAGAGTAAACAGAGCCTGAACCACTGATTCAGCGGTCATTCAGCAGGCCAGGGGTAACCTCAAACACCCCACTGTTTTCAGCGACTTGAAAACAGTTCTCCCTCTCCGCGTTGTTTGAGGATCTCTTATGCGCTCACTGCACACATTGAAAACATCCATCACGCTACTGTTTCTCACGTTCATGCTTGCCGGCTGTAAAGGTCTTCACGGACCTGGTGGCTTTGGCAAGCACGATGAGTGGGTTTTACTCATTGTCGGTATCGCCATTGGCGCTGGCTGTATGGCCCTGTACCAGCGCGGTCACTGACCGTCAGTTAGCTTCCCGCCAACCGCCGAGCACACGGCTATCCGGTCCGAAGAACACCAAACGGTCGTGGTCGATCAAGTAACGATACGCGGTATCCAGCATATCGGTGACCCGCTTGGCGTCTTCCATATTGGGGCAGGCCATTCGGGTGGAGGCCAGTTCGCTGAACTCAATGCGCTGGCTTTCGCCCAGGCTCACCTTGCCGGTGAACTGGTTGCAGCCATCCGAGCCGCTCACCTTGCCGTCGCGGCCGATGCGGAAAAACGGCGTCTCGGGCATGGAGAGCCGTTCATCGGTCCCTACCAACAGTAAGTTCCAGCGCTGCTCGACCACTGGCCCAGAGAGCGTGCCGCCTTGCGGCGCGTCGATGCGCTCTTGTTGCGGTGCGCTGCTGCAGCCTGCCAGCGTGACCATGCTTAGCGCGGCTAGCCATCCTTTCATGCCCTGTGATGTCATCTCGACTCCCTTATCCGATCAGCTCGTTAATCCTGAATCAAACTTGAACCGGTGATTTAGTCTCGGTTCAGCAGCGGTTGCGTAGGCTTGGCATTGTCACTTGCGGGGCTATCGCTTCACAAGCTTGCCCCAACTTGCCAACAAGAGGAAACCGCTATGCAACCGACTCCATTAAAAGCCCTGGCTGCTGCCATCTGCACCCTTGCCCTCTCCGCTCCGCTGGCGGCGCAGGAAGAGGTGCGCATCAACGGCGAAGTGGTCGAACGCTTCAATGACCTGCTCGTGGTCGATGAAGGCGACCGTCGTCTGCTGGTTCGCCCGCAAGGCAACAGTGGTGAGCGCTTCCAAGTAGGCGACGACATTATGGTGGAAGGCCGCTTGGAAGGCGATACCGTCACCGCTTCGTCGCTTCGCGGCTCGGCAGATGAGCCCGATAACGGTGACCAGCCACAAGCGCGCGTCGTCGCCCCCGACGTCGAGGCGCTACAGCGTCAGCTCGATGAACAAGGCTTCGGTGAGATGATTGAACTGAAGCGCCACGAAGATGTTTACCGCATTACTAGCATTAATGAGGAAGGTGTCGACGTTCACAGCTTCTTCTCACCGGACGGTGAGTTACTGGAATGGCACATCAAACGTCCTGGGCATGACCGCCCTCACCGCGATGAGAGCCTGTCGACCCTAGAGCAGAGTGACGTGGAGAACGCGCTGAGCGACCAGGGCTACCGTAATGCCGCCCTGGTCGACTTCAAGGGCCGCCATATGGAGTGGATGGCGCAGAATGACGCCGAAGAGCAGGTCATACTGCATGTGGACTACCGCGGCGACGTTTACCGCGAAAAACGCCTCCCCGCGTGGCCCGCTGAATAAACTCACTAATCTTTTGGCGTTACGATGTACCTGAAAGGTCGCCCTTGGGCGGCCTTTCGGCGGCGGGCAGCGTCAGCTCGACGCGTAACCCGCTGGGCGAGTTAGCGGCAAGCGCCAAATGCCCACCGTAAAGCCGCGCCAGATCCTGCACGATGGCGAGCCCCAAACCATCGCCGGGGGTCGATTCATCGAAGCGCTCGCCCCGCTTTACGGCTTTTAGCCGCTGGGTTTCGGGCATACCCGGGCCGTCATCGCTAATCACCACGGTCAGTTGCTCTGGCGATACCCGGCGTGCCTCGATCATCACCTGCTGACGCGCCCACTTGCAGGCGTTATCCAGCAGGTTGCCTAACAGCTCATCGAGATCCTGGGACTCACCTCGAAACGCTAACGCATCATCGCACTGAACGCTGATATGGAGTGGCGCGGGGCCGCGGACGTATACATGGCGCATCACGCTCACTAGCCCCTCTAACGTGTCTGCTACCTGGGTGCGCTCGCCCATGTGGTAGCCCGCACCGACGGCCCGAGCGCGGCGCAAATGGTGATCGACCAGACGCTGCAGACGTGACAATGCCTCCTCAGTGGTGGCGTCATGCGCCTGCTGAGCCGATAGGCTGTTGGCTAACATGGCGAGGGGCGTTTTGAGGCCGTGAGCCAAGTTGCCCACATGTTGACGACTGCGAGCAATCACCTCTCGGTTATGGGTCACCAGCGCATTGATCTCATCCACCAGCGGCTGTAGCTCTTCCACCGTGGCGTGGGCTAACTGTTCGCGGTACCCCTGGCGTACCGCAAGAAGGTCGCGACGCAGCCGGGTGAGCGGCTTTAACCCCCAGCGAACTTGCCACCACACCGCCACCGCTAGCCCGATTCCCAGCAGCGCCAGCGAAGCTACTAAAGGAAGGACGATACGCGACAGGGCATCATCAATGTCGTTTTGTGGGCCGGCCACGGTGATACTCAACGGCGGGCCGCTGCCTGGGGCTGAGAAGTGACGGCCCCGGGCGCGTAGCGCTTCGCCCTCTGGCCCGGTGAGCGCCAGCGCCTGAGAAACATCGCTGGTCAGCGCGGGCAGGCTGGCATTCAGCAGCGAACGCGAGGCAATCAGCACCTCATCGTCGTGGGCAATTTGCCAATACCACCCCGAGTAGGCGCGATCGAACTGAGGGCCGCCAATATCACGGGTTTTGATCAACTGACCCTGCTCATTGAACTCTACAGAGGCCATCAGCCCCAGTAGGTTGGCGTCCAGCCGGGCGTCAAAGGTGCGCTCGGCGTGATCTTTGAACAGCCAGTAGATAAATAGCCCCACGCCCACTAACGCAATGGCACTCCATAGGCCAGCGGATCCTAGCAGACGCGCTCGCAGTGACAGTTTCACGAGCGGTCGCACAGCCGATACCCCTGACCACGCAGGGTTTCGATACGCTCTGCCCCCACTTTGCGCCGCAACCGACTGATGATCACTTCGAGAGAATTATGGTCACGGTCGTTATCGTAAGAGTAGAGATGTTCGGAGAGCTCGGTACGACTGACCACCCGCTCAGCGTTATGAATCAGATACACGAGTAGCTGATGTTCAAAGGCGGTAAGTTTTAACGGCAGGCCTGCGAGATGGAAGGTGCCTAGCTGAGTGTCGTACTCTAGCTCGCCGCTGCGGATCATCACATCAGCGTGGCCAGACGCACGGCGAATCAGCGCACGCAGCCGCATGATAATCTCCTCCATGCGAAAGGGTTTGGTGACATAATCATCCGCCCCGGCGCGGAACCCCTGCACCTTCTCACTCCAGCCATCCCGGGCGGTCAAAATCACCACCGGTAGCGTGCGGCCATGTTGTCGCCAATCGTGCAGAACACTTAAGCCATCCCGCCCAGGCAGACCCAGATCCAGCACCGCCGCGTCATAGGTCTCGTGATTGCCCATGTACACGGCTTCGTTACCGTCGTTGACAACATCGACGACGAAACCATTACCCTCAAGCGCTTCACGCATTTGAGCCGCGAGATGCTGCTCATCTTCGACCACTAACACTCGCATTATTAGGCTCCGCCGTTATCGCGGGTAGGCGGCAAACGCGCCTCAATTTGGCCCCTGCCGTCAATTTCAAGAAAACGACCATCTTCTCGGGCAATGCGAATTTTGAGTACGTTGCCTTGGGCCGTCAGCAGGCGCAGCTCATACACCTGCTCGCTATTTTCCCAGCCACGTCCGCTTTTCATTTCGATATCGAGTAGTTCGCCCTCATAGCGCTGCTGTACCACGGCGATGGCGTCATCCACCGTCAGGGCGGATTGAGCGACCCCCGGCGTAGGAACGCTGACGAACAAGAGTGTGCTCAGCAGGGCGCAGCGAAGCACGCTGCCACGATGGCCACTGTTCATAAAAGACTCCTGGCAAACGCCATACTCTAAGAGTAATCCAACACTATAACGGGAAGCGCCTTAACCTTGACTGAACAAGCGCGCCATTCAGGTTATCGTCAGCTTTCGGTGCGTATACTCGTTGCATTGGCGCTAAGTGAGGCCCGACCTATGATTTGCTCTATCGTACTGCTAAAGCGGCGTGTTTGGTTACCCTGGGTGAACACGATGCGCGGCTTGTTGCTGTGTACACTCACGCTGCCGCTGCTGGGCTTACCGGTGCTTGCGGCACCACCGTCTCTGGAGACGCCCGCCACCCCGATTGCCACTGCGCAAAGCGCGGGGGTTTACTTGAACGGCCGCATTAGCGAGCGGTTCGGTAATAGCTTCATTCTTGAAGATGAGAGCGGTCGCGTCTTAGTCGATACCTGGCCGGAGGGGCGTTCAGCACTCACTGCGAACGCGGGTGATGAGATCGGTGTGTTTGGCCTGCCGACGGGCCAGCGCATGCAGGCTCGCTGGCTGGTGATCGGTGAAACGCTCGTCGAAGTGGAAGAGCCCTACGCGTCTCGCTTACCCGGAGACCGCTTGAACCGCTCGGCCCCAGTCTCCGCGCCTCCGCTCACCGAGCGGCCCAATAGCGATGCTTTTTTTATGCAGCGCGCCGAGCAGGCGGGTTATCAACCGCTGGGCGGCGTCGAGTACAAGCCTCGCCATGTGGAGCTACGCGCAATGAACCCCTATGGCGAGGCGGTTGAACTCCATATGGAGTTCAGTGGCGACATCTATAAAGAGCGCCACCGAGAGTAGTGTTACCAGCTACCGCTGTTTTCCATGGAAGCCCAGGGCTCCTGGGGTGACAACGCATCGCCTTTTTGCAGCAGCTCCACGGAGATGCCGTCCGGCGATTTCACGAAGGCCATGTGACCATCGCGGGGCGGTCGGTTGATGGTGACGCCGTTATCCTGCAGATGCTGGCAAAGGGCGTAAATGTCATCGACCCGGTAGGCCAGGTGACCAAAATTACGACCGCCAGTGTACTCCTCTGGGTCCCAGTTGTAGGTCAGCTCAAGCTCAGGGGCCGTGAGGCGCTCGGAGCGCGCTTCATCTTCGGGAGCCGCCAGGAACACCAGCGTAAAACGGCCCTTTTCGTTCTCTTTGCGGCGCACTTCTTTCAGGCCGAGCAGGTCACAATAAAAGTGAAGCGAGGCGTCTAAGTCGCTGACGCGTACCATAGTGTGTAAAAACTGCATGTCATTTCCTCTTCATTGAAGAATGGTAATTATATCCCGTGCAACCGCCGAGTGCGGTGCCGAGCCGGTCACGTAGCACCATTAAAACATAGACAACAGTGCGACAGTAAAATAGAAAGTAGACACGTTGTATAATGACGTCACGGCGATTCATCTCGTGTGTCATGTCTGGGTGACGATCACGATTCGCTATCAGCACGTCGAGGAGAAGTCTGTGGATTCGATTACGCAAGCAGCGCTTGGCGCAGCCGTCGGGGGCGCCGTACTGGGTAAGCGTCTGGGTCGCAAGGCCATCGTACTGGGTGCGTTGCTGGGTACCCTGCCCGATCTGGACGTCGCGTTGGATTATGGCGACGCCATTGCCAATGTCACGGAGCATCGCGGGTTTAGCCATTCACTGTTCGTACTGACGGGTCTTGGCACGCTGCTGGCCGTGCTGAGTGCCCGCTTTGCTCCAGCACGGGACATCTCGTTGGGTCGCTGGTGGTGCTTTTTTACGTTGATATTAGTGACTCACCCGCTGCTCGACTCGCTGACCACCTACGGCACACAGTTGCTCTGGCCGCTAGACGCACCGCCCGCCGCGTGGCCTATCGTCTTCATCATCGATCCGTTCTACACGCTACCGCTGCTTATGGCGCTGATCATCGGCAGCGTGTCGGGCAAGGTACGCAGTGCCTGCCGCACGGGGCTGGTGATCTCCTGCGCTTACCTCATGATGGCCGCAGGTGCAAAATGGAGCGTCGAGCAGCGCCTAACGCCAGCCCTAGCCGAGGCGAACTTACAAGCGGCCCCCGTACTCATCCAACCCACGCCGTTCAACATCGCACTATGGCGGGCAACGGTCATCGATGAAGACCGCTATTACGAGAGTTTGATCAGTGTATTCGATCGTGACCGAGTCCCCGCACTGGAACCGCTGCGTCGTAACGTCGAACTGGAGGCCAACGCTTTGGAGGGACCGCTAGGGCAGCGGCTGACGTGGTTCACCGGGCCGTTTTTACGTTTCGAAACCCGTGATATCAATGGACAAGAGACGCTGATCGCTACCGACATTCGGTTGGGCTTCCCAGGCTTTCACCCCTTCAACTTCACCTTGGCAACCCGTGAGGGCGACCGCTGGATGCCGGTGGCCATCAGCGAAGAGGTGCGCTCCCCCAGGGGGTTACACCTAGCCACACTGGCGCGGCTGGCGGCCCGAGCGGGTGGTGATGTCTCGGCGCTGTGCGCCAGCGATTACGTGGAACCACAGTGGCGCGCAGAGCCGTTTCTATACCGCTGCTAGTGGGCTGGGTCGTGATGGCTAGGGCGTGATGACTAGGGCGCGATGCCCTGGCCACACCCTTTGTACTGCTCGCCGCCAATGGTGAGCGTCACGCGAGCAGGATAAGGCTCGCCACTCATGTCATCGAAGCAGGCACCCGATTCAATGCGAACGCGGAAAAACTGCTCGGCGTTGGCGTTCTCGATCACTACCCTGCCTGCCTCGTTGTCCATCACGCTGACCATATAAGGCATGGTGGTGGTGTCGCTGCCGTAGTTGGTAGTCCAGGTCATTACTGGCGCATCGTTCGCCAGCTCAATCGTCCAACCCGGCTCGTTGCCGCGGGCTAACAACATCACGCCTGGGTGGCTTGACCGGGTCGCAATCTCCCGGTCAACCCCTTGCTGGCACTGCAATTGCCCACGGGGCGTTTCGATTTGCGCCTGGTCGCCGCGATTCCAGAAGCTGATATCGCCATCCTGATAGCGGGCACCGCTGGCCACGACGGCTTGAGGCAATCGCCACGCGCCATGTAGCGACCACAGCCGTAACTCTTCCCCATTGACGGCCGTGACCAAGTCTTGATTGGCTGGTTGGCAGTTCCAAGCTTGAAAGCGCTCGGCACTACCGGGAAACAGCACCGAAGGCAGTAGCGGTGCGCTGCTTTGCACGGTGGTTTTTACCGGCGGCTCAGGGTCGGGCGCACTGGTGGCGCAACCAGCTAACAGCACACCGGCAGCCGCTGCCGTGGTGAATCGTCGTAATGCAGCATTAGCCTTCATCGAACGTGCTCCCTGTCAGATCCCTCATTATATGTCTTAATGCACGGTTTACTTCTTAAAAGCGCTCAGGTCGTGTGGGTCGAACGTGGTGACGTCTTTGGGTAGGCCTAACGCTTCACGCTTCACTTTGACCTGCATTTTTTCCGCTAACCGCTCGGCATCGTCATCGGTGGTACGGCCATTCAGCTCGGCAAGCTGGGCCATGCCCTGATGGTAAAAGGTCAGAATATCCAGCGCTAGGCGGTTATCGTCTTCCACTGCGCGACGTAGCGGCTGCAGGTAGCTGCTGATACGCGACAGGTGGTGCTTGAGTTGCCAAACATAGCGCATCTCGGCCATCCAGGGGCGCTCTCTTAGTGCCGCGAACATAGCGCTGGTGGCAAGCAAGCCCAACAATACGCCCAGCGCGTTCAGCCAGACGCTGCTACCAAAGGTCGTGGTGAGGAGCATGGAAAACAGCAGGCCAAAAATAATCAGCTGCCCGGCCATCGCCACGCTGATGATGCGGGCCTTGCGCCGGTACGTATCGGGGTCGTGCTGTTCAAGGGAAAAGGCCATGGCCAACCTCGTCATCAAAGGGAATCGTTATGATACGGGGCTGGCCGGGGCAGTCAACGCGCTAGGCGTTGTCCGAACATCAGGCAATACGTTCAGCGGCGGTCTTCAGCAATCGCTCGGTGGTTTCCCAGCTTACGCAGGCGTCGGTGACCGAGACGCCGTAACGTAGCGCCTTGGGCGCCAACGCTTGCTTGCCTTCGAACAGGTGGCTCTCCAGCATCAACGCGACCAGATTGGTATCCCCTGCTTGACGCTGGGCCAGCACATCCAGCATCACTTCGCTTTGGCGGCGGTGATCCTTGCGGGCATTGGCGTGACTGCAATCCACCATCAAACGCGGATTCTGACCCGCTTCGCGCAGCGTATTGACCGCGCTGCGCACATGGTGGGCTTGGTAATTGGGCTCGCCATGGCCGCCGCGTAGCACCACATGGGTATGCGGGTTGCCGGCGCTCTCCTGCATGATGGGACGCCCCTGGGCATCCATGGCGAAACGCTGATGGGAGTGGGCTGCCGCCTGCATGGCATCGATCGCCACCTGCACATCGCCACTGGTGGCATTCTTGAAGCCTACGGCGGCGCTGAGGTCGCTGGCCAGCTCCCGGTGCAACTGGGATTCCGTCGTGCGCGCCCCAATCGCTACCCAGCTCAGCAGGTCATCCAGGTACGGGGCTAACAAGGGCTGTAACAGCTCGGTGGCTACCGGCAGGCCACGGGAGGCGACGGCGTGCATAAGCTCACGGGAAAGGGCGATACCGCGCGGCATGTCGCCGCTGCCATCAAGATCAGGGTCGTAAGCCAGCCCCTTCCAACCGACCGTGGTGCGCGGCTTTTCAACGTACACTCGCATCACCGGCAAAATCTGCTCGCTGACCTCATCGCTAAGAGCGGCTAGACGATCCGCGTACTCCAGTGCAGCATCGGGGTCGTGGATCGAGCACGGGCCTACCACAACGAGCAAGCGGTCATCCTGCCCATTGAGAATGCGCTGTACCGCTTGGCGCTGATGGTCAATTTGTGCGCTGAGGGTGCTGTTCACCACCACCCGTTGACGCAGTTCAGCCGGTAGCGGTAGCGCCGTTGCAGACATTAGTGTGGAGGCCTGGGCAGTAGAGGAACAAGCGGTGTTGATAGGGGCATTCATAGGTTAACTCTCCGAATTCGTATGACATAACGCGTGACATCGCATCACCAACTTGCCACCCAAATGGGCACGGTCGGAGGTGGCAGCTTGCACCGACCGCGCGACGCTAAATCGCCAGCCATAGCCATAACCGGGATAACGGATGGTGTTGGGGCTAGCGATGGAGTAAGCGCGGTAAGACATAGTGCAGCTCCTTGATAATCTACCTATGAAAAATGCGGATGAATGAAACGAAAGAAGCCTCGGTGGAGTTACCCACCGAGGCTTCTTTGCATGCGGCAGGCAACCTAGGCGGTGTGCCTGCTGGCGCGACGTTAGGCGTCGGCCAGGGGCACACCGTGGCTAAACCAATACGCTGCATAGTAACCGAATTGAGTCGTCCCCACGCTCGCCCAAGCACACGCCACCGTTTCCGGTTTAGCGGTGACGCTTGATAGCAGCGTGGCGTGTGACATAGGGCTTCCTCAATCGATCAATAACGAACTGTCTTTATCCTGCCTGCGCATTCGCCAAATGGCAACCGGGAATTACGCGCCGGTTAGATCAGGCAAATGATTAGCTGCCGAACGCCTGAATCCAGCCAATGGTGGCGGGCAGCGCGCTCATACCGACCAGAATCACAATACCGAGAATAATCGGCAGGATGCCAGAGTCGTCTTTGAAATTGTCGTCGTGATTGGCCATGACAGCCTCCTCATAATGGGTCGAGTTCACGGCACGGGCCGTACGCCAAAAGTGATGGATTATTCTAGTGAGGCCGGGGAGCGTAGGCAAATACATCCGAGAACATTCGCTCGCTGTTCACGCCCAAGCGCTCCAGTACGTCCACGCAGGCGTAGACCATGCCCGGCGAGCCCGAGAGGTAGACATCACAGTCGCTTGGCGTGATGGGGGCCTTGGCCAGTTCGCTCTCCAGCACCAAATCGACGCGGCCCTGGTGGTGAGTGATTCGCTCCCCAGGTGCGAGCGGCTCGGTGAGCGGAAACTCGGTGACCGCATGAAACGCCACCTGATCATGCTGCTGTGCCCACGCACAGGCGAGATCTTCTGCATACAGGTCGCGATGCTCGCGGTTCGCCCACCATAGGGAAATGGGCCGTGCAGGCTGATCACGCAGTGCGGCCTCGATGATGGCCTTCATTTGAGCAAACCCCGTGCCAGCGGCAATCAGCAGCAGCGGGCGCTCGCTTTGTGTATCCAACACGCACTCACCGCTCGGCAGACGAACGGTGAGCTGATTCGCCACCTGCAGCAGTTGGCGCAGGCGCTGGGAGTTGTCCCGCTCGGGCCAGTGCTGAATCTGCAGCTCTAGTGTACCGTCGCCCCGGTCGCAGCTCGCAATCGAGAACGGCACCCACGTCGCCTCGTCCAGCATTAACTCGAGGTATTGACCAGGGGCGTGCTGCATTGCTTCGGCGCGCCCGGCGAGGGTCACTTTGAACACGTCAGGATTGAGATCCTCAACGGCCGTGACCTGGCAGGTTAGCGTTTTGCACGTTAACGTAGCGCTCATGAAAGCCTCTTTATGGAAAATCGTTCGGCCCGCACGGCCGGTTAACCGTGGCGCGGTGTGGGTAACGGAATGTCGATGCCCAGCTCATCCCAGCGCTCGTCGACACGAGTTTTCACCGCCTCGTCCATGACGATGGGCGTTCCCCACTCACGGTCGGTTTCGCCGGGCCACTTGTTGGTCGCGTCCAAGCCCATTTTGGAGCCAAGCCCAGACACCGGCGACGCAAAGTCGAGATAGTCGATGGGCGTGTTTTCCACCATCACCGTGTCACGAGCGGGATCCATGCGCGTAGTGATCGCCCACATCACGTCTTCCCAGTTGCGTGCATCCACATCGTCATCCAGCACGATGACGAACTTGGTGTACATGAACTGTCGCAGGAAGCTCCATACCCCCATCATCACGCGCTTGGCGTGGCCGGGGTACTGCTTCTTCATGGTGACGACTGCCATACGGTAGGAGCAGCCCTCTGGCGGCAGGTAGAAATCGACGATTTCAGGGAACTGCTTGCACAGGATGGGCACGAACACTTCGTTGAGCGCTACGCCCAAAATGGCGGGCTCATCAGGCGGACGGCCGGTGTAGGTGGAGTGATAGATCGCATCGCGACGCATGGTCATCCGCGTCACGGTAAAGACTGGGAAGTGATCCACCTCGTTGTAGTACCCCGTGTGGTCACCAAATGGCCCTTCCGGTGCCATATCGTCTGGGTAGATGAAGCCTTCCAGAATGATTTCGCTGGAGGCAGGAACCTCCAGATCCGCATGGCCACACTTGACCAGCTCGGTGCGCGAACCGCGTAGCAAACCTGCAAAGGCGTACTCTGACAGCGTGTCGGGTACCGGCGTCACTGCGCCAAGAATGGTCGCTGGGTCAGCGCCTAGCGCCACCGCCACGGGGAACGGCTCGCCGGGATGGGCTTTTTGGAACTCGAGAAAATCCAGTGCGCCGCCGCGGTGGGAGAGCCAGCGCATGATGAGGCGATTCTTGCCGATTTTCTGCTGACGATAGATCCCCAGGTTCTGGCGCTTTTTGTGCGGCCCTTTGGTGATCACCAGCGGCCACGTCACCAGCGGTGCCGCATCGCCCGGCCAGCAGTGCTGGATCGGCAAGCGGCCCAAGTCCACGTCATCGCCTTCGTAAACGACTTCCTGCACCGGCGCACGCTTGACGCTTTTGGGCCCCATGCTGAGCACCTGCTTGAAGATCGGCAGTTTGTCCCAGGCATCTTTCAGGCCTTTGGGCGGGTCCGGCTCCTTCAAGAAAGCCAGCAGTTTGCCCACTTCTCGTAGCGCCTCGACCGAATCCTGCCCCATGCCCAGCGCTACCCGTTTCGGAGTACCGAACAGGTTGCCCAACAGCGGCATGTCGTGACCCTTCACATTTTCGAACAGCAGTGCAGGGCCACCGGCACGCAGCGTGCGGTCGCAGATTTCGGTGATTTCCAAGTAGGGATCTACTTCGGCCGTGATGCGCTTTAGCTCACCCTTGGCCTCTAGCGCCGCAATAAAGTCGCGCAAGTCGTTGTACTTCAATGCCCTCTCCTCAACCCGGCTGTCTGATGCCGTTTGGCGCTACGCCTATGCAAAGCGCCTTAGCGGCGCTTCATGGCTTCAAAGAATTCCAGATTGGTCTTGGTGTCTTTCAGACGATCAATCAAGAACTCGGTGGCCGCCGTATCTTCCATCGGGTTGAGCAGTTTACGCAGAATCCACATGCGCTGCATTTCATCCTCAGAGGCCAGCAGGTCTTCGCGACGCGTACCGCTGCGGCGAATGTTGATGGCCGGGAAGACGCGCTTTTCCGCCAGCTTGCGGTCCAGGTGCGCTTCCATGTTACCGGTGCCCTTGAACTCTTCGAAGATGACTTCGTCCATTTTCGAACCGGTATCGACCAGCGCGGTAGCGATGATCGTCAGGCTGCCGCCCTCTTCGATGTTACGCGCGGCACCAAAGAAGCGTTTCGGCTTCTCGAGCGCGTGGGCATCCACACCACCGGTGAGCACCTTGCCAGAGCTGGGTACCACGGTGTTGTAGGCACGTGCGAGACGAGTGATGGAGTCGAGCAGAATCACGACGTCTTTCTTGTGCTCTACCAAGCGCTTAGCTTTTTCGATGACCATTTCGGCTACCTGCACGTGGCGGGCAGGCGGCTCATCGAAGGTGGAAGCGACCACTTCACCGCGCACGGTGCGGGACATCTCGGTGACTTCCTCCGGGCGCTCATCGATCAGCAGCACGATCAGATGACACTCTGGGTTATTACGCGTGATGGACGTGGCGATGTTCTGCAACATCAGCGTCTTACCCGCTTTCGGCGGAGACACCAGCAGGCCGCGCTGGCCCTTACCAATCGGCGCAGTCAAATCGATGATTCGGGCCGTCAGGTCTTCGGTCGACCCGTTGCCGATCTCCATGCGCAGACGGTCGTCCGGGAACAGCGGCGTCAAGTTCTCGAAGAGAATCTTGTGCTTGGCGTTTTCCGGGCGGTCAAAGTTGATCTGGCTGACTTTGAGCAGAGCAAAGTAGCGCTCACCCTCTTTGGGCGGACGGATTTTGCCGGAAATGGAGTCGCCCTTGCGCAGATTGAAACGACGAATCTGTGAAGGCGATACGTAGATATCGTCCGGTCCGGCGAGATACGAGCTGTCGGCGCTCCGCAGGAAGCCAAAGCCATCCTGAAGAATTTCCAGCACACCGTCGCCGTAGATATCCTCGCCACTTTTGGCGTGCTTCTTGAGGATGGCGAAAATGATGTCCTGCTTGCGCGAACGGGCCAGGTTGTCGATGCCCATTTCGCGGGCGATATCGAGCAGCTCGGGAACGGTTTTTTGCTTGAGTTCAGTGAGATTCATCGGTGTGTTAGAAAATTGCTCATGAAAGCTAGGCGCTAGGCGCCGGGAATAAGACAGGAGGCGTGGCCGAAATCATAGGGCTAAGCGCCGAGTGATGCGTTCAGACCCCATCTAGGCACACGCTCGAGTGATAAAAGCTGGGCAGTCGCCGCGACAATGCCGAACACGTAGACGTGGCATTACTGACTGCTTAGCATGAGGGTGCAAATAAACTAGTTAATCTGATTGGCACGGAGAATGCGTTTCAGCGGGTTATCTGACGACTTGGACATCTGGCTGATGCCATCTGGATACGTACTGCTCGGGGTGCCCGAGTCAGTGCGCTTGTTAAGACGAACAAGCCAACTCGGATCAAGCCAGTAGCTCGATGGTAGTCAAGGCCCGCGACAAACGCAAGCCTTTGGCAATTGACAATAGTCAGAGGTCACCGCAACCTTGGCATAGCCAATTTGAAGGATAGCTCATGCCCAAGGACATTTCGCTCCCCATCGCCGCCCCCACTGCCGAGTTCGAGAGCGGTGAGCCGCAGCGCCTAGCCGCCATTGACCTTGGCTCCAATAGCTTTCACCTGCTGGTGGCCAACTACCAGAACGAACGTTTACAAGTAGTGGCACGCTTGGGTGAAAAGGTCCAACTGGCGGCAGGACTAGACGAGAACGGTTACCTCAGCGAGGCCGCCATGCAGCGCGCGCTCGACTGCCTGGGCCGCTTTGCGCCGTTTTTGACCGATATCGAAGGCCCTAACCTTCGCGTCGTGGGCACTAACGCCTTGCGTGACGCTCACAATAGCCAAACGTTCATCGAGCGCGCGGAAGCCCAGCTCGGCCACGCCATCGAGATCATTGCCGGACGCGAAGAAGCCCGCTTGATTTACCTGGGCGCCGCTCACGCGCTGGCAGAAAGCGGCCGCCGCCTGATTGTCGATATTGGCGGCGGGTCCACCGAGTTCATTATCGGCGAGGCCTTCGAACCCAAAGCGCTGGAGAGCCTGCGCATGGGATGCGTCACCTTTACCGGTCGCTTTTTCGCCGACGGCGAATTGACCGAAAAACGCATGCGCCGCGCCGAGCTGGCGGCCCTCTCGGAGCTGGCCAACATCCAGCGCCCCTACCAGCGCTTGGGTTGGGACGACCCCGTGGGCTCCAGCGGCACGATCAAGGCCGCCGCTAGCGTCCTGTTCGCCTATGGTGACACGCCACAAGAGGGAGTGATCACGCGCAGCGGACTCAAGAAGCTGCGCGAGCGGCTGCTCAAGTGCAAACAGCTCGACAAAGTCGAACTGGAGGGTTTGAAACCCGATCGGGCGCGCGTTTTCCCTGCGGGCATTGCCATCTTGAGCGCCATCTTCGAGGCTTTCGATCTCGAGCAGATGCGCTTTGCCGATGGCGCGCTGCGCGAAGGCGTGCTGTACGACATGGCCGGGCGCAATAGCGCCGAAGACACCCGCTCCAACACACTGGAGATGCTCAAACGGGTCTACGATGTCGATACACGCCAAGCGGAAAACGTGGCCGATACGGCCACGCGTCTGTTCGATGAGGTCAAAACGGCATGGGAACTGACCGCCGAGCAGGGCCACTACCTGACCTGGGCCAGCCATGTGCATGAAATCGGGCTGGCGATCTCTCACAGCCAGTTTCATCGCCACGGCGCTTATCTTCTCGAACACTCCGACCTGGCCGGTTTTTCTCGCCCTGAGCAGCGGTTGCTGGCGTTTTTGGTGCGCGCCCATCGGCGTAAATTCCCGACCAAGGAGTGGCAAGCCCTGCCGGCCTCGCAGCAGCCAAGCGCCGCCAAACTGGCTCGCCTGCTGCGCCTCGCCGTCTTGATCAACCACTCCCGCCCGGAGGGCGCTCCCTTACCGCCCGACATCAACGCGGACAGCCAAGACGAGTCGCTGACCATCACGCTGCCCCCCAGCGATGAACCCACGCTGCTCAGCACCGATTTGGAGCAGGAGCAGGCCTTCATGGCCAATGCAGGGTTCGTGCTCCACTTGAACAACCCTGCCTAACCCTCGCGCTGAAACACCGTCCCTTCCGCCTGCCAGAGCACTTGGGCAGGCGGTTGCAGCACCCCCAGACAACGCTCCCCCGCCATGACGATCACCAAACGCTCCCTCTCCCAGGGTGGCAGTGCCTGCTCTTGCAGCCAGCGTTTTAGGTCGCGTCGACCACGCCCTGGCAAGTCGAGCACCTCGCCGCCCCGCCGCCAGCGCAGCATGACGGGGGCGACTGAATCGCTATCGTCAGCCAGGCGAAGTTGTAGCGGCCCCAGGGGCGTTGTCACCCCCGGCGTGCCGTCCCAAGGCATTTGCCAATGCGGTAGCGCGCTCACTGGTGTCATGAGATATAGCCTGCGCCGCCACACCCGCGCCTGGGCACCGGGCCACTCCACTAGCACCTGAGCATCCCGGGCAGCGTTCAGCTGGTCGAGCAAGCTGGTCAAACGCGCTTGGGGAGGCGTTGGCAGCCCTCGTTGCTGGCAGAGCGTACGCACCAGCAGGCGCTGGCGGGGCATTGGCAGCGCCACCAGTGCCGACGCGTCGAGGCAGCCCGGCGCTAGTGTGAGTGCGGCCAACTCGTCGACGGCGTAGCTGGCCAGCAGCGCATCGGCCTCGCCAGCCCACCCTGCGCTTTGGGCCAGCGAGCGCACCGCCCCTGGCCAGCGCTGCGCCAGCGTTGGCAAGACCTCATGGCGCAAGCGATTACGATCAAACGCCACATCGCGATTGCTGGGGTCTTCACACCAGTCAAGCGATAGCGCGTGAGCCGTATCGGCCAACGTTTGGCGACTGACGCCAAGCCACGGGCGCAGTAGCGTGATGCCCTGCCACTCCCGCCGGTATGGCATGCCTGCCAGCCCGCGAATGCCGCTGCCCCGCAGCGCCGCCAGCAGCAACGTTTCTGCCTGATCGTCCTGATGCTGCGCCAGCCATAGGGTGTCACCCGCAGGCACATGCAGCGCAAAGGCCGCGTAGCGGGCACGCCGGGCAGCGGCTTCCACCCCGCCCCCCTGTCCATCGACGGTCACACGCTCGATGGTGAGTGGGACGCCCTGGTGCTCGCACAGCCGCTGGCAGTGACGCTCGAAGGCGCTGGAAGCGGCTTGAAGACCGTGATTGACGTGCAGCGCGCGCAGCCTATGGCCGTTGCCGCGACACACCTCGGCAGCCAGCGCCAGCAGCAGCGAGGAGTCCAATCCGCCGGAGAGGGCGACCCAAACGCAACGCCCCGGCGGGGTCTCCGCCAGGGCGTCATCGAGCAGGCCTAACAGCCGGTTAGGCGGCTGGGGCGCCATAGCTCATCAAGCGCGCGTAGCGGCGCTCTAGCAGGGCGTCGCTATCCAGCGCCTGCAGTCGCTCGAGACTAGCCGACAGCGCATCCTTCACCCGTGCAGCAGTGTCGACCGGATGACGATGAGCGCCGCCCAGCGGCTCTTTGATCAGCGAGTCAACGAAGCCCAGCTCTTTCAAACGCTCGGCGGTGATGCCCATGGCCTGGGCCGCGTCGGAGGCTTTCTCGGCACTCTTCCACAAAATGGAGGCACAGCCTTCCGGAGAAATCACCGAATAGGTGGAGTACTGCAGCATATGCAGCTCGTCGCACACGCCGATCGCCAGCGCGCCGCCGGAGCCGCCCTCACCCACCACGGTGGAGATGATCGGTGTCTTCAAGCGCGACATGACCGCAAGATTATAGGCAATCGCTTCCGACTGGCCGCGCTCTTCGGCGTCGATACCCGGATAGGCCCCTGGGGTGTCGATGAAGGTCAAAATCGGCATCTTGAAACGCTCGGCCATCTCCATCAGGCGACAGGCCTTGCGGTAGCCTTCCGGGCGTGGCATGCCGAAATTACGGCGCACCTTCTCTTTTACGTCGCGGCCTTTCTGATGGCCAATCACCATGACCGGGGCATCGTTCAAGCGGGCGATCCCGCCGACCAGAGCGGCATCGTCGGCAAAGTTACGGTCGCCGTGCAGCTCGTCGAAATCGGTGAAGATGTGCGCTAAGTAATCCAACGTGTAAGGACGCTGGGGATGCCGCGAAAGCTGCGACACCTGCCACGGTGTCAGGTCTTTGAAGATGGATTCCGTCAACTTGCGGCTCTTCTCCTCCAGCCGTGAAATCTCATCAGAGAGATTCACTTGGCTGTCGGAACTCACCAAACGCAGCTCCTCAATTTTTGCCTGGAGTTCGGCAACGGGCTGTTCAAAATCGAGATAGTTAGGATTCATCGGCTCTGCCTGTAAGCTGCCTATAAAAAATAAGCCTTGTCGAAACGCGCATATTGGGCGCCATTATCGCACCCTGACCCTGCCACGCAAGGCAATGCCTGCCCAATTCCGCACGAGCGCCCTGGAGCGCTCACACGCGGGGTGATTAACGGTAGCGTAGCTGGACGCCTACCTGCCCTTGCACATCACGCAGCGCAAGCAGCAGATCATCGCTCGGCGCAACCTTCCACTCCTCGGCCAGCTCCAGCCAAGCGACCGCGTCCGGATGGCGGTACTGCAGCCGCACGGGCAGTCCAGTGTCATCCCGAAAGGGCGTCAAACTATCCCGCAGGCTGTCGACCAAGCGGCCATTGATCTGTCCGGCATCCAGCGCTAGCTCGACGGCTTGGCCGTAGCGCACGCGGGCCGTGACCATCGGCGTCACATCTTTACCGCGCAGGCGTAGGCCGCCCGAGAAGTCGTCGCTGGAAACTTCGCCCTCCACGATGATCACTTGATCCGATTCGATTTGGCCGCGTAGCTGCTCGAAAAGTTCGCCGAACAGCGACGCTTCGATACGTCCGGTGCGGTCGTCCAGGGTGATGAATGCCATGGTGTCGCCACGTTTGGACTTCATCGTCCGCATGGCCACCACTAACCCTGCCACCCGCTGCGGCTCCCGAGAAGGCTTTAAATCGCTGATACGCGTGGAGACAAAGCGCTTGAGCTCGCGCTCATACTCATCAATGGGGTGCCCGGTCAGGTAGAGCCCCAGGGTGTCCTTTTCACCAGAGAGCCGCTCACGGTCGGTCCATTCGCGCACATGACGATACTCGGCGTAGACATCGCTGGTCTCTTCCTCGGCAGCAAAGGCATCGCCAAACATGTCCATCATGCCCAGGTTCTGGTTAGCATGATTTTGTGCAGCGGCTTTCAGCGCATCTTCCATCGCCGCGAACAGCACCGCCCGATTGGGCCCCAGATTATCCAACGCGCCAGAGCGTATCAGCGCTTCCAGGGTGCGCTTGTTCATCCGTTTCGGATCGATACGACGGCAGAAGTCGAACAGATCGTTGAACGGCCCGTCGGCCTGACGCGCTTCGACGATGGCACCAATCGGCCCTTCACCGACGCCACGGATCGCCCCCAAGCCGTACACCACCCGGCCGTCGGTATCCACGGTAAACTTGTAGCCACCTACGTTGACATCCGGCGGTGTCACCGTGAGCTTCAAGTGGCGGCACTCTTCGATCAGCGGCACCACTTTGTCCAGGTTATCCATCTCCGTGGACATCACCGCCGCCATGAAGGGGCCTGGGTAGTGCGCCTTCAGCCATGCGGTCTGATACGACACCAGCGCGTAGGCTGCCGAGTGTGATTTGTTGAAGCCGTAACCGGCGAACTTCTCTACCAGGTCGAAGATGTTGCCCGCCAGGTCCTTATCGATGCCGTTGGCCGCGCAGCCTTCCATGAAGCCTGCCCGCTGCTTGGCCATCTCTTCGGGCTTTTTCTTACCCATGGCACGGCGCAGCATGTCGGCTTGGCCAAGGGTGTACCCTGCCATCACCTGAGCGATCTGCATGACCTGCTCTTGGTAGAGAATGATCCCGTAGGTGGGCGTCAGCACCGGTTTCAACAGATCGTGCTGATAATCCGGGTGTGGATAAGAGACTTCCGCCCGGCCATGTTTCCGGTTGATGAAGTCATCCACCATGCCCGACTGCAGCGGACCGGGGCGGAATAGGGCCACCAAGGCGATCATATCGTCCAGCGAGTCCGGCAGCAGGCGCTTGATCAGCTCCTTCATCCCGCGGGATTCGAGCTGGAAGACCGCGGTGGTCTCCGCCCGCTTGAGCATCTCGAAGGTTTTGCCGTCGTCCAGGGGGATGGCGTCGATATTGAGCGGGCCTTGGCCAGCAGCGTCGCGCACTTTGTCCACCATCTCCAGCGCCCAGTCGATGATGGTCAGCGTGCGCAAGCCCAGGAAGTCGAACTTCACCAGCCCGGCGTCTTCGATGTCGTTCTTGTCGAACTGCACCACCAGCCCCGAGCCATCTTCGTCACACAGCAGCGGCGAAAAGTCGGTGAGTTTGGTGGGGGCGATCACCACGCCGCCCGCGTGCTTGCCGGTACCGCGCGTGGTGCCCTCGAGCTTCAGGGCCATTTCCCAGATCTCTTCGGCCTCTTCGTCGTTCTCGATGAACTCCTTGAGGGCTGGCTCTTGCTCGATGGCTTTGGCCAGCGTCATGCCCACTTCAAAAGGAATCAGCTTGGAGAGCTTATCCCCCAGTGAGTAGGGCTTGCCCTGGGCGCGGGCCACGTCGCGCACCACGGCTTTGGCGGCCATGGTGCCGAAGGTGACGATCTGGGAAACCGCGTTCCGGCCATAGCGGTCAGCCACGTACTCGATGACCTTGTCGCGCTTCTCCATGCAGAAATCGACGTCGAAGTCGGGCATGGAGACACGTTCAGGGTTAAGAAAGCGCTCGAACAGCAGATCGTAGCCGATGGGGTCCAGGTCGGTGATTTTTTGCGCATAGGCCACCAGAGACCCCGCACCGGAGCCGCGCCCCGGGCCTACCGGCACGTTGTTGTCCTTGGCCCACTGGATAAAGTCCATCACGATCAGGAAGTAGCCAGGGAACCCCATCTGAATGATAACGTTGAGCTCGAACTCCAGTCGGTCACGGTAGCGCTGGTCGATCTCGCGAAACGCGTCACTGTCTCTCGGGTACTGCTCGGCGGGGAACAGGAAATCGAGCCGCTCCGTCAAACCATCGTGGGAGACCTTGCGAAAGAACTCATCCTGGGTCATGCCTTCAGGAATGCCGAACTCGGGCAGAAAGATCTCTCCCAAGCGCACATCGACGCTGCACCGCTCGGCAATCATCACGCTGTTTTCCAGCGCTTCGGGAATATCGGCAAACAGCGCTGCCATCTCTTCCGGGCTTTTGAGGTACTGCTCTTCGGTGTAGCGGCGCTCGCGGCGCGGGTCGTCCAGCGCCTTCCCCTCACCAATGGCAACGCGGGTTTCGTGGGCCCAGAAGTCTTCACGCTCTAGAAAGCGCACGTCGTTGGTGGCGACGACGGGCGTGCCGGTGTCGATCGCCAGTTGAACGCTGGCGTGTACGCACGCCTCTTCCAGAGGTCGGCCGGTGCGGATGAGTTCCAGGTAGAAGCGGTCGGGAAACGCCTGCTGCCACTCTTCCAGCAGTTGGCGCGCTTCCCGCTCGTGCTCGGAGAGCAGATGGCGGCCAATCTCGCCTTCGCGCCCGCCCGACAGGGCAATCAACCCCTCGCTTTGCGCCAGCACCCACTGTTTATCGAGGATTGCCCGCCCCTGGCGCTGGCCATCGGTCCAGCCCTTGGAGATCAGCTCGGTCAGGTTTCGATAGCCCACATCGTTCATCGCTAGCAGCGTGATGCGGTACGGGTGGGCATCGTCGTGGGGATTTGAGAGCCAGAGATCGCTGCCAATGATCGGCTTCAACCCGGCGCCCTGAGCGGCTTTGTAGAATTTGACCAAACCAAACAGGTTGGCTTCGTCGGTGAGCGCCAGCGCCGGCATCCCGCGCTCAGCGGTCGTGCTGACCAGTGACTTGAGTTTGACCAAGCCATCGACCAGAGAGTATTCACTGTGCAAACGAAGATGAACGAACGGAACCGTCATGGGACTCTCAGTATTGAACGCTTAACAAAATGAAGTGTGCGACTACAGCAGCGCTAACTGGCGCTGTACGGGCGCGAAGCTTTTGCGGTGCTCGGCCAGTGCACCGTGGGCTTCCAGCGCCGCCAGGTGCTCTTTGGTGGGGTACCCTTTGTGGCGGGCAAACCCGTATTCAGGATAGCGCAGATCCAGTTCGGCCATTTGTGCATCCCGCGCCACCTTGGCCAGAATCGAGGCGGCGGCAATCGCGGGGTGGCGGGCGTCGCCCTTCACCACGGCCTGGCCCGGCAGCGCGTGCCCCGGCAGGCGGTTGCCATCCACCAGCAGGTATTCGGCCTGGGGAAGCAGCGCATCCACCGCGCGGCGCATGGCCAGATGCGTCGCATGATAGATATTGAGCGAGTCGACCTCTTCAGCGCTCGCCTCCGCCACTGCAAACGCCAGCGCACGCTCGCGAATGAGCACATCCAACGACTCACGCCTGCGGGCAGTGAGCTTCTTGGAGTCGGTTAAGCCGTCGATAGGTGCCTTGGGGTCCAGAATCACGGCGGCGGCTACCACGCTCCCCACCAGCGGCCCACGGCCGACCTCATCGACCCCCGCCAGAAAATCCCCCGCATACTCCACCACGAGCGGCGGAAAGTCGGCTGGTTTAGCCGCCATCCGGTTTAGCCTCCAGCGGCTCGCCTGCAACCAAGGCGGTAATCGCCTGCGCGGCGCGCTCGCTGGCCGTGCGCTGCAGCGTGGCATGCATCGCGGCAAAGCGTGCCTCCAGAGCGTGACGCGTCTCGGCATCGCTAAGTAGCTGGCTTATCTGCTCGGCAATCGCCTCCGGCGTGGCCGCGTGCTGAATCAGCTCAGGCACCACGCTCTCCTGGGCAATCAAATTGGGTAGTGAGATCCACTGGGTTTTCACCAGCCGTTTGGCGAGCCAATGGGTCGCGGGCGCCATTTTGTACGCCACCAGCATGGCGCGATGGCAGAGCATGGCTTCTAGCGCCGCCGTACCGGAGGTCAGCAGTACCGCATCGCTGGCGACCATCGCCTCGCGGGCTTGGCCCTCCAGCAGCGTGACCCGCTGGGCCAACGCGGGGTAGCCTGCCAGCAGCTCGCCAAGCTCGGTATAGCGCTGGGCGGTGGCCGCAGGTATCACCACCTGCAACCCCGTGTGGCGCTGGCACAGCAGCGTCACCACATCCAAGAAGGTGGCACCCATGAAGCGGATTTCGTTCCGCCGGGAGCCGGGCAGCAACGCTAGAACCGGTGCGTCCGCGTTCAACCCTAGCGTACGGCGGGCCACGGCACGGTCATTCTCCAGCGGCAACTCGTCGGCAAGCGGATGGCCTACGAAGGCGACCGGCACTCGGTGGCGATGATAGAAGTCCGCCTCGAAGGGCAGCAGCGTGAGCATGGCATCCACGGCGCTGGCGATCTTCTTCACCCGCCCCTGCCGCCACGCCCATACCGAGGGGCTCACGTAGTGGGCCGTCGTGACGCCAGCGGCACGCAGCTGCTTCTCCAGCCCAATGTTGAAGTCCGGTGCATCGATACCGATCATGACGTCCGGCTGCCAGGCCAGCGCCTCTTCGCGCAGGGTGCGACGCACGCGAACCAGTTCTGGCAGGTGCTTGAGCACCTCGACCAACCCCATCACCGAGAGGGTTTCGAGGGGGAAACGGCTCTTCAGGCCTTGGGCCTCCATACGGGGACCGCCCATACCGCGAAACTCCACCTGGGGGTGACGGGCGCGCAGCGCCTGCATCAATCCCGCACCGAGGATATCGCCAGAGAGTTCGCCTGCCACAAGGTATACGCGCTGCAGTGTCATAGTGACGGGAGAGCCGGTTAGAAAAAGGTTAGCGAACGATACCGCGAGTCGAACGCTCGATAGAGTCGGCAAACAGCGCGACTTCCGGTAGATCGAAACGGCTGCGCATTTCACTAACCGCTTGTTCGACGGTCAAGCCTTGGCGATACACCAGCTTGTAAGCAGAGGTTAGCGCGGCGATCGCTTCGCGACTAAACCCGCGGCGTTTCAAGCCGACGAGGTTCAGCCCGCGCGCTTCTGCCGGATTACCGTTGATCATCACGTAGGCCGGAGTGTCCTTGGTGATGATCGAGCCCCCCCCGCCATGGCATGGTCGCCAAAATGGCAGAATTGGTGCACGGCGGCCAGGCCACCCAAAATGGCATGATCGCCCAGCGTCACGTGGCCCGCCAGCGTCACCTGGTTGGCAAGAATACAGTCGTTGCCAATGACGCAGTCATGGCCCACGTGTACGTAGGCCATGAACAGGTTACGGGAGCCGATGGTGGTTTCGCTTCGGTCTTGCACGGTGCCGCGATGCAGCGTTACGCCCTCGCGAATCACGTTGTCGTCACCCATCACTAGGCGCGTCGGTTCACCTGCGTACTTCTTGTCCTGGCAGTCTTCGCCCACCGAGGCAAACTGAAAGATACGCGTGCGCTCTCCCAACACCGTGGGGCCTTTTATCACCACATGGGGGCCGATGACCGAGCCTGCGCCAATCGTGACGTCAGGCCCAATCACGCTGAACGGGCCAACCTCAACGTCATCAGCAAGCCGTGCCGCTGGGTCGACCAAAGCAGTAGGATGTATCAAGCCACCTTCCTCTCGGCACAAATGATTTCTGCTTCGCAGGCCAGCTCGCCGTCTACCGTGGCACGGCAGGCAAACTTCCAGATACCGCGCTTGCCGCGAATCACGTTCGCCTCCAGCGTCAGTTGATCACCCGGCATGACAGGACGCTTGAAGCGGACATTGTCGCTGCCTACGAGGTAGTATACATAGCCGTCGGCCGGCAGCTTATTGACCGTTTTGAACCCTAGGATACCGCATACCTGAGCCAGCGCTTCAACGACCAGTACACCGGGCATGATGGGGTGGTGAGGAAAATGGCCGTTGAAGAACGGCTCATTGATGCTCACGTTTTTGTACGCAACGATGGTTTCGCCCACGGTTAACTGCGTGACTCGATCCACCAGCAAGAACGGATAGCGGTGGGGCAAGTATTCGCGAATTTCGTTGATATCCATAACCATCGTAACGACCTCTAAAATGACAAAAGGCCTGAGCAGTATCAGGCGCGCACCAGTAATCCTACTGGTAAAAAGGCAGTGGATTATAACCTGCTGCTATGAAGCCTCAAGCCACTCCCTCAGGAAATCCTTCTTTCTTCACGATTCTCGCTGGCTTTTTTCCACCCGCGCCAAGCGCTTGGCAATATCGTCGAGCTGCTTGAAGCGCACCGCATTTTTTCGCCACTGGGTGTTGCTCATGGCGCCGGTACCCGACGAGTACACCCCCGGCTCGTGAATCGAATTGGTGACCAAACTCATGCCCGTGACCTGAACGCCATCGCAAATGGTCAGGTGGCCCGACAGCCCGACACCGCCGCCCAGCATACAGTGCTTGCCCACTTTGGTAGAGCCGGCGATGCCAACACAGCCTGCCAGCGCGCTGTGGTCACCAATGGTGACGTTGTGCGCAATCTGGACTTGGCTGTCGATTTTGACATCGTTACCAATCACCGTATCCCCCAGCGCGCCCCGGTCGATGCTGGAGCAGCTGCCGACTTCCACGTCATCGCCAAGCACCACGCCACCCAGTTGCGCAATCTTGTGCCAGCCTGCCCCATCGTGAGCAAAGCCGAAGCCGTCACCGCCAATCACACAGCCGCTTTGCAGGATGACGCGCTTGCCCATCACGACGCCGTGGCACACGGTGACATTGGCGTGCAGCCGCGTGTCGTCGCCAATCACGCAGTCCGCGCCGATCACGCTGCCTGCCCCGACGACCACGCGATCTCCCAGCACGACGCCAGACTCGATCACCGCATTCGCTTGCACACAGACACCATCGCCCAGCGTGACGCCATCGGCGACGACGGCAGAGGGGTGAATGCCCGGCACGTCTCGCGCCGGTAACGGATCGAACAATTGCGACAGCTTGGCGTAACCCAAGTAAGGGTTTTCCATCTCCAAGCGTGGCACCGGGCAGTTCTTGCCATGCTCTGGATGCAGCAGAACGGCCGCCGCCTTCGTCGTGGCTAAGTCTTTCAAGTAGGCGCGATTGGCTAGAAAAGCGACCTGATCCGACGCTGCTTCCTTGAGCGTTGCCAAACCGCGGATTGGCTGATTGGCGTCGCCTTCGAAATCAACGTCGAGATGACGTGCGATGTCCGCAAGGGTGAGGTAGTGAGAAGCGTGCGTCATGGGAGCCCAAGGAAGCAGTGGTGCGGCTAAGCCGCACCGAGGGTCATAAAATTAGTTCAGCGAATCGAAAATCTGAGTGACTTCGTTCGTCACGTTGGGCAGGTCCGTCGAGGAGTGCAGTACGCCTTGCGGCTCCACTAGCACGTCGATGTTGTGACGCTCCAGCACCTGCTCTACTGCTTGCTCCAGCTTGTCTTCGGCCCCTTGCAGGAACTGCTGCTCGGAAGCCTGCTGTGCCTGCAGCACTTCACGGCGCAGCTGTTCGAAGCGGCCGCCCTTCTCCTGCAGTTCAGCAATCAGCGACTCGCGCTCGGATTGCGACATGGTCTCGCCTTCCTGCTGAAGGCGCGTCTGGAGTTGCTGCAGCTCGCCACCCAGCGCTTCGGCTTCGCGCTGCTGGCTGCCGATCTGCCCTTCGAGCTGGCTCAGCGAGGATTGGGCCGACTGAGTATTCATCAGTGCCGCACGCCAATCCAACACCGCGACTTCAGCGGCGTAGGCCGGGAGGGTCATCGCCCCCAATAGACACACAGCAGCGGTCAGTTTACGCATCATGGTGATACTCCTTAAATTAGAACGTTTGACCCAGCGAGAACTGGAAGAACTGTGTATCGTCACCACTTTCGTCATTCAGCGGCTCAGCCACGCTGAACGTCAGCGGGCCCACCGGCGTCAGCCACGAAAGACCCACACCCACGCTGTAGCGCAAGTCGCCTAGATCCACGCCGGAGCTGCACTGCTGGCGTCCTGCATCGGCGTCGAGCACGTCGTAGCACGAGCTCAAGAAGGTGTTACCGGCATCTAAGAACAGCGAAGGCTGCACCGAGCGCTGGTTCTCTACGAACGGCATCGGGAAGAGCACTTCGGCGGAGCCTTCTACCAGTACGTTACCGCCCAAGGTGCGGTCACGGCCACCCTCACGGGCGGGCGTGGTGCGCTCACCCAAGGTGTTGGAGGTAAAACCACGCACCGAGCCCAGGCCGCCTGCGTAGAAGTTTTCGTAGAACGGGTAGGGGTCGTTGCTGCCCAGCGTATCGGCGTAGCCCAGATTGCCGCTGAACTTCAGCGCCCAGGTTTCGTCATCGTTAAACGGGAAGAGCTGCTGTGCGCGGGCCTGGAGTTTGTAGTACTCCGCATCGCTACCCGGCACGCCGGTTTCCAACGAGACGCGCTGGTAGTTACCGGCGGTCGGCATGATGCCGCGGTTCAGGTTGTTGCGTGTCCAGCTCGCGGTCAGCTTGAGGCTTTGTGCGTTTTCGCCCTGATCTTCCACATAGCGGCGGATTTCAGAGGCGGTGTCGAAGTAGGTCTTCACCGTGACGTCTTCGACACTGGCACCAAAGTTCAGACGCGACAGCTCGCTGATGGGGTAGCCGAAGTTGATACCGGCACCGTAGGCATCGGTCGAGAAGGTCGAGATATCGGAGTCCGCATAGTCGGTTTCGCGGTAGAACACGTTGTACCCGCGAGAGATGCCGTCCAGCGTCCAGTAAGGATCGGTGAAGGCAAAATTGACGCTGGTGAAGGTATCACTGCGCTGGGCGCCGACGTTGACGCGGTTACCGGTGCCGAGGAAGTTGTTTTGAGCCAGACCGACCCCGTAGATCACGCCCGCGCTCTGCGAAAAGCCGACGCTGGCAGAGACCGAACCTGAAGGCTGCTCTTCCACGTTATAGGTCACGTCCAGCAGATCGGGCTCACCCGGCACCGGCTGCGTGTCGACTTCCACTTGGCTAAAGAAGCCCAAACGCTCCAGACGCTGACGCGACTGAGTGATCGACTCCGTCGATGCCGGGGCACCTTCGAGCTGGATCATCTCACGACGCAGCACTTCGTCTTGGGTCGTGGTGTTGCCGTAGAACTCGATACGACGCACGTAAGCGCGCTGACCTGGATTCACGGCGATCACGAGATCGACCGTTTCGCCGTCATCGGCCACTTCAGGAATGCCCTGCACCTCGGCAAAGGCGAAGCCTTCCGCGCCCAGGCGCTGGCGCAGCGCTTCCGTCGAGGCGTTGACATCGCCACGGGAGAAGATATCGCCGCTGTTGATTTCGAGCAGGTTGCGGGCTTCGTTTTCGCTGATCTGCAGATCGCCGGCAAAGCGGATATCGCCTACGCGGTACTGACCGCCTTCATCGATATTGAGGGTGATGAAGATGTCGGACTTCTCGGGGCCAATCGATACCTGGGTCGACGTGACGTCAAAGTTGACGTAGCCACGGTCCAGATAGAATGACCGTAGACGCTCGATATCGCCAGAAAGCGCTTCCCGAGAGTATTCGTCGTTGGAGAACCAGCCGAAGATGCGCCCTGGGCGGTCGTTCAACTCGAAAATGTCCCGCAGGGTTTCATCGTCGAAATCCTGGTTGCCGACGATGTTGATCTGACGAATCTTGGCGACTTCGCCTTCATTGATATCGATGTTGACCTGTACGCGGCCTTCATCGATCTCCTCGACGTCCACATTGATACCAGCGCTATAGCGCCCCTGGGCTTGATACACGCCCTCGAGTTCACGCTCGATCTCGTCGAGGGTGGAGAGCTGTAGCACTTGGCCTTCCGACAGGCCCGATTCGCGCAGGCCGTTGCGCAGATCTTCATCGGAGATCTGGTCATTGCCTTCGATGTTCAAGCGCGCAATGGTAGGCCGCTCGACCACTTGGATCACCAGCACGTCGCCTTCCCGGGCCAACGAGACGTCTTCAAACAGTCCGGTCGCGAACAGGTCCCGTGCGGCGGCGGCGAGCTGCTGCTCGTCGACGCGGTCGTTCGCGCTCACGGGAAACGCATTAAAGACCGAGGCGGCGGAAACCCGCTGCAGTCCTTCCACACGAATGTCTGAAACATCAAAGGATTGTGCTTGGGCGCCGCTGGCGCCTACCAGCAAGAGTGCCGCCATTCCAAGGGTCTTGATTTTCATGCAGTCAGTTCGCTCGCGTTGGTCTGCCCGTCGGTTAAGACAGGCACCATATACATTTGTGCAGGCAGATGACAAGGCATCCTGCGCGCTACACGCGTTATTACCACAGGCGCATCAAATCGAAATAGAGCGCCATCAACATCAGGGTGCCGACCATGGCTAACCCGATGCGTAGCCCTATCGCTTGTGTTTGCTCAGAAACCGGCCGCCCACGTAATACCTCGACGAAATAGTAAAGCAGATGACCGCCATCGAGCACGGGGATGGGCAGCAAATTCAGCACCCCTAAACTGATCGAAAGATACGCGAGAAAGCCCACGAAGGCTTCTACCCCCGCGCGCGCCGAATCGCCGGAAATTTGTGCGATGGTGATCGGCCCGGACAAGTTGGACGGGGAGATCAGCCCTACCAACATCTTACGGATCGCATCCACCGTCAGCAGAACCATCTCACCGGTGCGTGACAGCGCTTGCCCGACGGCCTCGATCGGCCCGTAGCGAATCTCGCGCTGCAGCGACTCAGGCCAGCTAAACGGCTCTGCACCGGCTCCAATGTACCCAACCTCGTCACCACTCTCCAGCGTATTACGTCCTGGGGTGAGCGAAAGCGTGCCCTGCTCCCCATCACGCTGGTACCCAACGCGCAGGGTCTCGCCAGCGCTATCGCGAATCACCGCGACAAATTGCATCCAGTCGTCGATGGGTTCACCGTTGAGCGAGACGATACGATCACCGGCTCGAAGCCCGGCCGCCTCGGCCGCCTGTCCTTCGACGACCTGACCAAGCACCGCCGGCACGTTAGGCTGCCAAGGAGAGAAGCCCAGCGTTTGCAGTGGCTGCGGTGGGTCTTGGCGCACCATGTAATCATCGACCGGCAGCTGATAGCCGCGCGTCGCACTTGCTCCCTCCGGCATGGCCTCGATGGTGAGGTCGCCGCTGAAACCGATCATGGACACCAGTTTCAGGTTGATCTCCTCCCAGGAGCGCATCGACTCGCCCTGAATGGCGGTGATCTCACTTCCCTGTTCCAAGCCAGCCTGAGCAGCGGGCGAGTTCGGCGTGATCTCGCCTACGAGGGGGGCCACGGTCGTCGTGCCCGCCACGAACAGCGCCCAGTAGGCGACGATGGCGAGTAGGAAGTTGGCAATGGGGCCTGCGGCGACGATCGCAATGCGCTGCCACACGGTCTTGCGGTTGAAGGCGTGATGTAACTGATCGTCTGGCACCGGCGCTTCGCGCTCGTCTAGCATCTTGACGTAGCCGCCCAGCGGAATGGCCGCCACCGCAAACTCGGTGCCGTGGCGATCCACCGTCGACCACAGCGGCTTACCAAACCCTACCGAAAACCGCAGCACTTTGACGCCACAGCGACGCGCCACCCAGAAGTGACCAAACTCATGAAAGGTCACTAGCAGTCCCAACACGACGATGACGGCTAAGATATTCTGTATCAGGCCCACTTTTCGCTCCTTTCCACGACGCGCTGCTCAGCGTTGACTGAGACTAAGCGGTTAACTGACGTAAGGTGAGTGCCGCTTGCTCGCGCGCCCAGCGATCCGCCGCCAGCACTCGCTCCAGCGAATCGGCTTGACCGGGATACGCCAGCCCCATGACCGTTGCGACCAGCTCTGGAATCGCCCCGAACGTGATGTGCCCCGCCAAGAAGGCCTCGACGGCCACTTCGTTGGCCGCGTTCAACACCGCCGGGGCCGCGCCACCGGCCTGCATGGCCTCCCGGGCCAAGCGCAGACAGGGAAAGCGTGTCTCGTCAGGGGCTTCGAAATCGAGCCGGGCGACTTGGAACAGATCGAGCGTTTCCACGCCGGCGTCGATCCGTTCAGGCCAAGCCAAGCCATAGGCGATGGGCGTTCGCATGTCGGGATTCCCCAACTGGGCGATCACCGACCCATCGTCGTAGGCCGCCATGGAGTGAATGACGCTCTGCGGATGGACGACCACCTGAATCTGCTCGGGCGTGGCATCGAACAGCCAACATGCTTCGATGAGTTCGAGGCCTTTGTTCATCAGCGACGCGCTATCCACCGAGATCTTGCGACCCATGGACCAGTTGGGATGCGCACAGGCTTGATCGGGCGTGGCACTGGCGATCTGCTCCGCCGACCAGCCACGGAATGGCCCACCGGAGGCCGTCAACAGCAGCTGCCGCACACCGTGCTTGGCTAACCCGCCACGATGCTCGCTGGGTAGACACTGGTAGATGGCATTATGTTCAGAATCGATCGGCAGCAGCGTGGCCCCAGAGCGCGCGACGGCATCCATGAACAGCGCACCGCTCATCACCAGCGCTTCTTTGTTGGCCAGCAGGACGCGCTTGCCCGCCTCGGCGGCCGCCAGTGAGGGCAGCAGCCCCGCCGCCCCAACGATCGCTGCCATCACGGTATCGACCTCTGCCGCCCGCGCAACCTCGCACAGCGCCTCCTGTCCAGCCAGCGCCGTTGTCCTGACACCTGCGCGGCGCAGCGCTTGCTGCAACCACTGGGCATCGGCATCGGTATCCAGCACGGCAAACTGCGGTGAGTGCGCGATGCACTGGTCGAGCAACGCCTCTTTCGACGTATGCGCCGTCAGCGCATGCACACGGTAACGGTCGGGGTGGCGGGCGATGACGTCCAGGGTGCTTTTACCGATGGAGCCGGTCGCACCGAGCACGGTGACCGACTGAACTGAGACGTGACTCATAGCGCGCTCACCTGAAGTGACAGTACCTGCAGATAGAACAGCGCGAAGATGGGAATAGCTGCGGTCAGGCTATCGATACGGTCCAACACACCACCGTGGCCCGGCAGTAGCTGGCTGGAGTCTTTGATATTGCGGTAGCGCTTCAACATGCTCTCAAACAGATCCCCTAGCACGGAGGTCAGCGTCACCACGGCAGTAATCACCACCAGCGCTACCCCGCCCATGGGTCCAAGAGGCTGCCAAAGCGCAAAGAGCATCGCCAGCAGCGTCGTGGCGGCCAACCCGCCGTAGACGCCTTCCCAGGATTTTCCCGGGCTCACCCGTGGGGCCAGCTTGTGCTTGCCCCAGCGACGGCCGGCAAAATAGGCGCCGATATCGGCCGTCCAGACCAGCAGTAGCACGAACAGCAGCCACACCGCACCGCTATCGCGCAGCACGTTGAAACCCACCCAGCACGGCAGTAACACCCAAACGCCCATCAGCAGGCGGCGCGACGTGGTGTGCCACTGCTGGCTGCTGTGGGGGTACTGGGTCACCCAGTAGAGATTGAGTAGCCAACCGGCAGCAGCGAGCCACAGCGGCCACACCGCATACGCCGCGCCGCCGAGCCATAAAAGCGCCAGCAGCACCGCCATTCCCGCGACCAGTGCCAGCCGGATACGCGAAGCGCCTACGCCCGCCAGGTTGGTCCATTCCCAGGTACCTAACAGCACGATCAGCGCTGTAAACAGCGCAAAGGCACCTCCCTGTAAGCCGAACAGACCGATCAGCGTCACAGGCGCCAACCAGGCTGCGGTGATCATCCGCTGTTTAAGCACCTTGCGCCTCTATTTGTTCGTCGGTCATTCCAAAGCGGCGACGTCGTAAGCAGAAATCGTCGAGTGCTTGGTCGAAGGCCGCCCCATCGAAATCTGGCCATAATAAGGGCGAAAAATGCAGTTCGGCATAGGCCAATTGCCAGAGCATGAAGTTCGAGAGCCGCTGCTCGCCGCTGGTACGGATACATAGATCCACCGGCGGTACTTGGTCGGTGTTCATGGCCGCATCCAAGCGTGCTTCGTCGATGGCCTCGGGCGCCAGCTCTCCGGCGGCCACCTGCTCGGCAAGCTGGCGGGCGGCACGGGCGATGTCCCACTGGCCGCCGTAGTTCGCGGCAATCACCAGATGCATGCCGGTATTCTCGGCGGTCAGCGCTTCGGCGCGCTGGATATGCTTTTGAATCGCATGGGAAAAGCCACGCTGCTCGCCAATAATCGACAGGCGGATATTGCGCTCGTTGAGCTTTTTGACTTCGCGCTTGAGCGCCATCAAAAACAGCTCCATGAGCGCGTTCACCTCAGCGGCGGGACGCTTCCAGTTCTCGCTGGAGAACGCGAACAGGCTCAGCGTCGGGACGCCTCGCTCTGTCGCGCGCTCGATCACTGCGCGCACGGCTTCGACACCGGCGCGGTGACCGCGCACACCCGACAGCCCACGTGCCCGCGCCCAGCGGTTGTTACCATCCATAATGATAGCAACATGGGACGGCAGCGCTTCCTCGGATCGAGAAAGCGTCGTGCCGCCCGGCTGCTCTTGGGGAAGCTGCGGAGACGTCATGGGTTCTCGCACCAAAGATCAGTCATAAGTAAGCCAAGCGATGGCCCACGAGCGGCCAAGCCGCCCGTGGCAGAGTGAACGCAGGGGGTTATACCTGCATGAGATCCTGTTCTTTTGCGGCCAGCGCCTTGTCGATCTCAGCGATATATTTGTCGGTCAGCTTCTGGATCTCGTCTTCGCCCTGACGCTGATCGTCTTCGGTGATCTCTTTGTCCTTGAGCAAGGATTTGAAGTCACCGTTGGCATCACGACGCACGTTACGCACGGCCACACGCGCCGTTTCCGCTTCGCTACGCGCCTGCTTGATGTAGCCTTTACGGGTCTCTTCGGTCAGCATCGGCATCGGTACACGAATCACGTTACCAGCGCTGGACGGGTTCAGACCCAGGTCAGAGGTCATGATCGCTTTTTCGATTTTCGGCACCATTCCCTGCTCCCAAGGAGCCACGGTCAAGGTACGCGCATCTTCAACGTTCACAGACGCCACTTGGTTCAGCGGCACTTGACCACCGTAATACTCGACGGTCACGGCATCCAGGATGCTAGGGTGAGCACGGCCCGTGCGGATCTTGTTGAAGTTGCTGTGCAGCGCCTCAACGCTCTTCTTCATGCGAGACTCTGCATCTTTCTTGATGTCGTTGATCACGTTGTTACCCTCTGTCTATCAGCGTGCCTTCCTTGCCTCCAACCACGAGGTTAAGCAGGGCACCAGGCTTGTTCATATCAAATACCCGCACCGGCATATTATGGTCACGTACCAGGCAGATTGCGGTCAAATCCATTACGCCCAGCTTCTGGTCCAGAGCGTCGTCATAGGAGAGCTGGTCGTATTTTACGGCGTCGGGGTGCTTCACCGGGTCCTTATTGTACACGCCATCCACCTTGGTGGCCTTGATGACGACGTCGACATCCACTTCGATGCCGCGCAAACAGGCCGCAGAGTCCGTGGTGAAGAACGGGTTTCCGGTGCCCGCAGAGAACAGCACCACGTCGCCCGACGTTAAATAGCGGATGGCAGTGCGGCGGTCGTAATGCTCCACCACACCACTCATGGGAATCGCTGACATCACGCGGGAGCGAATGTTGGAGCGCTCCAGCGCATCGCGCATGGCGAGCGCATTCATCACCGTTGCCAGCATTCCCATGTGGTCACCCGTGACCCGATCCATACCGGCCTCGTTGAGCGCCGCGCCACGGAACAGGTTACCGCCACCGATCACGATACCGACCTGTACACCAATTCCCACCAGCTGGCCGATCTCCAGCGCCATGCGATCCAATACCTTCGGATCGATACCAAAATCGTGCTCACCCATCAGCGCTTCGCCCGACAGCTTCAGCAAAATACGCTTGTACTTCGACTTCGACTTGTCGATTTTGGTGGCAGCAGTGGGGGTAGACTCTTGAACATCACGTGACATGGCATCTCTCCTGAGGCAGACCTGGGCACAGGTGGGCGAGGCAGCGCCTGTATTTCACAGGGGCCGGATACACGAAGGCGTGCGCTCGCGCGCACGCCATCTTCTTGCTGGAACCTCTGACCTTAGCGACGGCCAGCCTGTTCCATGACTTCTTTAGCGAAGTCGACTTCTTCTTTCTCGATGCCTTCGCCCACTTCAAAGCGAGTGAAGCTGACCACTTCGCCACCGGCTGCTTTGACGAACTCAGCAACGGATTGGTTCGGGTCTTTGACGAACGGCTGTTCGGTCAGGCTGTTCTCGGCCAGGTACTTCTTCAGGCGGCCTTGAACCATCTTCTCAGCGATCTGCTCAGGCTTACCGGCCATGTCCGGCTGGGCCAGGATGATCGCTTTCTCTTTGTCCAGCTGCTCTTGCGGCATCTCTTCTGGATGGGCAACGGCCGGGTTGATCGCCGCAACGTGCATGGCAACGTCTTTGGCTGCTTCGCTGGTGCCGCCTTTCAGGACGGTCAGAACGCCAATGCGGCCGCCGTGAACGTATTCGCCCACCAGACCACCGTCAACGGCATCGACGACAACGGCACGACGTACGCCGATGTTTTCGCCGATTTTCTGAACCAGCTGCTCACGAGCGGACTCAAGGTCACCCGCCATCACCGCGGCCACGTCTTCGTTCTTCGCCGCAAAGAACGCATCCGCGATCTTGTTGGAGAAGTCGATGAAGTTGTCGTCACGGGCAACGAAATCGGTCTCAGAGTTGATTTCGACCATGACGCCGTAGCTGCCATCGTCTGCTACGCGAGTAACGACCGCACCTTCAGCAGCGGTACGACACGCTTTCTTCGCGGCTTTAAGACCAGAGCTTTTACGCAGGTTTTCGATCGCGACTTCGATGTCACCGTCGGCTTCGGTGAGTGCTTTTTTACACTCCATCATGCCAAGACCGGTACGTTCGCGCAGTTCCTTCACCTGAGAGGCGCTGATAGCTGCCATGAGATTTCACCTCGGAAATGGTTCTAACTGAGAGTTAAACGCGCTACAGAGTATAAGCACGATAAATGACCGTTGCGTATCACTGTGCAGAGCGCTTGCCGGCATTGATCCGGCGTGATCGGCCCGCCAGGGCGAACCCAAAGCGGGAAAAAGGGGGCATAAGGCCCCCTCTTAACACGATGCGGCTCAACCTGCCCGCCGCACCCCTGTCGCCTTACTCGGCGGCAGCGTTTGTGTCGGCAGAAGCGGCTTCTTCTTCAGTCACTTCGACGAACTCGTCCGGACGACCTTCTTTCGCACGGCCACACGCGTCGGCAATCGCCTTCACGTAGATCTGGATGGCACGAATGGAGTCATCGTTACCCGGGATCACGTAATCAACGCCATCCGGGTTGGAGTTGGTATCTACCACGCCAATGACCGGGATACCCAGCTTGTTGGCTTCGTTGATCGCGATGCGCTCGTGGTCAACGTCGATAACGAACAGTGCGTCCGGCAGGCCGCCCATGTTCTTGATACCGCCGATAGAACGCTCAAGCTTCTCTTGCTCACGCGTTGCCATCAAGACTTCTTTCTTGGTCAGCTTCTCGAAGGTGCCGTCTTCGCGCATGACTTCCAGGTCACGCAGACGCTTGATGGACTGACGAATGGTCTTGAAGTTGGTCAGCATGCCGCCCAACCAGCGATGGTTGACGAACGGCTGGCCAACGCGATTCGCTTCTTCTTTGATGATCTTGCTAGCGCTGCGCTTGGTGCCAACAAACAGAATTTTGTTGTTGGATGCCGCCATCTTCTCGACCACGTCGATCGCTTCGTTCAGCGCCGGCAGGGTGTGCTCGAGGTTGATGATGTGAATCTTGTTGCGCGCGCCGAAGATGAATTTACCCATCTTCGGATTCCAGTACTTGGTTTGGTGACCGAAGTGAGCACCTGCTTTCAGCAGGTCACGCATATTGACGTGAGACATGGTAAAACTCCTGAAACTCGGGTTAGGCCTCCACGCACCCCATGGATCCGACCAGTAGCGTCGTCGAACGTCGCTAAAGGCACCCGGGACCATGTGCCGGTGCATGTGTGTTTTCAAGGCTTGCTGTTGTGCAACCCAGCGGTGCTGCGTTGCGATCTCGTTGCCCTTTCGCGCCGCGCCAGCCAGTAAAGAAGCATTGGATGGCGATTGCAGGAAAGCGCGCGGCTTTATACCATAGATCATTGCCAAGATGAAGCCGCAGGCGCGTTTCAACGCGCAATTGGCCGCTCATCACTTACCCAGAAGCCACATCGAGAATTCATGAACGTTCCCATCAAGACGCCTTCTGAAATCGAGAAAATGCGCGAAGCCGGTCGCCAGGCGGCCAGCGTTATCGAAATGATCACGCCCCACGTCAAAGCGGGCATCAGCACCGGCGAGATCGACCGCCTGTGCCACGAGTACATCGTTAACGAGCTGGGCTCGACGCCGGCACCGCTGAACTACCACGGCTTTCCCAAAGCAACCTGTACCTCCATCAACCATGTGGTGTGCCACGGCATCCCCGATGACGCCAAAAAGCTCAAAAACGGCGACATCATGAACCTGGACATCACCGTGCGCACGCCCGATGGCTACCACGGTGACTCCAGCGTGATGTTCGTGGTGGGCGACACCATTCAGGGCGAACGCCTGTGCCGCATCACCCAAGAGTGCCTGTATAAAAGCATCGAGCTGGTCAAGCCTGGCGTGCGCCTTTCTGAGCTTGCCCGTGTGATTCAGCAGCACGCCGAAGCCCATGGTTACTCGGTGGTACGTGATTTCTGCGGCCACGGCATTGGTGCCGACTTTCACGAAGACCCGCAGTTTCTGCACTACGACGGCTACGCCCCCGATGCCGACATCCGCCTGGAAGCGGGCATGTGCTTCACCATCGAGCCGATGATCAACGTGGGCGGTTACAAAACCAAGGTACTGCGCGATGGCTGGACCGCCGTCACGAAAGATCGCAGCCTATCGGCCCAGTGGGAGCACACCCTGCTCGTCACCGACACCGGCGTTGACGTGCTGACGGCACGCAGCGACGAAGACTTTAGCTTCCTGAATCGCTGATGCTTCTTCACCACTACCGGTTCGAGCCGGACACGTCGCTTTACGATCTCGATCTGTTTCGCACCGAGCTTGCCGGGTCACGCTCTCCCATCGCCCCCTTCAAAGCGGCTTTACGGGACATTCAGGCACGGCTGGACGAGCAGTTTCGTGCCGGTGCCGATATCCGCGACCTAGTCCGCGGCCGGGCGTGGTATCTCGACCAGCTTCTCGCTATTGCCTGGGCCCAGCACGCCTGGCCCGACGACGGCGTCGCGCTGGTAGCGGTGGGAGGCTACGGGCGTGGTGAACTGCATCCCCACTCGGACATCGACCTCCTCCTACTGCTCGAACACGACGACGACACCCCCTACCGAGAGCCGCTGAGCGCTTTTATCACCTTTCTCTGGGATATCGGCCTGGAGATCGGCCACAGCGTGCGCTCACTCAACGACTGCGAACGGGAAGCCGACGCGGATGTGACAGTGATCACCAACCTGCTGGAGTCGCGCCTCATCGCCGGGCCGGAGAGCCTGCGCGAGAAAATGCGCGAACGCTTGAGCACGCCGAACCTGTGGCCCGCCGACCGCTTTTTCGAGGCCAAGTGGCAGGAGCAGATCGCCCGCCACTACCGCTACAACAACTCCGAGTACCACCTGGAGCCCAACCTCAAAAGCTCCCCCGGCGGCCTGCGCGATATCCAGATGATTGGCTGGGTGGCCAAGCGCCATTTTGGCACCGAGCAGTACACCGACATCGTCGCCAACGGCTTCATGAACGACGCCGAGCTGCGCATTCTCAGCCAGGGCCAGGCGTTTCTCTGGCAGGTGCGTTACGCCCTGCACATGCTCACAGGCCGGGCCGAAGATCGGCTGCTGTTCGATCACCAGCGCACCATTGCCGAGATGTTCGGCTTCAAGGACACTCCCGAACGGCTCGCCGTCGAGCAGTTCATGAAGCGTTACTATCGCCATGTAACGGCCCTTGCCGGGCTCAACGACATGCTGCTGCAGCACTTTGACGAAGTGATTCTGCGCGGCAAGGAGTCACTAGAAACCGTCAAGCTCAACGAGCGCTTCGAAACCAAGGGCGGCTATATCCAGGTACGTTCGCGCAACCTCTTTCGCGAGCGCCCCGCGGCCATGCTGGAACTCTTCCTGCTGATGGCCAAGCACCCGGAGATCGAGGGGGTTCGCGCCGACACCATTCGGCTGATTCGTGACCATCGCCATCAAATCGACGATCACTACCGGGAAGACCCGCGCCACCAGCGACTCTTCATGGCCATCATGCGGGCACCGGGGAACGTTCCTCGCCAGCTGCGACGCATGAACCGCTACGGCATTCTCGGCAAGTACCTGCCGGAGTTTGGTCGCGCCGTGGGGCTGATGCAGCACGACCTGTTCCATATCTACACGGTCGATGCCCATACCCTGCGCCTACTGAAATTCCTGCACGGTTTCCGCAAGCCAGAGGCCAAGGGCGACTTCCCCGTGGCAGCGACGCTCATCCACCAGTTACCCAAGCTGGACCTGCTGTGGATTGCGGGCCTGTTCCACGACATCGGCAAAGGCCGTGGCGGCGACCACTCCGAAATCGGCGCGCGGGATGTCGAGCAGTTCTGCCATCGCCACCACATTTCCCAGCACGACACCAACCTAGTGAGCTGGCTGGTGGAGCATCATCTGCTGATGTCGATGACTGCCCAGAAGCGTGATATCAGCGACCCCGACGTAATCCGCGACTTCGCACTGATCGTGCGCGACGAGACCCGCCTGGACTACCTCTACGTGCTCACCGTCGCTGACATCAACGCCACCAACCCCACCCTATGGAACGGCTGGCGGGCATCTCTATTGCGCCAGCTCCACGCCGAAACCAAACGCGCTTTGCGGCGCGGGCTAAAAAACCCGCCGGATCGCGACGACTGGGTGCGCGAAACCCGCACTGAGGCACGCTCGCTGCTACAAACGGTGGGCGTCGATAGTGGCCAAATCGACCAGCTGTGGGAGTCGCTGGGGGAAGATTACTTCCTGCAGTACGCGCCCAGCGAGATCGTCTGGCAGACACAAGGCATTCTGGCGCACCAGCCCTCGCCGCTGCCGCTGGTGTTGATCAGCGCGCCCACCGCCGACATGGCCGAAGGCGGCACCAAAGTGTTCATTCACACCCGCTCGGTGGATGACTTGTTCGCCGCCACCGCCGCCGCCATGGAACAGCTCGGGCTCTCGATTCACGATGCGCGCATTGCCACGTCGCACAACGACTGGACGCTCAACACCTTCATCGTGCTGGATAGCCACGGTCAGCCGATTCGCGACGCGGAGCGCATCGAAGAGATGCGCAGCCACCTGGTAGAAGAGCTGGACGACCCAGACGACTACCCCGAGATCGTCACACGACACACGCCGCGCCAGCTCAAACACTTCAAAGTGCCAACCGAAGTGGTGATCGAACAGGACCCGGCCAACGAGCGTACCCTGCTGGAACTGACCGCCCCCGACCGCCCCGGCCTGCTGGCTCGGGTAGGGCGCATCTTCATGGAGCAGGATATTGCCCTCTCGGCCGCCAAGATCGCCACGTTGGGCGAGCGGGTAGAGGACGTGTTCTTCATTACCACCAAGGCAGGCGAGCCGCTCACCGACCCCGAACGCCAGCAGCAGCTTCGCGAACGGCTGATAGAAGTGCTAGGCGTCTAAACCATAAAGTCGCCCTGCCCTGGTGGTTAGGTTTGAGCCTGCCCCAGGGCTTGCCTATAATCGGCGGTTCGATAAATGGTTTTGCCTACCGCTCCCGCCCTTACGCTCTCAACGGACGCGCCATGAACCCTGATCTCAACGCCCTACACCCCTATCCGTTTGAAAAGCTGGCCGCCCTCAAAGCGACACTCACGCCCCCGGCGGGACTGACGCATATTCCGCTGACGATCGGCGAACCTCAGCACGCCCCCTATCAAGGCGCGCTGGACGCTCTCATTGCCCACCAGCTCGACATGGCCCGCTATCCGGCCACCAACGGCCTGCCCGCGCTACGCGAGACGATCGCCGCCTGGGCGACCCAGCGCTTTGGCCTCGCGGGGCTGGACGCCGAACGCCAAATACTGCCGGTGAACGGCACTCGCGAAGCGATCTTCGCCTTCGTGCAGGCCGCGCTGGATCGCACGCGCCCCGCCAAGGTGGCCGTGCCCAATCCGTTCTACCAAATTTACGAAGGCGCGACGCTACTGGCAGGCGGCCAGCCGCTCTACCTGGACTGCACCGCCGAAAACGGCTTCCGCCCCGATTTTTCAGCGGTCAGCGCCGACACTTGGCGCGACGTGCAGATCGTGTTTATCTGCTCGCCGGGCAACCCGACCGGGGCCGTCACGCCGCTGGCCGAGTTCAAACAGCTGATTGCCCTGGCCGATGAGCACGACTTCATCATCGCCTCCGACGAGTGCTACTCCGAGCTTTACCTAGACGAGAACACGCCGCCGCCCGGGCTTTTACAGGCCTGCGCCGAGCTTGGCCGCGATGACTACCGCCGCTGCGTGGTCTTCCACTCGCTCTCCAAGCGCTCCAACCTACCGGGCCTACGCTCCGGCTTCGTGGCGGGCGATGCGGGCCTACTCGCCCCTTTCAAGCGCTACCGCACCTATCATGGCTGCGCCATGTCGCTGCCGCTGCAGCACGCGTCCATCGCAGCCTGGCAGGACGAAACCCACGTGCGCGCCAACCGCGACGCCTACCGGGAAAAGTTCAGCGCGGTGACGGAAGTACTCGCCCCGGTGATGGACTTCCCCACCCCCGAAGCGAGCTTCTACCTCTGGCCTGCGGTACCGGGCGGCGACGATATCGCCTTTACCCAGCGGCTATTCAGCGAACAACACGTGAGCGTGCTTCCCGGCAGTTTAATGGGCCGCCCAGGCCACAACGGCCATAATCCTGGCGCGGGTCGGCTACGCTTAGCCTTAGTGGCGGAGCTTGAGCCGACCTTGGAAGCGGCCACGCGCCTTCGCCAACTTATCGAGCGCGGCTAGTCCGCGCCGCCTAAGACGACGACAGGAGGCTCTATGCTGACGCTCTACATCATTCATAACTGCGACACCTGCCGCAAAGCGCGCAAAGCGCTGGACGACAAAGCGCTGATGTATAAAACCCACGACCTGCGTAAAGATGGCTTGTCGGCGGCGCTACTCGAACACATCCTGAACCGTGTTCCGCTGGTCGAGGTAATCAACAAGCGCAGCAAAACCTGGCGGGATCTTTCTGACGAAGAGAAGGATTACGATGCCAACTCGGCGCGTCAGCTGCTGCTCCAGCACCCGACGCTGCTCAAGCGGCCGCTGCTGGAACTCGACGACGGCACCATCCTGATCGGCTACCGTGACGGCGACTATGACACGCTAAGCGGCTAACCTGGACTCGACTTCTCTCACTCACTTTCTCTCACTAACCTCTAAGGAATACGCGTTATGCTGAGCTTCGCGCTTGGAATCGGCACCCAAAACACCCAGGGCGACTGGCTGGAAATCTACTACCCGGCCCCGCTGCTCAATCCGGACGCGAGTCTGGTCGCCGCCGCCCAAGAAGCGCTGGATGCACCGGCAGGCAATGCCCCGGTGAGCTTCCTGCCGGAAGACTGCACCCGCCTGGCCAAAGCGCTGGAAGCGGCAGGCCACTCCGAGCAGGCCGCCCTGGCCGAGTCGCTGGCCACTAGCCAGCGCCCGCTGGTGGCGATGTTCCTGGAGAGCGACCAGCCGCCGCAAACCGCCCCGGAGGTGTACCTGAAGCTGCACCTGCTGTCGCATCGCTTAGTGAAGCCTCACGGCCTGGACCTGACCGGCATGTTCGGCCTGCTGCGTAACATCGCCTGGACCAACGAAGGCGCCATCGACATCGAAGAGCTGCCCGCCCGCCGTCTCAAGGCACGCCTGGCTGGCCGTACGCTGTCCGTCGACTGCGTGGACAAATTCCCCAAAATGACCGACTACGTTGTGCCCACCGGCATCCGCATCGGCGACACCGCCCGCGTACGTCTGGGCGCTTACCTGGGCGAAGGCACCACGGTCATGCATGAAGGGTTCGTCAACTTCAACGCGGGCACCGAAGGCCCCGGCATGATCGAAGGACGCATTTCCGCAGGTGTGATGGTCGGCAAAGGTTCTGACCTGGGCGGCGGTTGCTCGACCATGGGCACGCTATCGGGCGGCGGCAACATCATCATCAAGGTGGGCGAAGGCTGCCTAATTGGTGCCAATGCCGGCATCGGCATTCCGCTGGGTGACCGTTGCACCGTCGAAGCTGGCCTCTACATCACCGCAGGCTCCAAAGTGACGCTATTGGATGACCAGGGCCAGGAAGTCAATACCGTTGCCGCCCGCGAGCTGGCAGGCCAAGACGACCTGCTGCTGCGCCGCAACTCACAGACTGGCCGCATCGAGTGCCTGACCAATAAAAGCGCCATTGCGCTGAACGAGGCGCTGCATGCCCATAACTGAGCCTGACTCACTGTCGCCGACGCTGACGCTGGCGTTCGAGCTGCTTAGCCGGGCATCGGTGACACCCGACGATGAAGGCTGCCAGGACCTGATGATCGAGCGCTTAACGGCGCTCGGTTTCCATATTGAGCAGCTCCCCTTTGGCGACGTGAAGAACTTTTGGGCAGTACGCGGTCATCACGGCCCGGTGATTGCCTTTGCCGGACACACCGACGTGGTGCCCAGCGGGCCACACACCAACTGGGAATTTCCGCCTTTCGAGCCCTGTATCGACGACCAAGGCATGCTGTGCGGGCGCGGCGCGGCGGACATGAAGGGCAGCCTGGCAGCGATGCTGACGGCGGTGGAGCGCTTTGTCGCCCGCTACCCCGACCACGAGGGGCGGATCGCATTTTTGATCACCTCCGATGAAGAGGGGCCCGCCATCGACGGCACCCGCGCGGTGGTCGAACACCTTCGCGAGCGCAATGAACGCTTGGACTACTGCATCGTGGGCGAACCCTCGTCTACCGCTCGCCTGGGCGACGTGATCAAAAACGGGCGCCGTGGCTCTTTGGGCGGCGTGCTGCATGTGAAAGGCGTGCAGGGCCATGTGGCCTACCCTCACCTAGCGCGCAACCCGATTCACCAAGCGATGCCCGCTCTGGATGCGCTCGTCAACGAGCATTGGGATGCAGGCAACGACTTCTTCCCTGCGACCAGTTTTCAGATCTCGAACATGCGTGCCGGTACCGGGGCCACCAACGTGATTCCTGGCGAGGTAGAGGTGGTGTTCAACTTCCGCTACTCCACCGAAGTCACCCATGACGAGCTGCGCTCACGCACCGAGGCGATTCTGGATCAGCACGGCCTCGAGTACCACATTGATTGGACCCTGAACGGCGAGCCATTCCTGACCGCAGAAGGGGAGCTGGTGGATGCGGCGATTCGTGGCGTGGAAGCCGTGACCGGTGAGCGTCCGCAGCTCTCCACCAGCGGCGGCACCTCCGATGGCCGTTTCATTGCCACCCTAGGCACCCAAGTGGTCGAACTCGGACCGCTCAATGACACCATTCACAAGGTGAACGAGCGCGTGCGGGCCAGCGATTTGGATGGGCTGAGCCGCATCTACGAAGCAACCCTGCAAGCGCTGCTGACCACCGATGAGGTAAGCGTATGATGGAGCGGTTTCCGGATATCGAAGTGTATCTGGCGCGGGTCACGCTGGATGACGTCAATGCTTGGCTGGCCGAGGTTCTGAGCGCACCGCCCCTCAGCCCGGCAGGCAAGGGGAAATGGAAAACCCGCGGCCAACATCAGGGCGATAGCGTGCCGGTGCTGCTGGTGGACAACGCTGCCGATGGTTTTGCCAGTCTCTGGTTCGACAGCAGCCAGACGCCGTGGCACACCGACCAAGAGTGCGCCCAGCACGCCGCCGAAGCGCTGCAGGTGGAAGTCCGCTGCTCGCTGGGAGGCTGGCACCCCGGCGATGACCCTGACCGCTTTTGGCAAGTGCTGCCCGGCGGGCAGGAGAGCGCCATCGAATGGCCGGACTCAGGCCGCTAAACGCAAAAACCCCCGCACGTTGCGGGGGTTTTCTCTATCGGCACGCCGACACGCCCGTTAGCGCTACGCCTATGCGGCAGCGCCTGAACGCTTACTCGATAATGCTGACGTCATCGGCCTGCAGGCCGCGATCGTTTTTAATGACGTGATAGCGAACGATCTGACCTTCTGCCAGCATGCGCGGGCCACGGCCACGAATCGCACGGAAGTGAACGAACACGTCTTCCCCGTTATCGCGGGTAATGAAGCCGTACCCTTTATTGGTGTTGAACCACTTGACCTCTCCCTCTTCACGGCCATCGTTGGGGTCGATGATATCTTCCTCTTCATCATCTTCCGCCACCGGAGCAGGCGCTTGAGGCTGGCGCGGTGCTGGTTTTACTCGTGCCACATCCGCTTTCACCACCATCGGCGGTGCCAGAGCCGCTGCGGCTAACGTGCCCACAAACAACATGACAAAGCAGCCAAGGGCCACGGCGGCATACACACTAAACGCCGCTTCGGCCAACCACTGATCAGCCATCGGTGCATTGGTTAAATGAACGATCCCCGCCAACAAAAGCGGCGTGGGGGCGGCGAGTAAGATACTGATAAAGAAACAGCGAAAAACAACTTTTGGGTTCATAGATGATGAAAGCTCTCTTGTTGTATGGGTAACAGACGAAGGACAATACTCGAACTACCAGGCCCATTCCTAACAGTACCGAGCATACTACACAAGGTGACGATGTTATCATGACAAACGAATTATCGCCTGCCGAGCTCACTCAACGTCTTGAATCGATGGAGAGTCGGCTGGCTTATCAGGAACACTGGTTGGATACGCTCGACCAAGCGGTCGCCCAGCAAGAGCGCCGCTTGGAAAAACTCGAGCAACTTAGCGCCTTGATGCGCGAACGGCTACGGGAACAGCATCAGGCGCTCCAGGCGGGTGATACCCAAGGCAGTTTCCGCCCTGAAGATGACGTTCCGCCCCACTATTGAGCGCTAGACCACGCTTCACCCCTTTATCACCCCACTACACTGCCGGGGTCCACGCTCTCCAACCCAAAGGCCTCTGCGACCGCGCGGTACGTGATCTGACCGTTATGTACGTTCAAGCCGGGTAAAAAGTGCGCATCGTCGGCGAGGGCTCGTTGCCAACCTTTATCGGCGAGCGCCAGCACGAAAGGGAGAGTGGCATTGGTCAGCCCTAGCGTAGAGGTCCGCGCTACGGCGCCGGGCATGTTGGCCACGCAGTAGTGAACGATGCCATCCACGAGATACGTAGGCTCGGCGTGGGTGGTGGGCCGGCTGGTTTCGAAACAACCGCCCTGATCGATCGCCACGTCTACCAGTACGCTCCCCAGCTTCATGTCTGCCAGCATGGCACGCGTGATCAGCTTGGGGGCTGCAGCCCCCGGAATGAGCACGGCCCCCACGATCATGTCCGACTCTCGTACCGCGTGATCCAGCGCGTCGGCCGTGGAGTAAACGGTTTTGATGCGCCCCTGATAGCGATCATCCAGCACTTCCAGCCGGGCAATGGATTTATCCAGAATCGTGACGTCCGCGCCCAGTCCCAGCGCCATGCGAGCAGCGTTCTCGCCCACCACGCCACCGCCGATCACTGTCACCTTGCCTGGCGACACACCGGGGACACCCGGCAGCAGTACGCCAGAACCGCCCTGCGCTTTCTCCAGGCTATGCGCCCCCGCCTGTACGGCCATTCGGCCAGCGACGGTGCTCATGGGAGCAAGCAGTGGCAGGCCGCCTTTGGCATCGGTAATGGTTTCGTAGGCAATACAAGTGGCACCGCTTTCCATTAGCCCTTGGGTGAGGGACTTTTCAGCGGCCAAGTGCAAGTAGGTAAATAGCGTATGCTCCGGGGTGAGACGCGCTACTTCCTCTGGCTGCGGCTCTTTGACTTTCAAGATCAGCTCGGCGTGTTGCCACAGCGCCTCCACGCTTTTTTCGATGGTGGCGCCCGCGCTTTGATACGCGCTATCGGGAAAGCCTGCGCCGTCGCCCGCGCCACTCTCCACGTAGACATGGTGGCCACGCCCGGTTAGCTCGCGCACCCCTGTCGGCGTAAGGGCGACACGGTACTCGTGATTTTTGATCTCTTTGGGAACGGCAATTTTCATGGCTGAATTCTCCACAATTCGGATGAACGACACGTTGCTCACTGCATTACAGCACAGCCGGTGAGGACCACCACCCCTATGAATCAAAACGAAAAAAACGCCGGCTAAGGCGTTTTTTAACAGAAATATCTAGTGCGTGAGCGCGGCACACGAAAAAATCGACGCTCCTCAGCGCCGCCTCATCGCTCCTCGATCACCGCACTGCCATAGATACGCTGATACTCGTCGGGCAAACGCTTCGGGCGGCCGCTGGAGAGGGCCACGCACGCAAATCGGGTGCGGGCGTTGAGCAGCGTTTTGCCATCCTCCACACGCTTCAACTGAAAGCGACGGGTTAGGCTAAACCGGCCGTCGCAGGCGACGATCCAAGTCGCAAGCTGCAGCGCATCGCCGGAAAAGGCGGGTGCGAGGTAGTCCAGCTCATGGCGGTGTACCACCATTGCCCTGTCCAGCGATCGGTAGCGCTCAAGAGAGAGCCCCAGTGCCTCGGAGTGCGCCCAGCTAATTTGCTCAACCCAGCGCAAGTACTCGCTGTTATTGACGTGCTGATAGGCATCGATCGCCTCGGGCAGCACCTTCAGGTCGATCACAAACGGGTCTGGCAATGCCCACTCCATGTGGCTCTCTCCTTGTTCTACCTCATATTGACGGTTAGCGGGGGGTTCAATCGCGGAATACGCGAACGCCCAGCGCCTTCAAATAGGCCGTTTCCGGAATGGCCGGATGTACCGGATGATCCGGCCCTTGGTGGCCCTGGAAGATGACCTGGCCGTGACGATCCTGGTGGCGCACCGCGCCGCGGACTACGTCGACCAAGCGCTCGGACGCCAAGTGCATGGAGCACGACGCCGACAGCAGCAGGCCGTCGCGGCCCAGCAAACGCATCGCCTCACGATTGAGACGCGAGTAGGCGCGCTCACCGTTGGGAATGTCCTTGCGCTTTTTGATGAACGCAGGCGGATCGAGAATCACCACGTCGAACTGCTCGCCATCGGCCTTCAATGCCGCCAGGGCTTCAAAGGCGTCGCCTTCGCCAATCGCCACCTGCTCTTGAACACCGTTCAGCTCGGCGTTACGCGCCACCTGCTCCAGCGCCGCACCGGATGCGTCCACGCAGAGCACTTCTGATGCCCCGCTGGCCGCTGCCTGAACGCCCCAGCCACCCACGTAGCTGAAGACATCCAGCACGCGCTTACCCGCCACTTGGCTGTTGAGCCAAGCGCGGTTGACGCGGTGATCGTAGAACCAGCCGGTTTTCTGGCCGTTCAGCACCGGTACGGCAAAGGTGACGCCATTTTCGACCAGCAGCACTTCATCGGGCAGCGTGCCTTTGACCACTTCCACGTGGGCTTCCAGACCCTCCTGACGGCGGCCACCGGTGTCGTTACGGAAGACGATGGCGCTCGGCTTGACGACTTTCTCCAGCGCATCGACGATCTCCTCTGCCAGTGCCTGCATACCGGCGGTGTTGAGCTGCACCACCAGCACATCGCCAAACCGGTCGATCACCAAGCCCGGCAGCAGATCGCCTTCACCGTGAATCAGACGATAGAACGGCTGATCGAACACGCGCTGACGCAGCGCGAGCGCTTGATTGAAACGATGCACGAACAGCGAGCGGTCCAGGCGCATTTCAGGATCGCGGGACATGACGCGCCCACAGATCAACGAGTGGGGATTCACGTAAGCCACGCCCAGCGTTTTTCCGTTGGACGCCTCCACGAGCGCAGGCTCACCCGCCGCAAAGTTTTTCAGCGGCGTCTCTTTGATATCGACTTCGTTGGAGTAGATCCACAGATGGCCAGCCTTCAAGCGGCGATCGGCGTTCTTGTTCAGGCGCAGGCGTTGAGTCACAACAATCTCCAAAAGAGCAGGCGAGCAACGTCGACGCGCTGCCCGCATAAGCAAAACAGGTCGCCGCCCAAGGCGGCGATTAGCGCTGGCAGCCGGGGCAAAAAACGCTGGCCCGCTGGCCCAGAGTGATCCGCCTAAGCTCGCTGCCACAGCGCAGGCAGGGCTGCCCGTGGCGACCGTAAACGTTCAGCCGCTGGGCGAAATAACCGGGCTCTCCTTGGCCGCTGACGAAATCGCGCAGCGTGGTGCCGCCCTGGGTAATGGCTGCCGCCAAGACCTCTTTGACGGCGGCCGCCAGCGCATCGTAGCGCGCCCGGGAGATACGCCCCGCCGCACGGCGCGGGTCGATACCAGCCATGAACAGCGCTTCGGCGGCATAGATATTGCCCGCACCCACGACCACGCGGTTATCCATCAAAAAGGGTTTGACCGCCACGCGCTTGTCACGGGACAGGCGGTAGAGCCACTGGCCATCGAAGGCCTCGCTCAGCGGCTCGGGGCCAAGATGCGCAAGGCGGGTATCGCCACTGCCGTCGCCCTGCTGCCAGTCGACGAAACCAAACCGCCGCGGGTCATGGTAGCGCAGCACATAGCCGCTGGCCGTCACAAGATCCACATGATCGTGTTTTTTAGGCACGTCGCCCAGGCGCGCAATACGCAGGCTTCCCGACATGCCCAAGTGCCACAGCAGCGTGGCATGGCCATCGGGCATGGCTAGCGGCATCTGCAAATACTTGGCGCGGCGCGCCAGCTCGCCGACGCGCGCGCCGATCAGGCGATCGGCCAGATCGTCAGGCACCGGCACGCGCAAGCGCGGCTGGCGCACTCGCACTTCGGTAATCTCTTGCCCTTCGAGATAGGGGGCAATGCCACGTCGTGTGGTTTCTACTTCAGGCAGTTCGGGCATGATGAAAGCCTATGATGACAGCGCCGTGACAGCCAGGACCAGCCAGGGCACTAACGACAGACATGCAAAAACCCGGCTTTGGGCCGGGTTTTTCAACAGGCGCTCGCCTGCGGTGAAAGCCGATCATCGTAACCGCGATTACTTGATCTTGGCTTCCTTGTAGATGACGTGCTTACGGACCACCGGGTCGTATTTCTTGAATTCGAACTTATCCGGGGTGTTCCGCTTGTTCTTATCAGTGGTGTAGAAGTGGCCAGTACCGGCACTAGACACCAGCTTGATCTTATCGCGCATGGTTTAACTCTCCCAAAAGTGCTTACCAGAAGCTAGCTTAGATAGCGTCGCCGCGTTTGCGGATGTCGGCCAGAACCGTCTCGATACCTTTCTTGTCGATGATGCGCATGCCTTTGGAGGAAACGCGCAGCTTGACGAAGCGGTTTTCGGATTCAACCCAAAAACGATGGGTGTGCAGGTTCGGCAAGAAACGACGACGTGTCTTACGCTGGGAGTGAGAAACGTTATTACCAGTTACCGGACGCTTGCCGGTAACCTGACATACTTTGGACATGAGAGCCTCCAACCGCTTGGCGAGTTGTTCAAAACTGTCGGGCAAACCGGAGCAGGGAGGGAGTCGACGCAGTTAACCGCCTAGCTGTACCCAAATCCGTTATTCAACCCAAGTTCAAAGGTGGCACTTTATACCAGAGCACCTAGCTACCAGCAAGCGAAACCGCCCAAAAAGGCCAAAAAAGCGCGTTTTTGGACAATTTACTTAGAAAAGAGGCATTGGCCTTACAACCCGCCGCACGTTTTCTCCTGCTGATATGACGGCTATAGCCAGCCACGCTCGGCAAACGACACCACGTCTCCGTCTCCCACCACAAAATGATCGAGAACCCGCACGTCAAAGAGTGCAAGGGCATCTTTCAAGCGTTCGGTGATACGTCGATCGGCATCGCTGGGCTCAGCCACACCCGAGGGGTGATTGTGGGCCAGGATGACAGCGCCAGCATGTAGTTCCAGCGCACGCTTGGCAACTTCGCGGGGATAAACGGATGCGCTGTCTAGGGTACCGCGAAACAGGGATTCATAGCGAATAATTCGGTGCTGCGTATCCAAAAAAAGTACCGCGAACTCTTCATGCCCCAAATGACGCAGTTGAGAGCTCAGGTAGTGACGCACTAAGGCAGGTGAGGTTAACGCATTGCCACGCGCCAGTTGACTGGCTAAATGCCGCCTTGAAAGCTCAAGTGTGGCCTGTAGTTGCGCAAATTTAGCGCTCCCCAGCCCACGAGCGGCACAGAACTGGGTTTGGTCGGCTTCCAGCAACTGCCTTAATCCCCCGAAACTGGTAAGCAGGTCCCGCGCCAAATCCACCGCAGAGCGCCCCTGCACCCCTACGCGAAGAAAAATAGCCAAAAGCTCCGCATCCGAGAGCGCCTGAGCGCCCATATTGAGCAGTTTTTCCCGTGGCCGCTCGCCCTCAGGCCAGTGATTAATTCCCATTCGACGCCTCCCTGCCTCTACACTTGATGAGCGATGCCTACCGCACACCTCACTTTACCTAGCTTTATCAGCGCTCGCCTGAGCATGCCAAAATAATCGGTCAAATGGTATGGTAAGCCCCTTGTTGATCGTCACACTGGACTGCCCACCATGGCCTCACTTTCGCACTCCCCTTTGTCGTCACTTGCGGGTAAGCGCCTGCTGCTCGGCGTTAGCGCGGGCATCGCGGCGTACAAAAGCGCGCTGATCGTACGGCTGCTCAAGCAGGCGGGCTGCGAAGTGCGCGTGGTCATGACCGAGGGGGCCCAAGCCTTCATCACGCCCCTCACGCTTCAGGCGCTCTCGGGCGAGCCCGTGCGGACCTCGCTCCTCGATCCTGACGCGGAAGCCGGCATGGGACACATCGAGCTCGCCCGCTGGGCGGATGCCATCGTCATCGCCCCGGCCACGGCCGACCTGATCGCGCGGCTGGTGCACGGCATGGCGGATGACCTGCTCACTACGCTCTGCTTGGCCTCCGAGGCGCCACGACTCATCGCGCCAGCGATGAATCAAGCCATGTGGCGCCACCCCGCCACTCAGCGCAACGTCGCCCAGCTGGCCAGCGACGGCTGGCAGCTCATTGGCCCCGCCGCAGGCGACCAAGCCTGCGGTGACGTCGGCCCAGGGCGAATGAGCGAACCTGAGGAGATCATTGAAGCGCTTCGCCGCCATTTTGCTCCACCGTCCATTGCCTCCCAAGATGCTCCGCACGTGGTGATTACTGCTGGCCCTACCCGGGAAGCATTAGACCCCGTCCGCTACCTGTCGAATCACAGCTCAGGCAAGATGGGCTATGCCCTGGCAGCCGAAGCCGCCGCGCAAGGAGCACGGGTTACGCTGATCAGCGGCCCGGTCAATCTGCCCACCCCTCATGGGGTCGAGCGGATCAGCGTCGATACGGCCCTGCAGATGCACGAGGCAGCGCTGCGCCTCGCACCAACGGCAGCGCTGTTCATTGGTTGCGCAGCGGTGGCCGATTACCGCGCCGCCCATGCGGCCGAGCACAAGCTGAAAAAAACCGACGACCAGGACACCCTGACGCTCACGCTGGTGAAAAACCCCGACATCATTGCCGACGTGGCGGCACTGCCAGACGGCCAGCGCCCCTTCGTCGTGGGCTTTGCCGCCGAGACCCAGGACGTGGAGCGCTACGCCCAGGACAAGCTCACCCGCAAAGGGCTCGACATGATCGTCGCCAACGACGTTTCCCAGCAGGGCCTGGGCTTTGGCAGCGACGACAACGCAGCGCTCCTGCTATGGCGAACGCCCCATGGAAGCGAGCAATGGGCGGCGGCGCCGCAACCCAAAACCCAGTTGGCCGCGCTGATCGTTCAACGCGCTTTCACACAACTCTCCTTGACCACCTCTGGAGCCTGACCATGAGTAGCCCCCGCCCGCGCCTACAGTGCCACGTTTTGGACGAGCGTCTGCATGACTATCTGCCCACCTACGCCACGGCAGGCTCTGCAGGCATGGACTTACGGGCGTTGCTGAATGAGCCGCTGACGCTCGCCTCTGGCGAGTGTCAGCTCGTGCGCACTGGGCTGGCCATCTATATCGAAGACCCAGGCTTAGCGGGCATGATTTTTCCGCGCTCTGGCCTTGGCCATAAACACGGCATCGTACTGGGCAATCTGGTAGGTTTGATCGACTCCGACTACCAGGGCGAGCTGATGATCTCGGTCTGGAACCGCGGTCAGGCCAGCTTCACGATCACCCCCTTCGAACGGCTCGCCCAATACGTTCTGGTGCCCGTGGTGCAAGCTGATCTCGACCTCGTCGATCGCTTCACCGACTCGTCCCGCGGCAGCGGCGGTTTTGGCAGCACCGGACGTCAATAACGCGCCGACTCACTCCCCTATCAGCGTTTTCAAGGATCGATGATGACCGTACCCGCTTCGATATTTCGCGCCTATGACATTCGCGGCGTAGTAGATGACACACTTGACGACGCCACCACCGAGCTGATTGGCCGCGCCGTCGGCTCCGAAGCGGCCGCTCGGGGCGAACAGACGGTGATCGTGGCCCGGGATGGCCGCACCTCTGGGCCGCGCCTGCAGGCGGCGCTCATTCGCGGCCTACAGGCCGCAGGGCGGGACGTGATCGACATCGGCATGGTGCCCACACCGGTCCTCTACTTTGCCACGCATACGCTGGCAGAGAGCCGCTCAGGCGTGATGCTCACCGGTAGCCACAACCCGCCGGACTACAATGGCTTTAAAATCGTCCTGGCGGGCGACACCTTATCGGGCGACGCGATTACTGCGCTCTTTGAGCGCATTCAGGCAGGTAATTTCACCCACGGCGACGGTAGCGTTCGCCACCACGATTTGCGCGCCACCTACCTGGAGCGCATCTTGAGTGATGTGACACTGGCACGCCCGCTCAGCGCCGTGGTGGATTGCGGCAACGGTGTGGCGGGCGAATTAGGCCCCCAGCTCGTCGAACGTTTGGGCGTCGCCACCACGCCGCTGTTCGCCGAGATCGATGGGCGCTTCCCCAACCATCACCCCGACCCCGGTAAGCCTGAAAATCTGCAGGACCTGATTCGCCACGTTCAACAGACCGGTGCCGACATCGGCCTGGCCTTCGATGGCGACGGTGACCGTCTAGGCGTCGTCACGCCCCGAGGGCGCATGATTTATCCCGACCACCTGATGATGCTGTTTGCCACCGATATGCTGTCGCGCAACCCGGGCGCCAAAGTCGTCTTCGATATCAAGTGCACCGGCAACCTAGCGAAGGTGATTAGCGAGGCAGGCGGCGACCCCGAGATGTGGCGCACCGGCCACTCGCTCATCAAAGCGCGGATGAAAGAGACCGGCGCGCTGCTGGGCGGTGAAATGAGCGGTCATCTCTTTTTCAAGGAGCGCTGGTACGGTTTCGATGACGGCCTCTACTCGGCCGCTCGACTGCTGGAGATCCTTGCCCAGTTCCAAGGCGATGCGGACGCTTTTTTCGACCAGTTCCCCCAGGATGTCAGCACGCCAGAGATCAATATCAGCGTTGCCGATGAAGAAAAATTTGCCATTATCGAGACGCTTGCCAGAGAGGGCGACTTCGGCGAAGGTATCAAAACCACGCTGGATGGCATTCGCGTTGATTACCCAGACGGCTGGGGATTATGCCGCGCCTCAAACACGACGCCTGCACTGGTTCTGCGTTTCGAGGGAAAGGACAGCGAAGCACTTGCTCGCATCCGTGAACGCTTTGCAAACGCGCTGCACGGTGTCGCACCTACACTGACCATACCGGCCACCACAACGGCATGATCGCGCCTTTAGAACGCGCGACGTGTTAAACAGGCTGTGATTGCCAGCCGCGCACAGCGACGCAACCGACATTAAAAAAGAGCCAAGGGACATCGTCATGAGTTCAGCTAGCCGCGACCCTCAGGTCGTTGTGGAAGTGCTGTCAGAAGCACTTCCCTATATTCAGCAATTTTCCGGTAAAACCGTCGTCGTCAAATACGGCGGCAACGCCATGACCGAAGACACGCTGATCGACTCGTTTGCTCGTAACATCGTGCTGATGAAAGAGGTTGGCATCAACCCGGTAGTGGTGCACGGCGGCGGTCCGCAAATTGGCAGTCTGCTGGAGAAGCTCAATATCGAATCCCGCTTCGTCAACGGCATGCGGGTCACCGACTCCCAAACCATGGACGTGGTCGAGATGGTACTGGGCGGCTTGGTCAACAAGAGCATCGTCAACCTGATCAACCAAAGCGGCGGCAAAGCGATTGGTTTGACCGGAAAAGATGGCGCTCAAATTCGCGCTCGCCAGCTCAAGGTAGAGCACCAAAGCCCGGAGATGACCGCGCCGGAGATCATCGATATTGGCCACGTGGGCGAAGTGGAGTCGATCTCCACCGACCTCATCGAGATGCTGGCCGCTCGCGACTTCATCCCGGTCATCGCGCCTATCGGGGTCGATGACGAAGGGAACAGCTACAACATCAACGCCGACCTGGTGGCAGGAAAGCTGGCCGAAGCGCTGAACGCCGAAAAGCTGATGCTGCTCACCAATGTGGCAGGCTTGATGAACAGCGAAGGCAAGGTCCTGACCGGGCTCACGACCGCTCAGGTGGACGGTCTGATTGCCGACGGCACCATCTACGGCGGGATGCTCCCCAAGATCCGCTGCGCGCTGGACGCGGTGAAAGGCGGCGTGAACAGCGCCCACATCATCGATGGGCGTGTGCCCCACGCCGTACTGCTGGAAATTTTCACCAACGCCGGGGTAGGCACCCTGATCACTGACGCAGGCTAATCGCGACGGAGGGCAAGAGTCATGAGTGACGATCGCAAACCTCGCCGCCGCGAGCAGATACTGCAGGCGCTGGCCATCATGCTGGAAGAGGATAGCGGTAAACGCATCACCACGGCTGCCCTGGCGCGCCAAGTGGGCGTTTCCGAAGCGGCGCTGTATCGCCATTTTCCCAGCAAGGCGCGCATGTTCGAGGGCTTGATCGACTTTATCGAAGAGAGCATTTTCGCCCGAATCACCCGCATTCTCGATGATATTCCCGACGCAACCACCCGCTGCGGAACGATTCTCTCGCTCCTGCTTGGGTTTGCCGAGAAGAACCCAGGGCTTGCCAGGGTACTGGGAGGCGATGTGCTCACCGGAGAGACCGCTCGACTGCGCCAGCGGGTACACCAGCTCTTCGAGCGCCTAGAGACCCAGCTCAAGCAGGTGCTCCGTGAAGCCGAGCTGCGCGAAGGGCTGCGCACCAGCATTTCCGCCTCGGCCGCCGCCAATTTGTTGATCGCTCAGGCCGAGGGGCGTATTTCGCAATACGTACGCAGCGACTTCAAACGGCTACCTACCGAGTATTGGGACGACCAGTGGACGCTGATCTCGGGCCAGCTGTTACGGGCCACGGCCCAACCTGCATGACGTGACAGACGAACGAGGCAAACGAAAACGCCCCGGCGGTGCGAACCGTCGGGGCGTTTTTTATCGTGACGACTCAGCGTTACGCTGCGATCACCGCGTCGCCCATTTTCTGGCGAAGCTTCTTCATGGCGTTCTTTTCGAGCTGGCGAATACGCTCGGCGCTAACGCCGTACACATCGGCCAAATCGTGCAGCGTGGCTTTATCGTCGGTGAGCCAGCGGCGCTGCAGAATATCCCGCGAGCGCTCATCCAGCCCTTTGAGCGCCAATTGAAGACGGCGCGTGGAGTCCTCTTCGAAGTCACTATCTTCGAGCTGCGTTGCCGGGTCGGCGGAGGCATCGTCGAGGAAGTACGCTGGCGCTTGGTACGTGCTCTCTTCGTCGTCGCTGGGCGACGCATCGTACCCGGCATCGAATGCCGAGAGGCGGCCTTCCATATCGCGCACGACTTCCGGCTTCACGTCGAGGTCTTTGGCAATCGCATCGACCTCGTCGTTGTTCAGCCATGCCAAACGCTTTTTCGCGCTGCGCAGGTTGAAGAACAGCTTACGCTGCGCCTTGGTGGTGGCGATTTTGACGATACGCCAGTTACGCAGCACGAACTCATGAATCTCGGCTTTGATCCAATGCACGGCGAACGACACCAAGCGCACCCCTTGATTCGGGTCGAAGCGCTTCACGGCTTTCATCAAGCCTACGTTGCCTTCTTGGATCAAGTCCGCTTGCGGCAGGCCGTAGCCTGAGTAGCTGCGGGCAATGTGCACCACAAACCGCAGGTGCGACAGCACCAACCGGCGCGCTGCCTCCAAATCGCCCTCATCGTAGAGGCGGAACGCTAGCTCGCGCTCTTCCTCGACGCTCAGCACAGCGATGCCATTCACCGCTTGAATATAGCCTCCCAGGTCGTTACCTGGCGAAAGCTGTCCCACCGGTAGAAGACTAGTGCTCATGTGCAGGTGGTCTCCCTTAAAACCTATCGTGGTTGACGTGCTGGCGTGACGTGAATACGTGCTGCCAAACGTCTTGCATTAACGCTTAAGACCTTAGTCGAAGCCTAAGGTTCAAATGACCGATGCCAACACTGCATCGACCAACGGGGGTAGATATTCCCCGTGGTTGCCCGCATGACACAGGGTATCGAGTCTAGACGCTGCATGTAACTCTATGATGACAGCGGTGCAGGCGTCGGCTCAGCGCGGGCGAATACTGGACAGATGACGCGTGACGGCAAGCCAAGCGCCTAGCCAGCCAAGTAGTGTACTGCAAGATAGCAGAATTGTAGAGCCTGTCACGTCCAACTGCGGCAAGCTGAAGCTGGCACCGTAGCTGGCCGCCAGCGCGGCCACTGGCAACGATAGCCAGTGGTTGCCCAAGGCCAACAGCCCCAGCGCCAGGAGCCCTCCCCCCGCGCCATACCAGGCACCGCTGTACAAGAAGGGTCGACGCACGAAGGCGTGTGTCGCGCCGATCAGCATCACCACTTCGATTTCTCGACGCCGACTCTCCACCGCCAAGCGGATGGTATTGCCAACGACCAGCAGCACACCGAAACCGAACAGCACGCCCAGCGCCAGCGCAACGCGGCGGCCGAGTGCCGCCAAATGGCGCAGCCGCTCGACCCAGGCTAAATCCACGCGGACTTCGTCGATGCCAGCTAACCCCTCCAATCGCTCGGCCAGTTCGGCCATCGCAGCGGGCTCTACATCTTGGGGGGAAATGACGATGCTCGCGGGGAGCGGATTGTCCTCGAGCCCTGCTAGGGTATCGTCGATACCCAGCGACTGCTGAAAATCCGCCATGCCTTGCTCAGGGCTAATCATGCGCGTCTTGGCCACGCCGTCATCAGCGCTCACCGCCTCTTCGATTCGGGACGCTTGCGCTGCGTCGACGCCCATCTCGAGGTACACGGTGAGCGATGCGCTTTCATCCAGCTCGGCGTCCAGCAGCTTGGCGCTGTCCAGCGTCAGCCACAGGGCTGCGGGAAGCACCAGGGCGATGGCAATCGCCAGCATGGTCAGCAAGTTGCCCAGCGGGTAGCGCACCAGTCGAAAAAGGCTATCCAGCGCCATGGCGCGATGGTGACGGCCCCACGCTCGCAGGCGACTGCTAACGCGCGTTTGCTGAGAGCGAGCGCCGCTGCGGGGCGTTTTCTCGGGTGTAGGCGTAGCGGTCTTCACGGGCGCGCGGGCGGCGCGCGGACGCGGAGCAGCGCCGCTTTGGCGAGGGGTGGTCGAGCGCTTCATACGGCCCCCTCATCGGCGACGAGACGCCCATCACGCAGGCGCAGAATTCGATGACGTAGGCGCGCGATCAGCGCCAAGTCGTGACTCGCAATCATCACCGTGGTGCCGATACGGTTAAAGTCTTCGAATAGCGCCATGATATCGGCAGAGAGCTGGGGGTCGAGGTTTCCGGTGGGTTCGTCGGCCAGCAGCAGTGCGGGTTTGTTAACCACGGCGCGGGCGATGCCCACGCGCTGCTGCTCACCGCCCGACAGCTCGATGGGCAAGGCCTTTTCACGGTGTAACAGGCCAACCTTGTCCAGCGCGGCGCGCACGCGCCGGGCCGCTTCGCGGGGTTCCACCCCCTGAATGTCCAGCGGCAGCGAGACGTTGTGAAACACGCTACGATCAAACAGCAGCTGATGATCCTGAAACACTACGCCAATCTGACGGCGGTAGAACGGCACCTGGCTGGCGTGGAGTTGGGCGATGTCGTGCCCGGCCACGACGACGCGTCCCCGGCTGGGTTTTTCCAGCCGCATGATCAAGCGCAGCAGCGAACTTTTTCCCGCTCCCGAGTGGCCGGTGAGAAACACCATTTCACCTCTCGCGACGCGAAAGTTCAGGTGTGCCAGCGCCTCGAAGCGCCCTCCATAGCGCTTCCCCACGTGCTCAAAGGCAATCATGCGCGGCCATCGTCTCCTTGGCGGTCAAACAGCGCGTTGACGAAATCGTTGGCGTTGAAGGGGCGCAGGTCGTCCAGACCTTCGCCTACCCCAATGAAGCGGATCGGCGTCTCGAGCTGCTTTGCCAGCGCGAAGATGATGCCGCCTTTGGCGGTGCCATCCAGCTTGGTCAGGGTAATCCCGCTAATCGGCACCGCTTCGTTGAAGGTCGTGGCCTGGGAAATGGCGTTCTGCCCCGTGCCCGCATCCAGTACCAGCATGACCTCGTGGGGCGCTGTGTCATCGAGCTTCTGCATTACCCGATGGACTTTTTTCAACTCTTCCATCAGGTGGCTCTTGTTGTGCAGCCGCCCGGCGGTATCGGCGATCAGCACGTCCACGCCGCGAGACTTGGCGGCCGCCACCGCGTCGTATATCACCGAAGCGCTGTCGGCACCGGTATGCTGAGCAATGACCGGCACACTGTTCCGCTCGCCCCACACCTTCAACTGCTCGACCGCCGCGGCACGGAAAGTATCCCCGGCCGCCAGCATGACGCTCTTACCTTCGCGCTGAAAGCGCTGGGTGAGCTTACCGATGGTGGTGGTCTTACCAACGCCATTGACCCCGACCACCAAAATCACGAAGGGGCCATCACTCTCTTTCTCGAAGCTGAGCGGAGCCGACACGGGGGCCAGCAGCGCGGCTAACTCTTCCTGCAAGCCACGGTAGAGCGCCTCGGGGTTGTTCAGCTCTTTGCGGGACACCCGCGCTTCCAAGCGCTCGATGATCTCGCTCGTCGCTTCGATACCCACATCGGCCATGAGCAGCTGAGTTTCCAGATCTTCCAGCAGCTCGTCATCGATATGCTTTTTGCCGAGGAACAGATCGGCCAGGCCGTCGGTCAGGTTGGCGCGAGTTTTCCCTAGACCAGACTTGATGCGCGCAAACCAGCCTTTCTTTTCGCCCTTTTCCGCCACTGGCTTCTCTTGAAGGGCTGGCTTCGCGGCGGGCTCTGGCTCTGGCTCTGGCTCTGGCTCTGGCTCTGGCTCTGGCTCTGGCTCTGGCTCTGGCTCTGGCTCTGGCTCTGGCTCTGGCTCTGGCTCTGGCTCTGGCTCTGGCTCTGGCTCTGGCTCTGGCTCTGGCTCTGGCTCTGGCTCTGGCACAGTATCCATCATCGGCGCCGGGGCCACGTCCTCATCGACCCCGGTGGGCTGCACGTCCTCTTTGTTCACCGGCTCGGGCGACTGCTCCTGAGCGAGCGCGTAGGCGTCCTCGCGCGCTGCCGGCTTGAGGGATTCTTCTTCCTGCGGCTCGGCCGGCGATGTCGCCGGGGCTGAAACCTCCGCCTCAGGCGCCGTATCGGGCGCGCCTTCGGGCTCTTCCGGCAGCGCTGGCTGCTCCTGGGCGTCTTGAGGCTCCTGCTGGGAGTCGTGCTTTTTCTTACGTTTGAAAAAACCGAACATAGGTGTCATCCGACTAAATAGGTGATCATTGGGATTATCCTACCACCGCAGACCAAGACTTTGGATAAGTAGCCCGCTACAATCGCGATATGAAACGACAACGCCCTTCTCGCGCTTCCTCGCGCCCATCGACATCCTCTCGCGGCCAAGCCAAACCGCCGGGGAAGCTGCGCATCATCGGCGGTGATTTTCGCCGCCGTCAGCTACCCGTACTCGACCGCCCGGGCCTGCGTCCCACGCCGGACCGCGTACGCGAAACGCTGTTCAATTGGCTAGGCCAGGCCCTCTACGGCAAGCAGGTGCTGGACCTGTTTGCAGGCACCGGCGCGCTAGGCATCGAGTCGCTCTCACGGGGGGCCGCCGAGGTCACGTTCGTCGAGCGTGACGCCCAGGTGGCGTCGCATATTCGTGAGAATCTCACCACCTTGAAAGCCGCGCAGGGCAAGGTCATCACCGCCGATGCCCTAGCGTTCGTCGCGTCGCCAGGACAGCCGATGGACGTGGTGTTTCTCGACCCGCCCTTCCACCAGGGATGGGCCGCGTCTTGCTGCAGCGCATTAGAAGCACACGGATGGTTAGCCAAGGAGGCGATGATCTACTTGGAAACCGAACAGAGCCTGACGCCAACGGTACCGGCCAACTGGCAGCTCCATCGTGAAACCCAGGCAGGTGAAAGCATGGCCAGGCTCTATCGACGGTTACCCGCGTAAAGCGCTTGCCGCCAAGTAACAGCGGCGTTACGCTCGCCCCATTACGTCACACATCGCGATCCATTTTATGGCAAGACGACAGGCAGCCGCCTGTCGTTCGTTACTGGAGGTAGGCATGAGCCTTGAGTTGTTCAATCAGTTGGAGCAGAAAGTCACCGACACCGTCGAGGCGTTGGAGATGATGAAGCTGGAAAACGAAGAGTTGCGCAACGAAAATGCGCAGCTAAAACAAGAGCGCGAAGAGTGGGAGCGCCGTTTGCAGGGTGTGCTCAGCAAGTTCGACGGTATGGACGACAGCAGCGCGTCCTAAGCCAGCGTTCGAGACATCAGTAGCGCATCTTCCCGCCCGGTCGCGCCGTTGGCGGCCGGGTAGTAGCCCTTCCGACGAGCATCTTCCTGAAAACCTACCTGCCGATAGAGCGCAAGGGCTCGCTGGTTTCCGGCGCGTACTTCCAGCAGTAATCGCTCGGCTTGCCAGCCCGTTGCCATGGCAATGACCTCATCCAACAAGCGTCGCCCTATGCCTTGCCCCTGGCAATCAGGCCGCACGCCAATGGCCTGTAATTCGGCATCGAACGGTAGTTTCGCGACCAGGGCGTAGCCTGCGAGCGCGTCGCCCTGCCAATCTCCCAAGACCCAAGCTTGCTCATCGGCCAGCGCCTCCTCTAGCTGCTGGCCACTGGCGCCGCTTTGCGCGAGGGCTTCGAGCGCGAGCAAAAGCGCTCGGTCGACCGCGCTCAGCCGACGAATCACACCTTGCCCCACTGCTTGCCTAATGCCACCAAATGGGGCCATAGCGCGCGCTTGGCGCTAGCGTTCTGGATGAGCGCTGCCAGCGAGGGGCCTTGCCAAACCGGTAGCGCGAGCGTTTGGCTCTGCCCTTCATCAAGTGCGATGACGCGCGCCAAGTCGGGCGAGGCCGTCTCTGCGCCCCACCACAGCACTTGCTCTAGTTGCCAGCCTTGCCGACTTGCTGCCCCGGCAATGAACGCCGCCACGCCCTCTTGGGCTTCTTCGAGGGGCTCTTCCGGCTCGAAAGCGGTGGCCATGGGTGGCCAGGTGAAGTGAGTCACCGTCGGCAGCTCACCGCGCCAGATGTCCACAGCACGCAGTATATTGGCCAGCAGCTGTTGTTCCACCACCGATAGCGTGCCTTCACAGAGACTCAACCACCGCCCGCCAAGACAGACGCAGGAAAGACTGAAGTTCAGCGGTTTGGCGCGCTCGCGGGGCGGGGCCGCCGGTTCAGGCGCAGGGGCGGCTTCCGGTTGAGGCGCCGTCACGGCTTGCCCTAACAGCGCTTTGACGGCTGAAGGTGACGTCACCGACGGCGCGTTTGGCTCGGCATCGGCTTGACGCGGCGGGCGAGGCGCAGGGGCGTCGTCCAGCAACGCCTGCAGGCGCTCGCGCGGGGCCGCTTTGGCCGGTGCGTCCTCCCACTCACAGGCGCCGGTTGGCAGGGCGTTGGGCAACTGATAACGGGACGCCCAGGACGTAATGCCCATGGCATCCAGATAGTGCCGACGAGTGGCTTCTGGGGTCACTGGCCGCCGCCACGACAGTTGGGAGAGTTGGGACGCTCGCTGCCGCGCGCCTGCCACTCACGGGGCGTATAGAGATGTAACGCCAGCGCGTGAACCGGGCCCGAAAGCTCGTCGGCCAACAGGGCGTATATTTGCTGATGACGCTTCACCGGCATCATGCCGTCAAAGCTATCGCTTACCAGGGTGACTTTGAAGTGCGTTTCCGAGTTGGCCGGCACGTTATGCATGTGGCTCTCGTTCTCGACTCGGAGCACGTCTGGGGTTAGCGACGCCAACTTTTGCTCAATTTGTGTCTGTATCGCCATGGGACTCTCCTTCCGTCAGCAACGCCTCTATTGTACGCCCTTACTTCCCAACAGACGATGCCCGCCGCTCGATGAGCGCCCGTTGGGCCAGCGACACCCGAGACAGGCTCGCCAGTAGCGCCAACAGCGTCGTTCCTGCCCCCAGCCACAGCGTGACCTGTATCGGCGCTCCCAGCGCCAGCGCCGCCCCCACGAGCGCCACCCCGAAGGATTGCCCCACCGTACGGGTCGTACTCATCACACCAGAGACGTTGGCGCTGCGCTCTGGCGGCAGGCTGCCCATCATTTCGCGGTTATTCGGCGGCTGAAAAAGCCCAAAGCCGATCCCGCAGAGTGCCGTCCGCCACAGGCTACCCACCACTCCCGTGCTCTCGTCCACCAGCGCCAGCGCCACCAGTCCGACGATCAGCAGGACCAGTCCCGTACTCGACAGCAGGCTGGGGTTAACGCGATCCGCCAAGCGCCCTGCGACGGGCCCCACCAGCATGATCGCCAGCGGCCATGGCGTGAACAGCCACGCCGTCTCCAGAGGCGAAAACCCCATCTGTTCTTGGTAGAAAAACGACAGCGCTACAAAGGTGAGTCCCTGACCGATAAACGCCAAGCCGGAGGCCGACACCGCCAGCGTAAAGCGCTTTTCGGCAAACACACTGAGCGGCAGCAACGGGTAAGGTGCCCGGTGCTGGCGACGCACGAACAGCACGCAGGCTGCCACTGACAGTAGCCCCCAGCCGCCGCTCTGCCACACCGGCGCGGCGTGTCCCACGGCGTCCATGGCGATAAAAAAGCTCGCCAGCATCAGCATCGAGTAGAGCGCCCCCAGCGTATCGAAGCTGCCTTGGCGCGGCGTCTCTTTCGGCAGTGCGCGTCGCGCCAGCCAGAGTGAGCAGAGTCCCAGCGGCAGGTTGAGCGCGAACAGCCACGGCCACTCCACGAACGAGAGAATCACACCGCTGAGCGTGGGGCCTGCGGCATAGCCGCCAGCCACGACCAGAGCGCTCAGCCCCAGCGCGCTGCCAAGCAGCCGAGAGGGAAAAATAGCGCGATAGAGCGACGGCCCGATGGAGAGCGTGGCCGCCGCGCCCAAGCCCTGCAGCGCACGAAAAACGAGCAGCGTTTCGAGGTTACGCGACAGCGCGGCACCGAGTGCCGCCAGCACGAAAGTGGCCAAGCCAAACAGATACAGCCGTCGGCGAGTGATCAACTCGCTGATTCCGGCAAACACGAGCAAAAAGGCCGCACAGACGACCTGAAAGAGATTGGTGATCCACACCGCCCGGGATGCCGAGACGTCTAGGTCCGCCGCGATGGTCGGCAAGGCCAAATTGATCATGGTGGTATCGACTACCGCCATCAGCGTGCCGGTCACTAGCGCCAGCACGGCCAACAAACGCTCAGGCCCGGGCAGCCCATCGTCGCCGGGGCGAGTTTCAAACAGTCGCATGGTGATAAATTCCTGAACAACACCCTCTGAAACGGCAAAACCGGCCGAAGCCGGTTTTACAGTGCGCTCATGCTAAAAATAATAGCACGCTAATCTTGTTCGTTGTCGAGCAGCAGTGCGTCGTCAACATCCGAGATTTCCAGAGCCGTTTCGTCGTCCAGGTCGATGGCGAGGTAGCTGTGCTCCACGCGCAGGAAGTCCTGAAACAGCGACCAATCGAGTTTTTCTGGCCACTGACGCTCATCCTCTTCCCAAGCGCGTAGCTCGGTCTCTAGGATTTCTACGTGACGCTCACGCACGAACGTCTCCAACGCCTCTGGGGTATCCATCTCGGGGATCAGGTATACCGTACTTTCACGTTCGACGTCGTCCAGGGTCAGGTCGTCGTCTCCCATGGTGGGTTCGAGCGCATTGATCCAGTCCACGAAGGTCTGGGTCGGCCTGACGCTCAGGGCAGAGCGATTTAGCAGTTTCATGGGATTCTCCTCGCCGTCGAAACGTTGACCATTATGGGCGCTAAATCGCGCCCTTACCAACTTTTCGTCCGCTACCGCCTGGTTGAGCGTTAACCCACCTCGGGGCGCATGGCCGGGAATAGCAGCACATCTCGAATGGAGGGGCTGTCGGTAAACAGCATCACCAAGCGGTCAATGCCGATGCCCTCGCCCGCCGTCGGCGGCATGCCGTACTCCAAGGCGCGCACGTAGTCGGCGTCATAGTACATGGCTTCCAGGTCACCGGCGTCTTTTTCGGCCGCCTGTTCGCGGAAACGCTCTGCTTGGTCTTCGGCGTCGTTCAGCTCCGAGAAACCGTTGGCGATCTCGCGGCCACCGACGAAGAACTCGAAGCGATCCGTGACGAAGGGGTCCGCATCGTTACGACGCGCCAGCGGGCTGACTTCGGCCGGGTATTCGGTGATGAACGTCGGCTGGTCCAGCTTGTGTTCCGCCACTTCTTCAAAAATCTCGGTTTGGACTTTACCTAGCCCCCAGCTCTCTTTGACCTTGATACCGAGCTTTTCTGCCGCAGCACGGGCAGCATCCAGGGTGTCCAGCTCGGCGTCGGTGATGCCGTCGCCGTGATCCAGAATCGCTTGGCGCAGGGTGAGACGCTTGAAGGGCTGGCCGAAATCGTAGCTGGCCCCTTGGTACGTGATCGTAGTAGTGCCCAGCACTTCCTGCGCCGCGGTGCGCAGCATGGCTTCGGTCATGTCCAGAAGGTCGCGGTAATCGGCGTAGGCCCAGTAGAACTCCACCATGGTGAACTCGGGGTTGTGCCGCGTGGACAAGCCTTCGTTACGGAAGTTGCGGTTGATCTCGAACACTTTCTCGAAACCACCCACCACCAGGCGCTTCAGGTAAAGCTCCGGGGCAATACGCAGGTACATATCGATATCCAGCGCATTGTGGTGAGTGATGAACGGACGCGCCGCCGCACCGCCGGGAATCGGCTGCAGCATCGGCGTTTCCACTTCCATGAAGCCACGGGCTTCGAAGAAACGGCGCATAGAGCTGATCACCGCTGCGCGGGTCTCGAAGACCTTACGCGACTGCGGGTTCATGATCAGATCCACGTAGCGCTGGCGATAGCGGGCTTCTTGATCGGTCAGGCCGTGGAACTTGTCCGGCAGCGGACGCAGACTCTTGGTCAGCAGCTGCGCCTCGACCATCATGACGTACAGATCGCCCTTGCCGGATTTGTGCACCGGGCCACGAGCGGCGACGATATCGCCGATGTCCCAGCCCTTGATGTCTTCCAGCACGTCTTCCGGCAGCCCCTTTTTATCCACGTAGAGCTGGATCTGGCCCGCCACGTCCTGAATCACGATGAAAGGACCGCGTTTGCGCATCACACGACCGGCCACCGACGCTGGGTGGTTCAACGCTTCCAGCTCGGCTTTGTCTTTCTCGCCCAGCAAGTTGTGCAGCTCGACGGTGAGGCTGTCGCGGCGGAAATCGTTCGGGAAAGCGCTCTTGCCCTGCTCGGCCGCCCGCTCACGGCGGGCCGCCAGCTTGGCACGGCGCTCGGCGATCAGGTGATTTTCATTATCGAGAGAAGACGCGTCTTGGTTAGCCATCGGGCACCCTATTCATGTTCGAACGCTAAAAAGATTACAAACCCTGCTTCAGGCTGGCGACGATAAACTGGTCTAAATCGCCGTCGAGCACTTTGTCGCAGTTGCTGGACTGAACGCCGGTGCGCAGGTCTTTAATGCGCTGATCATCCAGCACGTAAGAGCGAATTTGGCTGCCCCAACCGATATCGGCTTTGGAGTCTTCCGCCTCCTGCTTGGCCGCATTGCGCTTTTGCATTTCGTGTTCCCACAGCTTCGCCTTCAACTGCTTCATAGCAAAGTCGCGGTTGGCATGCTGGCTACGCTGGCTCTGGCACGCCACCACAATGCCGGTCGGCTCGTGGGTAATCCGCACGGCGGAATCCGTGGTGTTGACGTGCTGCCCCCCGGCACCGCTGGAGCGGTAGGTATCAACACGCAAGTCGGATGGGTTGATCTCGACCTCGAAGCTATCGTCGATTTCCGGCGACAAGAACACCGATGCAAACGAGGTGTGACGGCGGCCGCCGGAATCGAACGGACTTTTGCGCACCAAGCGGTGAACGCCGGTTTCCGTGCGCAGCCACCCAAACGCATGATCGCCCTGAATATGGATGGACGCCGACTTGATACCTGCCACTTCCCCCGCCGAAATCTCGATGATCTCGGTTTTGAAGCCGTGGCTTTCGGCCCAGCGCAGGTACATGCGCAGCAGAATGTTGGCCCAATCCTGCGCCTCGGTGCCCCCGGAACCCGATTGAATATCCAGATAGGCGTTGTTCTCGTCCATCTCTCCCGAGAACATGCGGCGAAACTCGAGCTTTTCCAGCGCGCCCTGCAAGCCGTTGAGCTCTTTACGCACTTCCTCGACGGTGCCTTCATCCTCTTCCATCTCGGCGAGTTCCAGCAGGTCGCGGCTATCCGCCAAGCCCTGGTCCAGCTCGTCGATGGTCGCCACGATGGCTTCGAGGGAGGCGCGCTCTTTGCCCAGCTTTTGGGCGTAGTCTGGGTCGTTCCAGACGTTGGGGTCTTCGAGTTCGCGGGAAACTTCTTCTAGCCGATCTTTACGCTCGGCATAGTCAAAGATACCCCCTAAGAACGTCTGTCCGCTCAGACAGGTCCTTGATCTGGTGATGAATCGGGTTGGTTTCCAACATGGATCGCTCTAGCCTTGGTCAGTAATGGGTGATGTCTCACGGCCGTATTCAACACAGCATAAAAGAGACAGGCGCCGCTGGAGCGGCTCACGGTTAGGCGGAGACACCTGCGCGAGCTACCCCAGCGGCGATATTCTGGCTCGCATTGTAACGAAACCCAGCGCTCACCGCATCCACCCAGCCCTTCGTTCCTCACGTAAAAAACCCGGCCGAAGCCGGGTCAGTGTGTCGCAGATCGATCAGTAAGCGCGAGCAGCCGATCAGAACCGATAGGTCAGCTGGGCACCGAAGCCATGGGCTTCGTTTTTGTAGTCCGCAGAGTAAGTGGCACCGCCAACGGGGACACCACCGGTTTGGGCACTGGCAAGCAAATCTTGGCGGTCTTGCTCAACAAAGGTGCTGCGCTCGGTGAGGTAGGAGTAAGCGAAGTCCAACGTCAGGTCGGGTGTGGGGCTCCAACCCGCCCCGATAGAGAAGATACGGCGCTCGTCGGACGGGATACGTACGCTACGGTCTTGGTCATTGGTGGGTGTGAAGTCGAGCGTCACACCCGCGCGCAGCGCAAGACTCGGCGTAAGCTGGTACTCGCCGCCCGTCGCAAAGGCCCAAGCGTTCGAATAGTTCTGCTGCTCGTTGGTAATTTCATTACCCTGGCTGCCCAGAATCGATATTTCCTCGAACTGACTCCAGCGCACCCAGGAAGCCCCAAACATCAGCTTCAGGCGATCCGTCATCTGCTGGGTCAACGAGAAGTTGACCGTTTCAGGCGTAGTCAGATCCAGATTAGCGGTATCCGCACGCACTACGTTACCCAACGGATCCGTGGCTTGGAAGGTGCCTTCCAGCTCGTAATCCACGGCTGAGCGATAGGTCAAACCCAGCGTGGTTTCGGGCACTGGCTGATAAATCACCCCCAGGTTATAACCCCATCCATCGTCGTCACCCTCCACCCGCGAATCTATATCTTCGGCGGCATTGAAAGCGGCGCTGGTAGGCAATTGACGACGCAGCTCGCCTTCTACCTGGTTGTACGTGATGCCGATACCGGCCGACCACTGATCGTTAAAGCGGTAAGAGACGGTCGGCTGCGCACTCACTACACGAAGCTCGGTGTAGTCGCCAAAGTAGCGGCCTTGGAAGGTATCTTCGTACTCGGTTTTAGAACCGAACGGGGCGTAAACGCCAAAACCAAACGCCAGTTGTTCATTGACTGGGTGAGCATAGAACGCGAAAGGCACTAAAGTACCCGGCACCATATCGCCATCATTCGTGCCCGGAATCGCACCGATGGGCACCTGAGTCCCTACCGGGGCACCGCCTTGAGCAACCCCGACATCCAACGTACGGTTGGCCGAGACATTACTAATATCCGTATCGACGCTTAGGAAAGTACCACCCGCTGTAATCTGAGCGCGGTCGAGGAACGACATACCCGCCGGGTTACCGTACACGATCGTGGCATCATGAACGTTGGAGCTGCGTCCTGCATGGCCGTAGCCCTGGCCGCTGACGCTTTGCTCGTTGATTTGATATCCGCCTGCGTTGGCTTGGCTAGCAAAAGCTACTGCTGCTACCGCGGCCACTAGGGTTAGTTTTTTGAAGTTATTATGCATTGTGGGCCTCTCTCCCGATGATCCGGCGGACTCTGCCATCCACCCGCGTTGTTCCTACATCTCAGTTTTCGCCCAATGTCGGGTTTGGTTCAAGGGCAAACGAGCGTTTTATTTTGTTTTTTACTTATACATTAGTCGCACGACCGTTTTAAATCAGTGTTTTAGTCCTTTCGACTGAGGTAACGGTAACGCTTGACCTATGGGTTACCCAAGGGTTTTACACTCACAGAACGTCAATTACACGGGGATTGGGCATGTCATTGAGCGATTTAAAAGTGGGGGAGCTAGCCAAGCGTGCTCACGTGACGCCAGAGACGGTTCGCCACTACACACGCGAAGGCCTGCTCTCCCCTCGTAGGCACCCTGAAAACGGCTACCAGCTCTTTTCTAATAACGACCTGGAGCGGCTGCACTTTATTCAGCGGGCGCGAAAACTGGGATTCAGCGTCGCGGAAATTCGCGACATTCTGGCTCATGCCGATCAAGGCGACTCCCCCTGCCCGCTAGTGCGTGATCTGCTCGCTCATCGGCTGCCGCAAATACGCGCACGCATCGCCGAACTCGAAGCGCTCGCCCAGCGAATGGAGCAAGCGCTCGACAGTTGGCAAGACATGCCCGACGGCACCCCCGATGGTCACAGCCTGTGCCGTTTGATCGAAAGTTTTCCTGAGGAGGCCCCATGCAGCGCGACACCGAGCAAACCGTGATGCTGATACGCACCGTTCCGTGCATGAGCTGTCAGGGCTGCGTCAAGCGCATGCGTGAGGCCATTCAAGCCCAGGACCCGGCCGCCCAGGTGGATGGATTCCCTGCCGAAAAGCGCCTGGAAGTGACCAGCTCCCTCGATGATCAGGCGCTGGATAGTGCACTCAAAGAAGCAGGCTATCCACCCAGCGACGACGCGAGTGACGCACTACATCCCGACGCGCCTGAACTCGCTGAATCGCAGAGCGCCAACGCGGATGCACCCCAACTGCGCCTGCTGATTAGCGGCATGACCTGCGCGGGCTGTGTCAAAAGCGTCGAAAAAGCACTGGCCAACACGCACGGTGTAAACAGCGCCTCGGTGAATTTTGGCACCCACACCGCACACGTCACCGGCAGCGCTACTCAGGAAGCGCTAATGGCCGCCGTTGCCGAGGCGGGCTATCGCGCCGAGCCGATTGTGGATATGCGCGAAGCCGAGCGTACTCGCGAGGCGCAAGAGGCCGTTACCTATCGCCAGCGCCTCAAGGGCAGCGTGCTGTCACTCTCCCTCGCGATTCCACTGATGCTGAGCATGTTCGTCTATCACCCACACCCCATGGGCGTTGGCCGCCTGTACTGGCTGGTGATTGGCCTGCTGACGCTCGCTATTTTGGCCTTTCCCGGGCGGCACTTTTTCACCAACGCCTGGAAACAGCTCAAGCATCATCAAGCCAACATGGACACCCTAGTGGCGATGGGCACCGGCACCGCCTGGCTCTACTCGATGATGGTGGTGCTCTTCGCCCCCTGGCTGCCGGAGGTGGCTCAGGGCATATATTTTGAAGCGTCGGCCATGGTGGTCGGGCTTATTCTGCTGGGCAACGCTATGGAGCTACGCGCCCGAGGCCGCACCAGCAGCGCGCTGAAACGCCTGCTCGACTTACAGGAAAAAACGGCACGGGTCATTCGTAACGGTGTGGAGCAAGAGATTGCGGTAGACGACGTAGCGCTGGATGATCATATTCGCGTGCGCCCCGGTGAGCGGCTGCCGGTGGATGGCGTAGTGCTCGACGGCCAGAGCTATATCGATGAGTCGATGCTCACCGGCGAACCCGTGCCGGTGCACAAAACAGCGGATGACGAGGTGAGCGCGGGCACGGTGAATGGCAACGGCAGCCTGGTGTACCGCGCCACCCGCATTGGCCGCGATACCCGCCTGGGACGTATCACCGAGCAGGTGGCCAGCGCACAAAACTCCCGCCCGCCGATTGGCGAGCTGGCCGATAAAATCTCCGGCGTGTTCGTGCCCGCCGTGATGATCATAGCAGTGCTGACGGCGCTGGCCTGGTACAACTTGGGGCCTGCTCCGGTGGTCATTCACATGCTGGTGACCGCGACCACCGTGCTGATTATCGCCTGCCCCTGCGCGCTGGGCTTGGCCACCCCGATCTCTACCATGATTGGCGTGGGCAAAGCCGCCGAGCATGGCGTGCTGGTGCGTAGCGGCGAAGCGCTGCAAACCGCGAGCCGCCTGACCACGCTGGTCGTCGATAAAACGGGAACACTGACCGAAGGCAAACCGCGCGTCACCGAGGCAACGGTGCTGCACGATGATAGCGCCCAAGTGCTGGCCTGGGTGGCCGCCCTAGAGAGCCGCTCCGAGCACCCCCTTGCCAAAGCGCTGACGGCCTACGCCGAAGAGCATGATGCCCGCGCCGATAGGCTGGCTAGCTTTGATAGCGTGACCGGCGGCGGTGTGAAAGGCACCAGCCAAGCTAATGACACGCTGCTGCTGGGCAATGCGCGCTTATTGGAAGCATCTGGCGTCGACCTTTCCCCAGCAAACGAGCACATTCGCCAGCTGGAAGCCAAGGCGCGCTCGCTGGTCTATTTAGCGGTGAATGGCAAGCTGGCCGCCCTCTTCGGCGTTAGCGACCCGCTGCGCAAAGATGCCGCTGCCGCCGTGAAGCGCTTGCAGGATGATGGGTTAACCGTGGTGATGTTGACGGGCGATAACGAGCATACCGCTGCTGCGGTGGCCCGCGAGGTAGGCATTAGCGAGTTCAAGGCAGGCATGACGCCCGACGACAAGCACGCCGAGATTGAGCGCCGCCAAGCGGCAGGCGAAGTGGTCGGCATGGTGGGCGACGGTATTAACGACGCCCCCGCGCTGGCCCGGGCCAACGTGGGTTTTGCCATTGGCCAGGGTACCGATATCGCCATGGAGAGCGCCGGTATTACGCTGATGCGCGGCTCGCTGCACGGCGTGGCCACGGCGATTGAACTGAGCCGTGCCACGCTCTCTAACATCAAACAGAACCTGATCGGCGCGTTTGGCTATAACGTGCTGTGCATCCCGATTGCCGCTGGCGTGCTCTACCCCATGACTGACATGTTGCTCTCTCCCATTATCGCAGGCGCTGCCATGTCACTCTCTTCGATCACCGTGGTCAGCAACGCCAACCGCCTGCGGTTATGGAAGCCCAGCCAACAGGAGGCCGTATGAGTTTACTGATCAACCTTGCGGGTATCGCCGTCATTGGCTTGGTCGTCTGGTGGTTTTGGCTTAACTAGCAACTGCCTAGCTAACCCCTATGTAACGTCCCGGCTTATGGTTTAGGGCGATAATCAGGTTGAGCATCAGTGCGCCGAGTACCGAGTAGCCTACGCGGTCTAGGGGTAGCTGGGTTAGGGCGATAAGCAGAATCACGCCATCGATGCCGAGCTGCACATAGCCCGCCCGCAGGCCGTGCTTGTCCTGGAGGTAGAGGGCGAGAATGTTGATACCGCCGAGGCTAGTGCGGTGGCGAAACAGCATCAGCATGCCAATCCCCATCAATGCGCCGCCCATCAGCGCCGCGTAGAGCGACGGCATGTTGGCAAATTCGACCCACCCCTGAGTAAGCTCGGAGAACAGCGAGACCAAGCCGATGGCGACAAAGGTGCGCAGCGTAAAGCTCCACCCCATGCGTTTGATCGCCAGATAGTAAAACGGCAGGTTGATGGCAAAAAACCACACGCCAAATCCCCACCCGGTCAGGTAATTGAGCAGTAGCGCCATCCCTGCGGTGCTGCCGGTAAGCAGCACTGCGTGAGTGTAGAACGTCACTCCGAGAGCAACAAACAGCGTCCCCAACAGCATCGCCATGATGTCTTCATAGGGCTTGTGGGGGTCTTTAGGCAGGTCTTCCATGCGCATGAGTGCGTCCTTTTTTGGGATTATTAGAGCGGCCGCTTAAGCGGCCAAGGACGCGAGGATAGCGGAGAGTATTAAACGGGGCTAGCGTGCTCCACCATCAGCTGCAGTGACTCGCGACCGCGCCAGCGGTTGCGATTGAGCTTGTAAGCGCAGTGCAGCGTATCGCCCACGCTAAACGAGGGCAGCTCCCCCGGCGTGAGCGCACGAAACCAGATCGCTTTGCTGGTCACGGCCCCCATGGAGAGCTCCATCATCAAGTGCGAACCTTCTGCCCCCACTGGGCGCAGCGCTTCCACAATAAAGCGCCCTTCAAATAGCGGCGGGTCGAATTCCCGCCCGTAGGGACCCAAGGCTTCGATCTCTTCAAGCGTGGCTAACGAGAGCTGGGCAGTCGAGAGCTCGCCATCGGTCCACAGACGCGGGTAGAGCGGGGTATCGCCAAGTTGCTCGCCCACCGCTTGCAAAAACGCGGCTTTAAAGGCCGCTAGCTGCTCCCGTGGCACGCCCACGCCTGCGGCACCACTGTGCCCGCCGAAGCGCGGCAGCGCCTCGGGCGCAAGTTCGAAGGTGCGTTGCAGGGCATCTCTTAGGTGCAGCCCCTCGATGGAGCGGCCAGAGCCGGTGAGCATGTTGGGTGCCGCTGCCCGCGTCAGCACCACGGCTGGGCGTCCGTAGGCCTGCACCAGCCTTGAAGCGACGATGCCCTGCACACCGGGGTGGCCATCTTCCAACAGCACCACAACGGCAGGCTCGTTGGCCTCTAAGGCGGGAGCGGCGAGCGCCCGCGCCTCCTCGGCCATGTCCGCTTCGATGGCCTTACGGGACTGGTTATCCTGATCCAGCACTTCAAGCTGCCGGTTCGCGACGCCGTCGCTCTCTGCCAGCATAAAGTGCAGTGCCGCGTAGGGGTCATCTAGCCGCGAACGGGCGTTGATCCTCGGGCCCATCTGAAACGCCAAGGTTTCAGCGTTGAAGGGCACGCTGTCAGCCCCTAAGCGCGCTGCCATGGCCCGCCAGCAGGCGGCGTCCATGCGGTTGATCAGCGTTAAGCCGTAGCTCACCACCGCCCGATTGGCGGGGCTTCCGCCGAGGGAGACGCAGTCCGCCACGGTGCCTAACGCCACATAGGAGAGCCACGGTGAGAGCTTCGGCGTGGCCTCCGGCAACGCTCCCCACTCCACCAGTACGCCGCGGGCGAGCGACATCAGCAGCCACGCCACCATGCAACCTGCAATGGTTTTATCCGGGTAGTCGCAGTCGCTGCGGGTCGGGTTCACACAGGCATACGCCGAGGGCGGTGGGCCTTCCAGGGGCAGCGCATGGTGATCGCTGACCACCACATCGATACCGGCTGCTTTCAGCCGCGCAATGCGCGGCTCGTCAGAACTGCCGCAGTCGGCGGTAATCACCAGCGTCGGCAGCGGCTTTAAGCTCAGCGTCCGCTCCACCAGCGGCAGGCTGATGCCGTAGCCGTCGTGAATACGATGGCCAATCAAACTATGCAGCTTGTGCTCCGGCACGCCAAATAGCTCGACCAGCGTACGCCGAATGACCACGTGGGAGGTGATGCCGTCCACATCGTAGTCGGTCAGAATACCAATGGACTCGCCTTCAGCGACTGCCTGGGCAATTCGCTCGGCAGCCCGGCGACCATCGGCGAGTTGTTCAGGATGCACGAGATAGCGCAGGCTGGGCGACACCAGCGGCGCAAGCTCCCCGGTATAGCCGGGCAGCCGCGACGCTAAAAGCCTTGCCTGAAGCTCGCTCAGCCCTTCTGACTGCGCGCGCAAATAGACAGCCTCGTCCAGGGGACGAGGCTCTAGGCGGGGCTGGTTACTCTGCTGAGAAAGGGGTGACACCTGGGTCATATCACCTCAGCGACGGTTGTCAGCAACGAACTGCTGTACCGCGCTCAATTCTGCGGGCAACACCGTATAGCGCTCTTCGCGCTCCAGCAGGTCGTCCATGTGGGTCGGCAGCGGCACGCCCTGGAAGCCCGCTTTTACCACGGCTTCGGCGAACTTCGCCGGGTGGGCGGTGGCCAGGGTGATCATCGGCGTGGAGGTGTCTACACGTGCCCGCTCGGCCGCTCGGTAGCCGGTAGCCGTATGCGGATCGAGAATCTCGCCGGTACGATGATGGGCTTCACGAATCACTTCCAGAATCGTCTCGTCATCGACACTGTGGCTGGCGAACTTCTCGCGCAGCTTGGCCAGCGGCGCATCGGCAAGCGCGGTGGGCTCTTGCTGGAAGCGCTCCAGCAGGGCTGCCACGGCGGCACCATCGCGGTCGTAGGCATCGAACAGCAGGCGCTCGAAATTGGACGACACGACGATATCCATAGAGGGTGCCAGCGTGGCCGCCAGCTCTTTCTTGGAGAAGTCGTTAGCCGCCAACGTGCGGTGCAGAATATCGTTGGCATTGGTGGCGATGATGAACTGCTTCACCGGCAGGCCCATCTTGTAAGCCATATAGCCCGCAAAGACGTTGCCGAAGTTAGCCGAGGGCACGCAGAAGCTGACTTCCCGCTGGGGCGCGCCCAACGCCACGCCTGCGGCCACGTAGTAGACGATCTGGGCCATGATGCGCGCCCAGTTGATCGAGTTCACCGCCACGAGCCGCGTGCCGTTCAAGAAGTCTTGATTGGCAAAGCTGGCTTTGACCATCGCCTGAGCATCATCGAAGTTGCCCTCGATGGCGATGTTGAAGACGTTGTCGGCGAGCACCGAGGTCATCTGACGGCGCTGCACTTCGGAGACGCGGTTGTGGGGGTGCAGTATGAAAATATCGAGGTTGTCGCAGTGGCGGCAGCCTTCGATGGCCGCAGAGCCGGTATCCCCGGAGGTGGCCCCCATGATCACCGCACGCTCGTTGCGCTTTTTCAGGAAGTGATCCAGCAGTCGCCCCAGCAGTTGCAGCGCCACGTCTTTAAACGCCAGCGTCGGGCCGTGGAACTGCTCTAACAGGAAGTGGCTGGCATCCAGCTGCTTTAACGGCAACACCGCGTCGTGGTTGAACGTGGCGTACGCCTCGGTCACCAAACGGCGGAAGGTCTCGTCGTCGATCTCGCCGTTGACGAACGGCTTCATCACCCGAAAGGCGATCTCGGCGTAGGAGAGCCCGGCCATGTCGGCCAGCTCCTCCTTAGAGAACTCAGGCAGCGTTTCCGGGACGTAGAGGCCGCCGTCGCTGGCCATACCGGTGAGCACCACCTCTTCGAAAGAGAGCGCGGGCGCTTGCCCACGCGTGCTGATATAGCGCATCGGTTACTCTCCTTCGTCCAGGCTTTCTACGCGAATACGCGTGACGGGGCCTGCGATATCGGCCATGGCTTCGATCTCGCGGATCGCTTCGTTCATCTGCTTCTCTTTGGTGCGATGCGTCAGCAGAATGATCGGTACCAGCTCGCCTTCAGTGGCCTCTTTCTGAATCAGCGCTTCAATGGAGATGCCCTGCTCGGCCAGAATGGTCGCTACACGGGCCAGCACGCCGGGGCGATCCACCGCCAGCAGGCGCAGGTAGTACGCCGTGGTGATCTCTTCCATCGGCATGATCGGCAGCTGGCTGACATCTTCGTCGATGCCGCTAAACGCCAGGTACGGCACGCGGTAGTGATGGTCGGTAGCGATGTCGCGCGCCACGTCCAGCAGATCCGCCACCACGGCTGACGCCGTTGGCTCGGCACCGGCTCCCGCACCGTAGTACAGCGTGGGGCCAACCGCGTCGCCCATGACGGCGATGGCGTTTTTCACACCGTGGACGTTTGCCAGCAGACGCTCTTTGGGAATCAGCGTGGGGTGAACCCGCAGCTCCAGCCCTTGATCGGTGCGCTTGGAGATCCCCAGATGCTTGATGACGTAACCGAGGTTGTCGGCCTGCTCCACGTCTTCGGCGGTGATACGCGAAATGCCTTCGGTGAAAGCTTTTTCGAACTGCAACGGCACGCCGTAAGCAATGGAGGCAAGAATGGTCAGCTTGTGGGCGGCATCGATGCCTTCCACATCGAACGTCGGGTCGGCTTCGGCATAGCCAAGCGCCTGGGCCTCGGCCAATACGTCTTCAAAGGCACGGCCTTCGTCGCGCATGTGGGTCAGAATGAAGTTGCCGGTGCCGTTGATAATGCCCGCGACCCACTCGATACGGTTAGCGCCTAGGCCTTCACGCAACGATTTGATGACGGGAATGCCTCCCGCGACGGCGGCTTCAAACGCAACGATCACGCCCTTTTCATGGGCGGCGCGGAAAATTTCGTTACCGTGGACGGCAATCAGCGCCTTGTTGGCGGTGACCACGTGTTTGCCGTTGGCAATCGCGGTGAGTACCAGCTCACGAGCGATATCGTAGCCGCCGATCAGTTCGACCAGCACGTCCACGTCGGGGTTGTTGGCGACTTCGAAGACGTCGGTCGTCGCATTAATGCCGGTAATATCGCAGTCGGGATGAATACTGCGGTGAGCCACCTGCTCAATCACAATCGGGCGGCCTGCACGACGGCTAATATCGTCCGCGTTGCGCGTCAATACGTTGAAGGTGCCGCCACCTACAGTACCTAACCCACAAATGCCTACTCTTACCGGTTTCAAAATACTTCCCCTTTCGTGTTGGGCACCCGCAGGTGCCACTTCTTGAATCAGTGTCTCAGCGTGTTCGTTCGCCACTCATGTGACGTTATTCGTCTTCCAAGCCTAACATGGCAACGAGCCGCTCGGGGGGTACAAATCCAGGCACCATTTGCCCATCGGGCAGGATGATGGCGGGCGTCCCTTGCACCCCTAGCGCTTGCCCCAGGGCGTATTGGTCGGCCACCGGGTTGTCGCAGCTGGCCGAAGCGGCGATCGTCTGGCCCTCTTTGGCCTGATTCATCGCTTCGCTGCGGTTTTCGGAGCACCATACCTGCTGCAAGGTATCGGCAGCGCCACTGCCCATACCGGCCCGCGGAAAGGCGAGGTAGTGTACCGCAATCCCCCGCTCGTTGAGTTCGGGAACGGTTTCATGGAGGCGTTCGCAGTAGGGGCAGGTAGGATCGGTAAACACCACCACCGTGGCCTTGGGCTCCTCGACGCCCCTAAACACGACGCGCTCGCTCTCGGGAATCGCCGCCAGCGCCGCTGCTCGCTCTTGGTTGCGGGACTGCTCGGTCAGATTCACTAGTCCATTATCCGCATTTTGGTAGAGGTCCCCTACCAAAAAGTGGCTACCGTCGGCATTGGAGTAAAACGACTCACCGCTCTCCAGACGAACATGATAGATCCCTTCCATCGGCGTGGCGCTCACCTGCTCTACCGGCATCGGCTGGCCGTTCACTTGTAAGTTCTCAGCCAAGCGCTCGGCCACGTCATCGGCGAAGGCGGTCATAGGCAACAAACTGCCCGCCAGCACCAGCCAAGGGGCACAGGATTTCGCAACGGATGGCATACGTGGGTGCATTCTTTGGTTAACCTCGCGGATGGTGGTCAGCATGCAGTTGCTCCAGGCGTGCCTGGGCAACATGGGTATAAATTTGCGTGGTGGAAAGGTCGCTATGACCCAACAGCAGCTGTACGACCCGCAAATTCGCCCCATGATTCAATAAATGGGTCGCAAAGGCGTGGCGCAGCGTGTGAGGAGAGAGCGGCCGAGCAATGCCCGCCGTGATGGCATGGGCTTTGATACGGTGCCAAAACGTCTGCCGCGTCATGGCCTTATCGCCTCGCCCGGGGAACAGCGCCGGGCGTGTGGGGTCTTGCATCAAGACTGGCCGCGCCGTTTCGATATATTGCGCTAACCACTCGGCGGCCTCTTCTCCCATCGGCACCAGACGATCTTTATCCCCTTTACCGCGCACACGCACCACGCCTTGACGCAGATTGACCGCGTCACCGGTCAGCCCGACCAGTTCCGATACCCGCAGTCCGCAGGCGTAAAGTAGTTCCAGCATGGTGCGATCACGCACACCCAGCGGCGTGTCCACATCCGGGGACAGCAGCAGGCGCTCAACCTCGTCTTCCTCCAGCGTATTGGGCAGGCTGGGGCGTACTTTGGGCAGCGAGACATTCGCCAGCGGGTCGCTGTCGATATGCCCATACAGTCGTGCCCAGCGATAGAAACTGCGTAGCGACGACAACACCCGTGCATTGCTGCGCAGCTGGTATCCCTGCTCGCGGCGCTGCTCCATCCAGGCGCCAAACCGCGCGGGGGACGCCGTGAGCAGCGTTTCATCATCGCGTTCAAGCTGCTCTTGCCAAGCGGTCAAATCACGCCGATAGGCCGCTAGCGTATGGTCGCTGGCGCCCTGCTCTAACCAAAGGGCATCCAGGTACGCATCGATCACGCTCATAGGCTAACGGTCTCATTGCAAAGCCATAAACAAAAACCCCGCCCCGCAAAGCGGTGACGGGGTTTTCCGTATCCGAGCGCCAAGCGCCCGAGAAAAAGTGGCGATTAAGCCAGCTTTTCCTTGATACGCGCCGACTTACCGCTACGCTCACGCAGGTAGTACAGCTTGGCTTGACGAACGTCACCGCGACGCTTGACTTCGATGGAGTCCACCAGCGGGCTGTAGGTCTGGAAGGTACGCTCGACGCCAACACCGTGGGAGATTTTACGCACGGTGAAAGCGGAGTTCAGGCCACGGTTACGCTTACCGATGACCACACCTTCAAACGCCTGCAGACGCTCACGAGTGCCTTCTTTTACTTTAACCTGAACGACGATGGTGTCGCCCGGTGCAAAAGCAGGAATCTCTTTGCTCATTTGCTCGGCTTCGATCGCCTGGATCACCTTGTTCTTGCTGCTCATCTTCATACTCCTAAATAACGTAATGGCTTGCCACGCAGTCGTGGAAGGGGCAAACCGTGATCCCGGCGCTCGAAGCGAGCTACGCGGGAGTCGTTATGGGTGACGCAGGTACGCACACATGGCTGGCGTCCTGCACCGCCGCTTTGCGCTACGGGCGGGAGGCCGCCGTAGAGGACAAAGCGTATTCCTCGATAAACTCGTCTAGCAGCGCCTGCTGCTCGGCGTTAAGCGTACGTCCTGCCAACAGATCAGGACGACGTTGCCAGGTACGCCCCAGCGACTGCTTCAACCGCCAGCGCTTGATGGCTGCATGATTTCCGCTTAGCAGCACGTCAGGCACTCGGCGCCCGTCGATCACTTCAGGACGGGTATAGTGCGGGCAGTCTAACAAACCGTCGTTAAACGAGTCTTCGATCGCGGAATCCTGGTGGCCCAGCACGCCGGGTACCAGCCTTGCCGCTGCATCGATCAGCACCATCGCGGGCAGCTCGCCGCCGCTCAACACATAGTCACCAATCGACCACTCTTCATCGATGTCACTCTCCACCACGCGCTCGTCGATACCTTCGTAGCGCCCGGCGACCACGACCAGCGGGCCTGCCGAAGCGAGCGCTTGTACGCCCTGCTGATCCAGCCGACGCCCTTGGGGCGACAGGTAGATCACCGTTGGCGTCAGGCCGGTGGCCTGCTCGGCGCGTTGGCGAGCGTCGAAGATAGCCGCTCGAAGCGTGTCTACCTTCATCAGCATGCCTGGGCCGCCGCCATAGGGGCGATCGTCCACGCTGCGGTGGCGGTCGGTGGCGTAATCCCGCGGATTCCAGAACTCCAGGGAAATGCGCCGTTTCTCTACCGCTCGACCGATCACGCCTTGCTGGGTAATCGCATCGAACATATCGGGAAACAGCGATACCACGCCAATCCACATCGCCGGTACATCTGTTGGACGCTCTTCGGGCACCGTTGACGCCACCGTTGGATCGTCCGCTGACAGTTCGTTCAAAGCGTCTTGGCTCATCAGAACTCAGGGTCCCAGTCGACCACCATGCGGCCATCTTCTAGGTCGATCTCAACGATCACATCATCGGGCAGGAAGGGTAACAGACGCTCACGCTTGTCGATTGCGTCGTTATCACCGCGCACCACCATGACATCGTTCGCGCCGGTTTCAAACAGGTAGCTGACCTGCCCTAACCGTTCGCCTGACTGAGTGAAGACAGTGAGACCTTCAAGCTCATGCCAGTAATACTCATCGTCGGTAAGCTCGGGCAGTGCCTCTTTGGGCATCAGGATGTCCGCTTGTGCCAACCCTTCGGCGGCGGTTCGGTCATCTACACCTTTCAGCTGCACGACAAGCCCTTTGCCTTGCCGACTCCCCTGCAGGACGGTCATACGCGTGAGGGTTTCCCCTTGGCGCACCCACCATTCGGGGTACTCTAGAATGCTGTCCATGGGATTGGTGTAAGAGTATACCTTCAGCCAACCTTTGATCCCGTGAGGGCTGGTGAGCTTACCAAGCACCACGTGCGTGTCGTCAGTATGGCTAGTATTGAAACGCGTCATCGACGACCACTCCAGCTACAACAGCATCTATTGCTACAACGTGCGACGGGCAACAGGCTTATGCCTGTTTGCGCGCTTCTTTAACCAGCTCAGCAACACGACCAGACAGCTGGGCGCCTTGGCTCTGCCAGTGAGTCACGCGGTCCAGATCGACGCGCAGACGCTCTTCTTGACCACGGGCAACCGGGTTGAAGAAGCCGATACGCTCGATGAAACGGCCGTCACGGGCGTTACGAGAGTCGGTCACAGTCAGGTGATAAAAGGGACGCTTTTTGGCGCCACCACGTGCCAAACGAATGGTAACCATACGATAACTATCCTTCGGTTGAGGTTACGCGAGTGGGACATAGCGCAAGCCGCTATCAGAACACTCGTCATACTGTTTTCTTGGCGCGCCACCGGCTCATACGAGCCTGGACGAGGCGCCATCAGGACCTTCACTGGGTAGTGTCGAGGGCCGCGCTAACGCACGTTTTCCCAACACCCACGCATGAAGAGGCCGCATTCTACGCAAATGCGCCCGGCTTGGAAAGCCTGACAGCCAGAAAACTCACAGGCCGTCAACTGTGCCGAGCGCACTCAAGCGTGCTCGCCAGGCGTGTTAACGCCAGGGTAGACCGCCTGGACCACCCATACCGCCCATGCCGCCGGGGCCACCCGGTCCGCCACCGCCGCCCATCATGCCCGACATGCCACGCATCATTTTCTGCATGCCGCCCTTCTTGCCTGCTTTCTTCATCATCTTCTGCATCTGCTTGTGCTGCTTGAGCAGGCGATTCAAGTCGGGCACCTGAAGGCCAGCCCCCGCCGCGATACGGCGTTTGCGAGAGCCGTTGATGATATCGGGCTTGCGGCGTTCGTTGGGCGTCATGGAATTAATCAACGCCTCCAGCTTGCCCAGCTCTTTTTCAGGGCCAGGGCCTTGCGCCAATTCAGCCATTTGCCCCATCCCCGGCAGCTTGCCGAGCAAGCCGCCCATACCGCCCATTTTCTTGAGCTGCTGGAGCTGGTCGCGGAAGTCTTCCAGATCAAAACCGTCGCCTTTCTTGACCTTGCTGGCCAGCTTCGCGGCCTTGTCCTTATCGACGGTGCGTTCGGCCTCTTCGATCAGCGACAGCATGTCGCCCATGCCGAGGATACGCGACGCGACCCGGTCAGGATGGAAGGGTTCGAGGGCGTCGACCTTCTCACCCACGCCCATGAACTTGATGGGTTTGCCGGTGATATGGCGTACCGAGAGCGCGGCACCGCCGCGTGCATCACCGTCCGCCTTGGTCAGAATGACACCGGTGAGCGGCAGCGCGTCATGGAAGGCCTTGGCCGTATTCACCGCGTCCTGGCCGGTCATGGCATCGACGACAAACAGCGTTTCCTGGGGAGCGATCGCCTTATGCAGCGCCTGGATTTCCGCCATCATCGCTTCATCGATGGCCAGGCGGCCGGCGGTATCCACCAGCACCACGTCATGGAACTGAATCTTGGCGTGCTTGATGGCCGCATTGGCGATATCGACCGGCTGCTGATCGGAGCGCGAGGGGAAGAAGTCGACCTGAACCTCTTTCGCCAGCGTTTCGAGCTGATCGATGGCGGCCGGACGATAGACGTCCGCCGAGACGACCAGTACTTTCTTCTTCTCGCGCTCACGCAGGTAGCGGGCCAACTTGGCGACGGAGGTGGTTTTACCCGCCCCCTGTAAACCCGCCATGAGCACGACGGCAGGCGAGCCCTTCAAACTCAAGCCTTCGTTGGCCTCGCCCATGATCGCTTCCAGCTCTTGCTGGACGATTTTGACGAACTGCTGGCCCGGCGAGAGGCTTTTCGATACCTCTTGGCCGACCGCCCGCTCGCGCACACGCTCGATGAAGGCTTTAACGACCGGAAGCGCCACGTCGGCTTCCAGCAGCGCTTTGCGTACTTCGCGTAACGTATCTTTAATGTTGTCGTCGGTTAGCCGTGCTTGGCCTTTGATCGACTTCAGCGTCTGGGAAAGACGCTCGCTCAGATTCTGAAACATGGGGCCTCTGCCTCCGTCGCTGTCGCCGGGCGTATTCACCGGACGAATGTGGCGGCGATTATACGCGCTCGCGGCCTGAGTCTCCATGGTCGTCAGCGTTGGCGCTCGATGGCTGTGCGACGCCGCCTTGATTGGTTATAGTAGGGTAGCCGTTCTAGAGGGAACGGACGAAAGCCTGAGGCACACTGGTAAGGTGCTCCTCAGCAAACGCTGTCGCCGTTTTGGCCCTATTGTTCAACAACGCGCTGCAAGGCGCATGGATAGCATCATGCAGGCGCTCCCGTTCGCCACGATCGCTTTTATACTCTATGTCGCCGCTGCCATTTGGCAGGGCATGACGCTGTTTCGCCGGGTGCCTCCCCGCCAGGGCATGGTGCGCCTGCTGGGTGCACTCGGCCTGCTGTTACACATTCCCGTCGTCGTCAAACTGGTGGGCGCTTCCCCCGGCCTGCTCCCCGGCTTTACCACCAGCGCCACGCTGCTGATGGCCGTGGCCGTCAACGTGGTGCTCGTCGCCAGCCTCTTCAAACCGGTACTGAATGCCGGCATCGCGCTTTTCCCACTGGCCGGTATTGCGCTGATCGTGGCGACGTGGCTACCGAGCCAAGGCAGCCATAGCGGCCTGACGCCGGGCATCTTGCTGCATGCGGTCAGCTCTGCACTGGCTTTTGCCGTACTGGCCATTGCGGCAGTTCAGGCGGTGCTGGTGGGCTTGCAGAATCAGGCGCTGCGTCATCATCACATTCGCGGCATCGTTCAGTCGCTACCACCGCTGACCACCATGGAGCGCGTGCTGTTCGAGCTGGTGTGGGCAGGCATCGTGCTGCTCACCCTATCGATCATCAGCGGGCTGATTTTCCTCGACAACCTGTTTGCTCAGCACTTGGTTCACAAGACCGTGCTGTCGCTGGGCGCCTGGGTCATCTTTACCACGCTCCTGGTCGGGCGTTACCGGTTTGGTTGGCGCGGCATGCGTGCCGTGCGCTGGACCCTTGGCGGCTGTGCTCTGCTGCTGCTGGCCTACTTTGGTAGTAAATTCGTGCTAGAAATTCTGCTTAACCGCTAAGCCTATGGGCCTAGCGGTTAACGCAGCGTTGGACGCGCGCTTGACACGCTACTGCCATACTTCTACAAATCGAGCTTAATACGCCATAAAGGAACTTTCGACTTGAGCGACGACTTCCCCCTGGGGTTACTGTTCGGCCTGCTAGCCTTACTCATCTTGCTGTCTGCCTTCTTCTCCAGTTCTGAAACGGGCATGATGTCGATCAACCGCTACCGGCTTAGCCATCAAGCCAACAGCGGCGACCGAAGCGCCAAGCGTGTCATGCGCCTGCTCACCCGGCCCGATCGTCTCATTGGCGTCATCCTGATTGGCAACAACTTCGTCAATAACCTTGCAGCCTCGATTGCCACCATCATCGCCATTCACTTTTTTGGCGACGTCTCAGGCCCTGCTATTTCTACCGCACTGCTGACCATCACCATTCTGATTTTCGCGGAAGTGACGCCCAAGACGTACGCGGCCATCAAACCCGAGCGCATCGCTTACCCCACTTCCTTTGCCTTGGAGCCGCTGCTCAAACTGCTCTACCCCTTGGTATGGCTGGTCAACGTGATGTCGAACGGCTTGCTGCGGTTAGTCGGTGTCAAAAGCGTGGATAACGGCGGCGACAGCCTGACCCGCGACGAGCTGCGCACCGTGGTGCACGAAGCAGGCACGCTGATCCCTTACCGCCACCGGGCCATGCTGCTGTCGATTCTGGACCTTGAGAACGTTACGGTGAACGACATCATGGTGCCCCGACACGAAGTGCTGGGCATCGACCTGGACGATTCGCTGGAAGATATTCTGACTCAAATTCGGACCAGTCAGCACACACGCCTGCCGGTCTACAAAGGCGATATCAACAACATCATTGGCATGTTGCACCTGCGTAACGCCGCACGCTTCTTATCCCGCAGCGAAGTCACCAAAGCGGCCATCGTTCAAGAAGCGCGGGAGCCCTACTTCATTCCCGAGTCCACGCCGCTGCATACCCAGCTGCTGAATTTTCAGAAGCAGAAGCGACGGATCGGCATCGTGGTGGATGAGTACGGCGATGTAGAAGGATTGGTCACGCTGGAGGATATTCTCGAAGAGATCGTCGGCGAGTTCACGACCGACGTGTCCGAAGATGACGAGATTCATCAGCAGGACGATGGCAGCCATGTCATCGAAGGCACGGCGAATATCCGCGAGATCAATAAGATGCTCGGTTGGCAGTTGCCCACCGACGGCCCCAAGACGCTGAACGGATTGATTCTGGAGCACCTGGAAGCCTTCCCGGAAGGCCCGGCCTGTCTACAAATCGGCAATACGCGGATGGAGATTCTGGAGATTCGCGACAACCTGATCACGTCAGCGCGCTGCTGGCAAAAGCTGCGTCTGCCTCGCCGCTAACTCTGCGTTGTTGACTGGCTGCGGGCGATCTCGCTGTCGCCTGCGGCCTTCAATGCTCTGACACGCTGCTCCAAAAAGCGCCTTAACGCGACGCCTTCGACTTCATGGACGGCAATGGGCGGGCCAAAATGGAGGCTCACCGGCGCCCTAAAGCGTGACGGCCACTTCTTCAGCGCCTTACCGCCGTAGTGAGACGTCCACGACCCCCACAGCCCGGCCAACCCTGCTGGAATCACCGGCACATTGTCACGAGCCAGGATGGTTTCGAGCCCACGGCGGAACGTGTGGATCTCGCCATCGGGGGTCAAACGCCCCTCGGGAAACACCATCACGATATCGCCCTGGCGCAGCGCCTTGCTCACTTCATCCAAGGTACGCCGCAGCGCTCCTGGGCTATGGCGCTCCGACTCGATGGGAATCGCCCCCACCAGTTGAAACCACCACTTCAGCCAGCGGGATTCAAAAATGGGCTGGTCCATCACGAAGCGCAGCGGACGAGGGCTGCCACCACCCAACACCAGCGCATCCATAAAGCTCACGTGGTTACAGACGACCAGCGCCGCGCCCTGTTTAGGTACGTGACCTTGACCATGCACCGACAGCCGGTAACAGCCGCGCATGGCCACGTAAATGACACGACGCAGCAGGCACCGAGTGGCGTTGATCCCCCATGTCACGTCGCTGCCCCCCGGTGTCGTAACCCGGCCAGCACGGTGCTCATGAGTTGATCCAACAGCTCATCGACCTTGAGCTGCTGCCCCTGCCAGTAGCCAAGCCGCTCGTTCAACCCCAGCTGCACCAAGCCGTGAACGCTGCCCCACAGCGTGCGGCCAAGGCGGCGCGCTTCCAGATCGTCCAGAACGGGCTGGTACTGCTTTAACGACGTTTCCACCTGGGTAAACAGGGCTTCGATGAGATCGCTCTGACGCTGGTCCAGCTCGCCTTCCTGAGCCAGCGGGTAGTCGAACAGTAGCTGCCAACGGTAGCAATCCTGCTCGGCGAATCGCCAGTAAGCGTGGGCCAGAGAGCGCAACCACGGCTCGGGGTCGTCTTCGGCCAGGCTCGTAATGGTGTGCTGCAAACGTGCGAGGGTTTCGACGTTGACGTGCTGCAATAAATTGTTAAAGCTGCCGTAGAGTTTTAGCAGCGTACTGGGCGCGCAGCCCACCTCTCTGGCCAAAGCACGCAGTGATAAACCATGGACTGGCTGCTTAGCCAACCACTCATCACAAGCGTGCATGACCTGCGCGTGGAGGGCATCGGGCGCATGCTGTCTAGGACGGGCCATGGCGATCTCTTCAGGTCAACGGCAAACAGGGAAGAATGCCTCCTCGCGCTTTAGCGTGAGCAAGGTATACGATAGGATACCTTACATCGAACACTGTTTTCGACACTAAAACGCCACATTTAACGTATTACGACTTCCCTTTGCCATTTTGCATCAGCGCCGCAGGTATCGCGCCTAAAGGAGACCGGCATGACGGGACGCCTACACGTACAGCGCCTATCGCTCGCCCGCCTTGCGCCCAACCTCAAAAGCACTGCTTCGCTCATCGAGTCTCCCAACTTAGCACCGCGCCAGCCCGTGTCGGCCCTTCGTCTAGAGCAAGGGCAGTTGACCCACACGCCGCTCTTTTGGGGGCTGACGCCGCCGTGGCTCAAGGTTCTCGACCACGCCCCGCACTGCGCGCGGGCGGAAACGCTCAGCAAACGCGCCATGTTCCAGGAGGCCTTCAGTGCGCGGCGCTGCGTGATTCCGGTGAGCGGCTTTTACGTGTGGAAGCCCCAGGCACGCAGTAAGCAGCCGTTTTTGGTGACCCACGTGAATCGCACCCCGCTGCTGCTCGGCGCGCTTTGGTGCCGTTATCACACCACGCTGACCGCCTTTACCGACTCGACGGCGCTGATCAGCGTGCCTGCGAATGCCTGCCTATCGTCGCTCACCGATCGCTTACCGGTGATCCTTCCACCAGAGGCGCTACACCAATGGCTAGACCCCAACACGGACGTTGCGTCGCTGACACCGCTTTTGGTGCCCGCCCCGCTGGAACTGTTGGGCGCTTTTCCGGTATCAAAGCATGTGAATAACCCTGCCTACCAGTCACCCTCTTGCGCGCACCCTACGGGGCCAATGCTGCGCTGGACCGTGTCACAGGAGCCGTAATGTTGCCCACTATGTCTGTTATTCCGCCTCGCCTGCAGGCAAGGCGCGCGGTTGTTGGCCTGACCATCGGCCTGCTCTTGGCGCCCGCCACTCCCCTCTGGGCAGAAGAGAGCCCGGTCGCCGAGGCCATTACCCCGACCATCAGCCCTTTCGATGACCGCGACTACCGGGTCATCACCCTCGATAATGGCCTACAGGCGCTGCTGGTCAGCGACCCCGATGCCGACAAGGCCGCCGCGTCCATGAACGTGCGGGTCGGCAGCGCGCAGGATCCCGACGACCTCCAGGGCTTGGCCCACTTTCTGGAGCACATGCTGTTTTTGGGCACCGAGCCCTACCCCCAGTCGGATGCCTACCAGCAATACATTTCCGACAACGCAGGCTCTCATAACGCCTTTACGGCTCAGCAGGACACCAACTACTTTTTCGATATTGAGCCTTCAGCGCTGCCCGGCGCACTAGACCGCTTTAGCGAGTTTTTCCTCTCGCCGCTGTTCAATGCCGACCATCTGGAGAGCGAACGCAACATCGTGCACTCCGAGTACATGGCGCGCATTCGCGATGAGTCGCGGCGTGAGAACGACGTGCTGAATCAACTGCTCAACCCGGAGAACCCCACCACCGGCTTTGCAGTGGGCAGCCGAGACACGCTGGCAAACCCGCCCGAAGGCGAGGCAACGCTGCGCGAGCGGGTGATCGACTTCTACCACCGCTACTACGATGCCAACGTGATGAACTTAGCGGTAGTAGCCCCCCAACCGCTCGACGAACTGGAAGCCTTAGTGGTGGAGCGGTTTGCCGATATTCCCGATCACGACTTGAGCGCCCCTACGATTGACACGCCACTGATCGACCCCGACACCCTGCCGCGCTATATCGAGCGCCAGTCGCTGCAGGATCGTCGCCAACTGCGCTTCTACTTCCCCGTTCCTGACCCTACCGACGAGTATCGCACCAAGCCAACTCAGCTCATCGCGCATTTACTGGGCGATGAGGGCGACGGCAGCCTGCTGGCCGTGCTGCGTGAGACGGGCTTGGCCGACGGGCTCTCTGCGGGCGTGGGGCGCGGCGATGGCAATGAGGCGCTGTTTACCGTCTCCATTAGCCTGACGCCCGCAGGTGCCGAACGCCTCGACGACATCGAAGCCACGCTGTTTGCCGCGGTCGAGCAGATTCGGGCAGAAGGGCTGGCCGAGTGGCGCTACGACGAGCAAAAAAGCCTCAGCGAGCAGGCGTTTCGCTTTCAGCAGCACGGCGCTCCTCAGCAAGAGGCTACCCGCCTAGCCATGAGCCTTTCGCGCTACCCGGTCGAGGACGTGCAATACGCCGCGTACCGCATGGACGGCATGGATAGCGAGCGCCAGCAGCGCTACCTGGACGCCCTAACGTCCGACAACATGCTGCGCGTCTACTCCGCGCCGGACGTAGAGAGCGACACCGTAACCCCCTGGTTCAACACTCAGTGGAAAGAGCAGCCGCCCACCACGACCGGTCAGGCCTTGGACGGTCTCGCGCTTCCCGAGCCGAACCCCTTCATTGCCAGCGACCTCACCCTTCAGGCGGGCCAGGACGAGCAGCCTTCGACACTAATCGAGACGCCCACGTTTACCGCTTGGCACATGCAGGACAGCCGTTTCAATACGCCCAGCGTGGAGTGGCGGGTGAGCCTGCAGCATCCCAGCGCTAGCTACTCGGCAGAAGAAGCGGTACTCATGCGTCTGTTGGCAGGCTGGCTGAACGACAGCCTCAACGAGTCGCTTTACCCCGCGTGGCTTGCCGGGCAGTCGTTTAGCGCATACGCCCACGCGCGCGGTATGACGCTGTCGTTTTCTGGTTGGCGGGATGGCCAAACGCCGCTCATCGAGCAAGCCATCGAGCAGCTTCAGCAGGCGGATATCTCTGCTGGCGCCTTTGAGCGGGTGCGCTATCAGCTACAGCGGGAGTGGCGCAACGCGCCACGCGCGTCGTTGACCGGCCAAGCCAGCCGAGCCCTGGGTGAGGCGCTGCTCTCCCCGCAGTGGTCGACGGACGAACTGCTGGCCGCCAGCCAGCGGCTTGAGAAGCATCATCTGGAAGATTTCCGCGAGCGTTTCCTCGATGCTCTTTACATCGACGCCATGGCCGTGGGTAACCTGACTGCCGACCAGGCACGGGAGCAGGCCAACCTTATTCGCGGCGCACTGACACCCCGCTTAACGCGGGATGACATTCCCCCTCTGTCGCCATTGGAGGCGAGCGAGGAGCCAACGGTACTTCACCCCCATAGCACCCGTGAGGAGTCACTGGTACTGCGCTACCTGCAGGGACGCGACACCAGCATCGACGAGCAGGCGCGCCTGAGCGTGCTCGTCCAATGGCTGGACACGCCGTTCTATCAACAGCTGCGTACCGAGGAGCAGCTTGGCTACATCGTCAACGCGGGCTATTCACCGCTGCTGGAAGCGCCGGGCATTGGCCTGGTCGTACAGTCACCGGATGTGGATAGCGGCACCATTGCCGAACGAATGGACGCTTTCATGGCAGCCGCCGGTGAGCGTCTCGAGACACTGAGCGATGAAGAGCTGGCGGCCCACCGGCAAGCGGTTCATGACCGCCTGCTCCAGCGGGATACCAGCCTGCAGGGCATGGCTAACCGCTATTGGCAAGCCACCGCACTGGACGAGGTACGCTTTGACCGTCAGGCGCACATCGCACAGCGGGCACTCGAGGTCAGCGTCGAAGAGCTACAGGCGTTGTGGCCCTCGCTGCTCGCTCACCCGCTAGACATCCGATTCAACCCGGGCGATGCACCCAGCGACATCGGCGCTTACCGTGAGACGCTCGCGCCCTTCGACCCACGCTAACCGCTCGCCAGCTCAGGCATCGAACGCCTGGGCTGGCATCATGGCTTCGACGAACATCACCAGCTCTTCGAGAATCTGCCGCTCATGATCGGTGAGCGGCTGCTGATTGTAACGCTCGATTTCCCGGGCAAATGCTTTAAGCGTAAAACCCGATAGCGCCGGGTCATTCATGCGCATCCAACGAAACGCCTCCCACTGCTCACGCTCTTCGCCCTCTAGGGTGTCCGGGTAACTGCGGGCGCGAAAGCGAAACAGCATCTCTTCCAGGCGCGGGTCTTGAAAGGCAAAGCGTTGGCCCACCAAGTCCCAAGGATCCATCGCCAGCACCCGCTCCATCTGCTGGCGATCGGCAGCGGAGAAAAAGCTACCGGAATAGAGCATTAAATCGGGGTCTTGTGGCGACTCTTCATAGCCGCCGCTAAACACCTCCGCCACCTTCTGCGCCACGCCGCTGGCCTCGCGCAGGGTTTTCCAGTGCCCTCGGCAGGCGGCGATATCAATCCCCAAGCGCGCCACGATCGCGCCGTACTCGCCTTTCTGCTCGCCCTCCACGTCTTTCAGCACCGTGGCTGGAAAGATCACCGGGCAGCGGTTGATATGAATGACTTTGAGCGGGATGCGCGCCTCCCCTTCAGAAAGATCCTGCTGGCTGACGAACACCCGCTCACGAATCTGCTCGGCGCTGAGCGACAGCAAATCGCCGGGGTCGACGCTCAAATCGTACACGATCACCCCGTTAGGGTTGGTAGGGTGCTCCGCCAGGGGCATCACCAAGGCGCTACAGCCTCGGCTGGCCGGGTAACGGCGGGAGATGTGCAGCAGCGGTTTGGCGCTGGGGAGATCGAGCTGCTTGGCCACCGCGCGCTTGCCGCGCAGGCCGAGCAGGTAATCGAACAGTTTAGGGTTACGCGCTTTCAACAGCCGCGCCAGCGCGATGGTGGCGCGCACGTCGGCCACCGCATCGTGGGCGCCCTCATGGGCGATGCCGTTCGCCGCAGTGAGGTGCTCCAGTTTAAAGCTGGGCGCACCATCTTCCCGCAGGGGCCATTCGATGCCCTCTGGGCGCAGCGCATAGAACGCCCGCACCACGTCGATCAAATCCCAGCGGGAGTTGCCGTTTTGCCACTCACGGGCGTAGGGATCGAGCAGGTTACGATAAAACAGGTGGCGGGAGACTTCATCATCGAAACGCAGGCTATTGTAGCCGGCCACGCAGGTGCCGGGCTCGCTCATGGCGCTCTGTACCTGGCGCGCGAACTCGGCTTCGGGAAGCCCACGACGCTGCGCTTTTTGAGGCGTGATGCCAGTAATTAGGCAGGCGGCGGGGTGCGGCAGGTAGTCATCGGCGGGCTTACAGTACAGCTCGATAGGGTCGCCGATTTCATTGAGGTCGGCATCGGTGCGTAATGCAGCAAACTGAGCGGGCCGATCGCGACGCGGATCGGCACCAAAGGTCTCATAATCGTGCCAGAGAAAACTGGCAGGGGCGGCATTCGGTGGCGCCATGGATGCAAACTCCCTTGAGCGTGACAGCCCACCCATGCGCCGTAACATCTTTCGCTGGATGGGAACAAAAGCCCAAGACTAGCACACCCGCGGCGCTTCTCGCCGCCCCTCACCGTGCTCGTGTACGCTTAGCTTTTGGGCAGCGTCACGTTGAGCTCCAGCACCGAGCAGTTATCTTCGCTATCCAGCGAAATTTGAATGGCGTCGTCGTCCACATGCACATAACGACGAATCACTTCGAGCAGTTCGCGCTCAAGCAGCGGCATGTAGTCAGGCTGACCACGCTGGCTACGCTGATGCGCCACGATGATTTGTAACCGTTCTTTGGCCACCGAGGCGGATTTCTTGCGCTCACGCTTCAAGAACTCCAGCAGTTTCATCGACGACTACCCCCAAACATCCTGCTCAGTAATCCTTTGCGCTGCATCTCATGGAAGCGCAGCGGCATCTCCTCTCCCAGCAGGCGTGACACGGTATCGGCATACGCTTGACCGGCATCGCTCGAACCATCGTGAGTGACGGGCACCCCTTGGTTAGAGGCACGCAGTACGGCTTCGGATTCGGGAATCAGACCCAGTAGATCGATCGCGAGAATCTCGCGAATATCGTCCAGCGTCAGCATGTCGCCGGAAGTGACACGGGCAGGGTTGTAACGGGTAATCAGCAGGTGCTCTTTTACCGGGTCAAGCCCCTGCTCGGCACGCTGGGTTTTCGAGCCTAGAAGTCCCAGGATACGGTCTGAGTCACGTACCGACGAGACTTCCGGGTTGGTCACGACGATGGCTTCGTCGGCGTAGTACATCGCCAACTGCGCACCGCGTTCGATACCGGCGGGAGAGTCGCACAGGATGTAGTCGAAGTCGTCTTTCAACTGCTCCAGGATCTTCTCGACCCCCTCTTGGGTGAGCGCGTCCTTATCCCGGGTTTGCGAGGCTGGCAAAATGAACAGATTCTCAACGCGCTTATCGCGGATCAGCGCTTGATTCAGCCCCGCCTCGCCTTGAATCACGTTGACCAGGTCGTACACCACCCGACGCTCGCAGCCCATGATCAAATCCAGGTTGCGCAATCCTACGTCGAAGTCGATCACCACCGTCTTCTTGCCACGCAGCGCGAGCCCTGTCGAAATCGCCGCGGCGCTGGTGGTTTTACCGACCCCCCTTTACCTGAGGTCACAACTATAATTTTGGCCAAGAGTCACTTCCTTCTTGAAGTCGTTCATTGCGAGCGCGATCGCGTGGCGCTGCCCGCATAACGGGAACATCAATGTCATCAAAACAGCACACTGTAACGGATCGCAGCGGTGGCGTCGCTAGGCAAGAAGCACTAACCGGCACTCCCTCATGCGGCTTACCCCAGCGGCTTAATATCTAACTGTTCTTTAATAAAATGGACTTCGGCTGCCCGCCCTAATAGCTGGGAGTCGATATCCTCCAGCCGTTTGTAATTACCCGCTACGGAGAGCAGCTCGGCCTCCAGCTCGCGGCAGTAAATACCTGCCTGGGTATTCCCATGAATGCCGGCCAACGCGCGGCCACGCAAGGCCCCGTACACGTGAATACTGCCTGCGGCCAGCACCTCTGCGCCGGCGTTGACCGCACCGATCACGATCAAATCCCCCTCGGCGGCGCTCACTTGCTGGCCGGACCGCACCGTCCCCCGGTACAGCCGGGTGGCTCCCAAACCGCTCGTCTCCGGTTCGCTGTCGACCTCGTCGGGGTCGGCAAAGGGCTCGACGCTTTCCAACGCACGGGCTCGCCCCTCTTCCACGGGGGCAAACCAGCCCAGCCCCAGCGCCCACGCCGACTGACGAATCGGCTCGGCACCGCCACGGACGGCCACGGGTAACAGCTTGTGATCACGGCATACTGCGCAGATCCGCTCCAGGGCGAGGTGCGGCTCATCGAGTTTTTCCACGCTAAGCACAACGGGTGTATGCTGAAAGAACGCGGGAGATTGCGACAGTTTGCCAGCAAGCTGCCGCCGGATACGCTCCGGGTCAGCGCTCGTCAACTCCATGACGGTCATCGGCAGCATGCCGCCCTTGAAGGTGAAGGCTACGTCGGCACTGTTGGCGTTGAGGCTCATGGCCGAACTCCATGTCATGTTCAGGTAAGATAAGGGTAGCGCAATCTCGCGCCTTGCGGGGTGGCCGGCTGGAAAACTCACCGCGCAACGGCAAAGCTAAGCGACAGCGACGAGGACTGCAACCGCCTGCTCATCGATGTCTGATTTTTTTCACGTTCCGCACCTCACAGCAGGATGATCCATGCACGGACTGTTACGACGCCTGTTCGCTCCTCGGTGGCAACACCCCGATCCCGAGGTGCGCCGCAAGGCACTTCAATCCCTCGACCCGCAGCATTCAGAGCAGCGGGAGGCCCTTCTGTCTCTCGCTGGCGACAGCGACAGTAGCATTCAGCTCGCGGCCCTGCTCGCGCTCGACGATATCGACAAACTGCTGGCCGCCTATCCGCAGCATCACGAGGACGAAGCGTGGTTCAATGCCGTGTGTCAACGCCTCACCGGTGCCGAGGGCCATATCGACCTACAGCAGCGCCAAGCGCAGGTAGCCCTGCTGAGCGACCAGCGACTGCTCAACGCGATTGCCCTGCAGGGCGATAACCTGGGGCTGCGGCTCACTGCCGTTGAACAGTTGCACGATGAAGACGATCTCGTCCACCAGGCGTGCCACAACAGCGTGGCCGCGGTACGCCATCAGGCCGCGCAGCGTATTAGCGGTGAGGCGTCGTTCAAGCGGTTATTGAAAGAGGCGCGGCGTGATCGCCAGGTCATGCGCTACGCCAAGGAGCAGCTCACCCAGCGGCGCAACGACGAACAGTGGCTCGAAGAGCAGCAGGCCCAGCGCGAGCACCTATTGAACCAATTAGAGCAGCACGCGCGTGCGCCCTGGGAGCCGCTTTACGGTGGTCGCCTGCGCCACTTGGAGCGCGAGTGGCAGCAGCTCAGCCATTCACCCAGCCTCAGCCAGGAGCAGCGCTTCCATCAGGCCATGCTGAGTTGCCGCAAAACCCTGCACGATCACGATACCCAGGAGCAGGCGCGTCAACAAAGCCTCGCTCGCCGTGCCGAAGCGGAAAGCACTCGCGACCATTTATTAGAGGGGTTAGAAGAGACCCTGGAAGGGCTGGCCCACGCCGACGAACTGACCGCCCAGGATATCGACAGCCTGCGCGCCCAACGCCAGCTCTTAGGCCAGCGCTGGCAGGCGCTGTCCGATCTCCACCCCCCTAACGACACCACTCAGCAGCGTTACAGCCAGGCGCTGGCGCAGTACGAACAGAGCATGGAGGCGTGGCAGCGCTGGCAATCGGAAAGCCTCGCCGTGGAGCATGCCCTGGCCAACAGCGATGACCAAGCGCTAGCCAAGCATGTCAAAGCGTGCCGCTGGCCCGAGACACTGACGCCGCCCGCGCTGCTTGCCCAGGCGCAAAAGCAGCTGGCTACCCAGCCAGTGGCAGCCACCCCCACCGGAGCGTCGCTCAACGCGTTAGAAGCGGAGCTCGATAATTTCGAGCACTTGCTGGAGCGCGGCGCGTTCAAGAGCGCCAGCCGCCTCCATCAACGTTTGAAGCCGACTCTCGATGCCCTTACGGGCGAGGAGGCCAAGCCGCTCAAGCGTCGCTTGAAACATCTTGGCGCGCGGCTTGCCGAGCTGCGCGACTGGCGCGGTTTTGTGGCAGGCCCCAAGCGTGAGCAGCTCTGCGCGAGTATCGACGCTCTGGCCGACGACCCCCACATGGCCGAATCAGCGCTGGACCGTCATCATCGCCAACTGGTGAAAGAGTGGAAGGCGTTAGGCGATGCGGCGGCCAATAAAGAGCAGTCCGCGCGCTTTCGGGCAGCGTCCGATCGTATCCATGAGCGTCTCGCGCCCTGGCGCGCCCAGCTCGATCAAGAGCGCGACGCTAACCTGCGCGGACGCGAAGCGCTCTGTGAGCAGCTCGAAACGCTACTGGCTCAGCCCGCCGAGGACGCCGACCCCGACGTGCTGCGGGAGATTCGTGACAAAGCGCGCCACCAGTGGCGCTACTACTCACCCGTCCCCCGGGAGCACGCCGAAGCCATTGGCCGCCGCTTTGGGGCGATTCGCCATCGCCTGCAAGCGCTGATCGACCAGCGCGCCGAGCAGATTGCTGCGCAAAAGCGCGCACTGATCGAGCAGGTCCAAGCGCTACAGAACGATACCGAGCAGTCGCTGACAGCGCGCATTGCACACACCAAGCGGCTACAGCAGCAGTGGCGTTCACTAGGGCGTGCGCCGAAGGGCGATGAGCAAGCGCTTTGGAAGACCTTCCGCAGCGCCTGTGACCAGCTCTTTGCGCAGCGCGACGCTCAAAAACATGAGCAAGCCGCTCGTCAGCAGCAAACGCTTGACCAGCTTCAGCGCCTCATCGACGACATGGATAGCTGGCAACCCACACACGCCGACGAGTCCGAGCGGCTGGACGCCTACCTAGCCAGCCTTCAGCAGCTAGAGCCGCTGCCCCGCAACCGCCGTAGCGACGGCATGCAGAAGCGGCTTGGCGGCATCGTACGCGCCAAACGCGAACGCTTGAGCCGCCTTGAGGTCGTCGACAAGGTACAGCAGTGGCACGCCCTCCTGCCCCTGATCAATGCGCACCTAGCGGCCGACCATCAGGCGCTTAGTGGTGGTCATCCAGCGCCGGTGGACGCCAATAGCGAGCTGTCCACACCGCTGCCCGCAACGTATGGCGATGCGCATCAACGGCGAAACGAGGCTCGCTCGTCTACCACGCTGCCTCTCTCCAGCGAACAGCAGGGCGACGTCGAGGAGCAGTTGGCTCGACTGCGGGTGCATCTATCGCTGCTTGCCCTAGGCAGCGTTAAGCAGCGAGACGAGCCGCTGCGGCTTGCCATTCAGGTAGAGCGCTTGAATAACGGCCTGAACGCCGAACGCAGCAAAGCGGACGAACTGGAGGAAGTGCTGGTCGACCTGTTGGCCCTCGGCCCCATGCCAAACTGTCTTTGGCAGCAAGAGGTCAACGAATTGGACAACCTACTGGGCCGCCTAGCGCGCCCACCGCAGCCCTAATCGTAGCCCTCAATAGGTGAGCGTCACATAGCAAACGGGAGGCAGATCGCCTCCCGTTTTGCGTTCTCTTTCTTGTGGAAAGAGCCCGTGTCAGATGGCTTGGGCCTAGCCCATGAATTGGCCACCGTTGATATCGATGTTAGCCCCTGTAATGAAACCTGACTCTTTATCGGCCAGGAACGTCACCAAGCGGCCGATCTCTTCGGGAGTGCCGTAGCGCTTGACCGGGATCGTTTCACGAATCGCTTCGCGCACCTGCTCCGGAATTTTCATGATCATATCGGTGGCGATGTAGCCAGGCGAAACGGTGTTTACGGTAATGCCCTTCGTGGCCGTTTCTTGCGCCAACGACATGGTCAAGCCATGCATGCCCGCTTTGGCTGCGGCGTAGTTCACCTGACCGAACTGGCCTTTGCGCCCGTTGATGGAAGAGATGTTGATGATGCGACCGTAACCGTTCTCCAGCATCATTTCGATGACGCTGCGGCAGGTGTTGAAGACGCTGTTCAAGTTGGTATCGATGACTTGATACCACTGCTCGTAGGACATTTTTTTCATGGTGCCATCGCGAGTGATACCGGCACAGTTGACCAGCACGCTGATCGGACCATGCGTTTCATGGATCTCACGGGCACCTTCGACGCAGGCATTGTGGTCGGATAAATCAACACCCGACAGCGCGATGTTGTTATAGCCGTCGGCTTGTTGTGTTGCCAGCCAGGTCTTGGCCTTGTCGGGATTGTGATACCCCGCCACGACCAGATAACCCGCATCCGCCAACGAACGGCAAATTGCCGTCCCGATTCCACCAGTTCCACCAGTTACCCAGGCGACGGGGGCTTGATTGGCCATTGACTACCTCCCTGATATGACAAATGGCTTGGACCTTAAGCACTGTTATGGCGTCGCAAGCCATTCTGAATAAGCGCTTTCGCGCTTCTTTCACTCACAGCACGCCGCTTGTTCTATTGGGCGACACACCGACAGTAAGCTTTTTATTATGCCTATTGGAAGCATAGCTTTACTCTTTCAATGTTGCAGCACGATGAAGCTGACCGCCAGCAAGGAAACGTTTCATGGCAGGGGTTGACTTAGCGTCAAAAATACGTAGAATACGCCACACGTTGATGCGGGGTGGAGCAGTCTGGTAGCTCGTCGGGCTCATAACCCGAAGGTCATCGGTTCAAATCCGGTCCCCGCTACCAATATTTTGAAAGGCAGATCAGTTACTTACTGATCTGCCTTTTTTATTTCTGTTCGTCTGCAAACTTCCTGTGACACATCTGTGACGTATATGTGACACATTCGCTCCGTTGCTTACGTGCGTAATTTATTCTTGCGACCTTCAGTCAACTACTGGCAGTATTAATCAACTCTCATTTTTCTCATGGTTTTTTTGAATTTCTAGCAAATCACCCACCTCACAACTGAAAAGCTTGCATAGCTTATCCAGTGCATCCAGCTCGATTCGCTGAGCGGTTTCTTTATAAAGAAGCGTAACAGTATTGCGGTTAAGACCTGTTTCACGCGCAACATCCACGATCTTCATTTTGTGCTCACCCATCAAGCGCGCGAGATGACAACGAACCATCAAAATCTCCTGTAAATGCTTTTTGTCATCCTGAATGGCAAAAAATGCTTGCAAATGGTATTTTGCTGTCTAAAATGTCATTCAGGATGACATTCTGATACTTGGAATGCCTTTTAGTCACGCAGAATACCACTCCTTCTGGAGGTTTTCGATGGATTCATCTTATACCTATCTCACGACCGAAGAGCTTGCCCAGCGCATCAAGTACGACTGCCGCACTATCCGACAGCAGCTAAAAGACAGCGTCCTTATCGAGGGCACCCACTACATCAAGCCATTTGGCCGACGGAAAATTTTGTTCTTGTGGGAAGCCGTTGAAAAAGAAATGCTGAAAGCCGCTCATGGCAACATTTCGATTCCGATGGCAAATGGAGGCTATAGCCATGGGTAAGGTTCGCCAACGAAAAGAGACGGGTAAGCTCTATCTGGATTTTTTCTACCAAGGCCTGAGGTTACGTGAGCAAACTGCACTGAAAGACACGCCTACTAACAGAAAAAAAGTGGAGCAATTACTGGCAAAGGTAGAAGCAAAGATTTTGCTAGATGATTGAACCGCCCCGGCTTTACCGGAGACTCCATATCTTGAGAGGATGGAGTTATGAACTCACCAAAACGATATTCCCCAGAAGTCCGGGAGCGAGCTGTTCGATTAGTCCTTGAACAGCAAGGCGAATACCCGTCCAAGTGGGCGGCGATCTGCTCCATTGCCAGCAAGTTCGGCTGTACACCAGAGACTTTGAGAGCCTGGTGCAAACGCACAGAACTCACGCAGGAAAACAGCTCGGTTAACCTGCCTGAAAATGAACGACTCAAGCAGCTAGAGCGTGAAAACGTCGAATTGAAGCGCGCTAATGAAATTCTCCGTAAGGCGGCTGCTTTTTTCGCCCAGGCGGAGCTCGACCGCAAACCCAATTGATGGTGTCATTTATCGACGAGCATCGTGCTCAGTTCGGGGTCGAGTCGATTTGTAGTCAACTGCCAATCGCCCCATCGACGTATTACCACCACAAGGCACTTGAAGCTGATCCTGAACGGCGGGCAGACCGGTATCGACAGGATGCGTTTCTTACCGCTGAGATTCAGCGCGTGTGGGAAGAAAACTTCTGCGTCTACGGTGCCCGTAAGGTCTGGCGGCAACTCCGCCGTGAAGGCGTTAATGTTGCTCGTTGCACTGTAGAACGGCTCATGCGCCGCCTAGGAATTCGCGGCGTGGTGCGAGGCCAACGCCCCTTCACGACCCTCAGTGATCCCGGCCAGAAACGGGCACCTGATTTAGTGAAACGTGACTTTACGGCTATGCGTCCTAATCAGCTTTGGGTAGCCGATTTTACCTATGTCGCTACCTGGTCTGGCTTCGTTTACGTTGCGTTCGTTATCGATGTTTATGCACGCTGTATCGTGGGTTGGCGTGTAGCGACGTCGATGAGAACGGCACTGGTGCTGGACGCTCTGGAGCAAGCTCTGTGGGCACGAAAACACAGACAAGGGTTGATCCATCATAGTGATAGGGGAAGCCAATATCTCTCGATCCGCTACACCGAGCGTATGGCTGACGAGGGTATCAATGCCTCAGTCGGCACCACCGGCGACTCCTACGACAATGCGCTGGCTGAAACCATCATCGGCTTGTTCAAAACGGAGGTGATCCATCATCGTGGCCCATGGAGGGGACTGGATGCCGTTGAGTATGCCACGCTGGAGTGGGTTGACTGGTTCAACAACCGCCGACTGCTGGAACCCATCGGAAACGTTCCACCAGCAGAACGAGAAAGGACGTATTATCGTCAACTGGAAGAGTCGGGTGAAGCTGCTTGACTCAAACAAACCGGTCTCCGGAATAACCGGGGCGGTTCAAGCCTATTTTTAGCTCTGTTATTGAGGGACTCTAAAGTGTAGCACTACTCAAGCAGGGGGTGACGTCGCAAGCTGCAAGTTAATCAATTAAGGCCACTAACGAACACTTTACGCTAGTACAAAGTACGCCTCTAGCACTCAAGAGAACACTAGGGGCTAATCCGTTACAGGGCCTTCACTAACTCGCCGTAATCTCCTCCCACACGCAAGACAATGGTCACGTCGTTGTCATTACGGTTGCGGAAGAACCAGCCATGATTGCCGGTGAAAGCAGCTTCAAGCTCACCTTCATCCTCGGGCACGCCACGGCCTTTCTCATAGCTAATGGAGCTCCCATTGCCATCACCGTGCGTGTCAAAGTTGACGGGGCCACCTTCGGAGACCCAGGCAAAGGTAGCAACTGCCCCTTCTTGCATGGTGAGTTTGTACTCCGTGCCTTCCCCTGGCGTCAGGGTAAAGCTCACCTCATCACTCCATGGAGACGCTTCTTCCGCTTGCGCCATCTGGGAAGCGGCTTCCTCGGAAGCCAATGCTTCCGCCAGCGCCACGCTGGCGTCGGTCATCACCCTTTCAGAATCGGCCGGTGAAGGTGCGACTGGATCACTTGCTGAGGGAGAATTGGCTGTTTGGGGAGCGATCTCTGTCTTGGGCGTCGCAGTCTGAGCATCAGCACCATTTACCGTTGCAGGCTGACTATCACTGACGATCTCTTGAGATGCAGTGGGTTGAGACGCCTGCTGGGCACTGGCTTGATCGTTGGCCTGGTCAAGCTCGGCTTCCTCAGCCAGCTGGGTTTTGATTTCTCCCATCTCAGTCAGCCCCAACATGCGCCCAGCGCCGGTGGGGTCAATGACATACTCAGCAGGGCAGCACGACGGTGATCAGCAAAGCGACGGCAATAACGGCGGCCATCAACGTAGAGCGAAGTAACTTACCCGTTGACGGCAGTTCGGCACGGGTTGGAAGATCAGTGTTATACATCGGGGACTCCCCTTAATTAAGCAATGAAATAGCCGGTCAGTTGATAACCCACCAGCATAAAACCAGCACACATCATGGCGACGTTGGCGGTATACGCGTGGCGTAAGAAGCCAGTAGTACGTCGCCAGAAGCCCATCACAATGAGAATGGCGCTCAATGCCAGTAGCTGGCCGATCTCTACGCCTACGTTGAATGCCAGGAGGTTAGGGACGAGACCATCGGGCGAGATATCGTATTCAATGATCTTGCTCGACAGGCCAAAGCCATGAAACAGACCAAAAACCAACGTGGCTACCTTAGTGTTGGGCTGAAAGCCGAACCAACGCTGATACGCACCGATGTTATCGAGCGCCTTATAAACAACGGAGAGTCCGATGATGGCGTCGATCAGATAGCTATTGATGCCGATATTGAAGTACACCCCTAACAGCATGGTTGCCGAGTGACCGATGGCAAAGAGGCTGACGTAAATGGCGATATGCTGCATTCGGTAGAGGAAAAAGATGATCCCTAACAAAAACAGGATGTGGTCATACCCCGTCACCATGTGCTTGGCACCGAGATACATAAACGAGAGCAGATGAACGCCATAGATCTCCTGGATATAGCCCTTGTCACCTTCAGCCACCGCGTGAGCAAGCGCCTCGCCACTGGCGCCCAGTAGCATTAACAGCAGGGTTAGAAAGGCTAAGGCGTGGCGTCGGTTCATCATAGGCAAGCCGAGCACACCCCTTACTTGGGATGGAAACATGCAACCTCCACGGGTCTGTCGTTAGTCTTGGCCATCCGATGGATGGCCCCAGTCATCAAGCGACGACTGGCCGTGGAGGCCGCTCCAAGCGGTAGACTCGACGCAGGGGAAAAGCGCGTCGTTCGCCTAGCCGCAGGGCATGACGGACGTTGAGTGCGATGGCAATGCTCGCCCCCAACCGGTCCGCTTGTTCGTGGAAGTGACTGCCGCTCTCATGAGGGAGTTGGCGACCGTCTTCATGCATGTGGCCATGGGTATGCCCATGGCCATTCTGCACACTCTCATGGTGAGATGACTCAACGCCAACCATGCTCATTGCGCCATGTGCACTCGCTTCGCCCACACTGGTAAGAAGTAGGCTAGGCAAAAACAGCAATAGCAGGGTCAGATAGCGAAGACGGTGGCGCAGCCGATTGGGCATTTAAAGCGCCCAGGACAAAAATTGACGGTAAAAATGTAAATAACAGTTTGCTTACGCTGTAGCGCCGCGTAGCGGCAATAGATTAACATCCCCTCCAGGGGGATAGGAATAAAATAAGGGAAAGAAATGACAATACATACACACCAGTCACATCCCGATATCATCAAGCGCTTAAACCGGGCTCGGGGGCACCTTTCGAGCGTGACGCAGATGATAGAGGGTGGTCGCCACTGTCTGGAAATTGCCCAGCAGCTTCATGCGGTTGAGAAAGCTATTCAACAGGCCAAACGTGCCTTGGTTTTAGATCATATCGATCACTGTCTAGAGAATGCCTTGGGCTCTCAGGATCAAACGCAGCGGGCGCGGGCTGAAGAGTTCAAGGCCATTGCCCGCTACCTGTAAATACATCCAAGCCCCCCCTCACTTGCTTGAGGAACGCTCTATGCTCGATGTACTCGCCCATCGCGTCTATCGCCATCTCTTTTTCGCTCAGGTCATTGCAATGATTGGCACCGGTCTGACCACCGTTGCCCTAGCGTTACTGGTTCATGATTTTACTGAGGGGCAGGCGGGTGTCGTACTAGGCACAGCGCTGGCGATTAAGATGGTCGCCTACGTGGGCATTGCTCCACTGGTGGTGCTTACGCCTCACGCCTACCTCGACACACGTTGTTGGTTAGCCTCGACTTGCTGCGAGCATCCGTGGTTTGCGCACTGCCTTTCGTTACAGAAGTGTGGCAAATCTATGTGCTGATCTTTCTACTCAATGCTTGCTCAGCAGGCTTCACACCCGTTTTCCAGGCGACAATACCGGACATCCTAGAAAACGAGGAGCAATACACGCGAGCATTATCCCTGTCACGCCTTGCCTACGACTTAGAGAACCTTCTTAGCCCGATGGTGGCAGCAGCATCGCTGATGGTGATGAGTTTTGATGTCCTGTTTGTACTCAACGCCCTGGCGTTCATGATCTCTGCCTCCCTGGTTATATCGGTGATGTTGCCTGAGTCACTATCACTAGAAGAAATTTCCGGCGTTTAGCGTCGCGTTTCTCACGGCATACGGATTTATCTTAAAACACCTCGTCTGCGGGGTCTGTTGGCGTTGAACTTTGCGGTCTCAGCCGCCGGAGCGATGCAGATCGTCAATACGGTAGTGCTTGTTCGCTCTATGTTGGGGCTTGGCGAGAAAGAAGTAGCTTTGGCATTTGCGGCTGCAGGCGGGGGCTCCATGCTGGTGGCCTTACTGCTACCCAAGGTACTGGATCGATTGCCTGAACGACCAGTCATGATGCTTGGTGGCATTATCATGGCGTTCGGTCTCTACTTGAGGCACATCGTTTGCGGGACTTGTCGGGCTATGGTTGCTACTGGGTGCAGGCGCTTCGATGGTCATGCCCCCTGCAGGGCGCTTGCTCAAGCGTTCTTGCCAGCCTGAGGATCGCCCAGTGCTATTTGCTGCCCAATTCTCATTGTCCCACTGTTGCTGGTTGATCACCTATCTGTTGGCAGGCTGGCTGGGGGTAAAACTGGGGCTGACGGGAACGTTCGCTTTGCACGGGACAGTAGCTTTAACGGCGACAGGGCTTGCGATGCTTGCTTGGCATCGTCGAGATACAATAGAGATTGCGCACGAGCACTCGCCTATACGTCATAGCCATCTTCACTATCACGATGAACACCATCAACACGAGCATGAAGGGTGGGAGGGGCCGGAACCTCATAGCCATTCCCACCATCATCTCAAAAATGTGCATCGGCACATATTTGTCATTGATAACCACTATATACGATGGCCTTCGTGACACATTAAGGCTGACAAATTAATAGATGCCTATTAGGTTAAATCACCACGAGTAATGCCTACTTTACTGCATTCATCACAGAAGCTTCGCAGGGAACATTTTCCTTCTTAGGCTTAGTGTGCTTGAACGTATGGGCCTCTCTGGACAGTGACCAGCTAATTTTTGAATGAAATATGCTCAATCATCGTGTCAATTTAAGGTTTAGAAGGACGGCATCATAGCTGAGTGAGACGGAACGCCTAATCTGGAAAATGCACCTTACGAAAAGCACAAGTTGAAATGAGTCTCCCCATCTTATTAGCAGGGGGCTGCCTTCCCCAACCTGCATGTCAGCGCTCAATGGGCTTTTTGTGTGAATGTCATGATCGTTGAGATGACGTCAAAACCAGTTCTTCATAAATGCCCTCGATAGCCTTCTCTTCGGGGCTGTGACGCTGTGGCTCCTGTTCCGGGTTAGGATGTAGGAGGGTTATAAGCCCGCTGGAGAATGACAGGACGTCGCTGAGCTGCTCGTAATCGACGTTTACGTTATCGACATTGTATTGGTTGAGGCGTGTCACGGTCTCTGAGAGTGCCGCCATACTATGCTCTTCTTCTCCAAGCGGTGGAAATGCCTGTACCAGCGGCTGTCCGTTGTCCCAACCGATTTTAATAGGTTGGTTGATGATATTGACCTGGGTGCCCGCCGGTATGCGGTCAAAAATTGATTCAATATCGTCAGGCAACATGCGTATACAGCCACGGCTTGCACGCATGCCAATGCCATCGGGCTGGTTGGTACCGTGAATCAAATAGCCATCGAAGCCTAAGATAATGGCGTGGTCTCCCAGCGGGTTATCGGGGCCGGGCGGGACAACACTTGGCGCGGTTTCGCCGCGTGCTTCAGCTTCACGTTTTACCGACTCAGGCGGGTACCATGCGGGGTTTTTAATGTTCATGGTGGTCTCGGTCACACCGAGAGGGGTATCAAACCCTTCGCGACCGATGCCGATAGGATAGGTCTCAACGCGCGGTGTCTCACCGTTTTTGACATCTGGGTAGTAGTAAAGCCGCAGCTCGGCGATATTGATGACGACCCCAGTACGTTCGACATTCGGCAGGATGAAACGTCCTGGAATAGTTACTTCCGTGCCCACCCCTGGGACCCAGATGCTGACCTCTGGATTTGCACGGGTCATCTCCAAATAGCCAAGGTTGTGACGCTTGGCAATATCTATCAAGGTATCGTCGTAATCCTTCACGATGAAGGTGTCAGCCTCTCCGATAATATTGCCTTCTTCAGGTAGCGGGTAATGCCCCTTGGGCCATTCCGTCTCCTGGGTAGTGGAAGGTTGTGCCGCCATGGCGACAGGGAGCCATGCCAGAGACGAAACCATCACACTCATTATGAAGCCCATCTGCATTGGCCATGGGAGGAGTCTCTTAAGTATTGCTGCGTTATTTACAGAGAGCATCGCTAGGTTCCTTTTTCATCTAATGCGTCGTTTTTTGATCGAGATAAGTTGAGTTGTAATCCGAGCAGCGTCAGCAAGGCAGCGAGTATCCAAGCGGGGCCACTACCGGTGCGTGTGAAAGGAGTTAGGCCCTGCATCGGGGTCACCTCGCCAGTTAAACTGGCCTGTTCAAACTGTGGGGCACGGGCTGTGACGTGACCTTGTGAATCGATGATGGCCGTCACGCCATTACTGGTAGCTCGAAGTAGGTGACGACCATTTTCTAAGGCACGTAGACGCGCCATTTGAAGATGTTGGTGTGGGCCAATGGAACGCCCAAACCACGTATCGTTGGAAACCGTGAATAGCAGCTCGGCATTACGCGCCTGTTGGGCGACATGGTCGGCGAAAATGATCTCGTAACAGATGGCAGTGCCAATGGTGGTTCCAGCCACGTGTAACGGAGCCTGTCCGTCTGACCCTGGGGTCAGGCGGGGTGCTGGCAAGTCGAAAAAAGCAAGGGTGTCAGCGAGGAGGCTTTGGAATGGCAAATACTCGCCAAAGGGTACTAAGTGCGCTTTCTGGTATTCGCCCTGCACATCATTTAGCCCTATGACGCTGTTATAAGAGCGCCCTTCACTGTCGCGTTGCAAAATGCCGGTCAACAAGGCGGTGTTAGGCCCCAGGTCGGACGCTACTTGCTCCAGTATTCGCTGTGCTTCCTGCTCAAGCATGGGAAGGGCTGCCTCGGGCCAAACGATGAGATCAATGTCCCTTGCTTGCTCTTGTGTCATTGTTGTGTAGATATTGACCGCCTCGCGCTGCCCTTGGGCAGTCCACTTAATGCGCTGATCAAGATTCCCTTGCAGCAATGCCACCCGGATGGGCTTGCCAGCAGGGGTTGTCCATTGGGCGGGCAATAGGAATGGAACGATCCACAAGGCGGCGATTGGGACGAGGAAAACCCAGCGGCGACGCAGTACCTCTACCCCTAACGTACCTGTCAGCGCGGTCATGAGTGACAGCAAGTACACACCACCAACGGGCGCCCATGGGGCTAATGGAGAATCTATCTGAGAGGTGCCTAACAATAACCAGGGAAAGCCGGTGAGCAACCAGGTGCGTAGCCATTCGCTCATCACCCACATACCGGCAAAGCTAAGAAAGGCGAACCGTGGCCCCGCGATGCGTCGATAGAGCCCAAAGGGGATTGCAAAGAAGAGCGCCAGAGCGCTGACAAAAAGAGTGGTGAGGAGCATCGCCACCAAGGCCCCGGTGCCACCGAAATCGTGAATAGCAACGAAGACCCATGATGTGCCAGAACCGAACAGGCCTACCCCATAGCACCACCCACGCAGGGTGGCCATGGCGGGCGTTAGCGACTGTATCTTCCAATAGACCAGTGCCACGGCCACTAGACCAAGCCACCATAGAGAAAAGGGGGCGGCACTCAAGGTGGTCAATACCCCAGCGGCTAGCGCTACAACGCAATCGACTATTGGTGAGGGTCGCCCAGCAAAAAGCGTATATTTTTTTTCTTGATCGACCGAATCCATACCGTTACTCAGCGCGCTTAAAAGCAGGACTTTCACGCCATAACGCCACTGCGAACATCAATACACCTGCAAACAGCGCGATATCGGCCATGTTAAAGGCGGGCCAATGCCATTCGCCCCAGTAAACATCCAGGTAGTCGACGACGTACCCACGCGCTAAGCGATCAACGGTATTACCGAGTGCGCCGCCAAGAATCAGACTGTACGCACAGGCTTCCAAGCGCGGCTTGGGTTTGCATAGCTGCACGAGCAATACGACGACCACCACCAACGCTAAACCAAGAAAGAGGTAGCGCTGCCAACCACCTGCCTCCGCGAGAAAGCTGAAAGCGGCCCCTGTATTACCGGTGTAAACCCAGTTAAAAAACGGTGTTAGCGGAATGACTTGGCCAAACGACATCTGGGCATGCACGATTTCTTTGACCAGTTGATCGGCTAGAGCCAACACGCAAGCAAATGTGAACCATGGCCAACGTCGTGAAGGGCTGTCGTGTTGCGCTGTTCTCATGACGTTGTTTTTCCTTGTGACAGGCCTGTCAATGCGGTACTGGGCGAAAAGCGATAACCCAGCAGTCGCATGGCGTTCAACGTCACCAGGACGGTAGCACCGGTATCGGCCATCACCGCAATCCACATACCGGTAATACCCAGCGCTGTGGTGACCAGGAAAATGGCTTTTAAGCCAAGGGCGAGAACAACGTTGGTTTTCACATTGCGTAGCGTGGCACGAGAGAGGTCTATCAGCTCAGCGATGCCGGTAACGCGGTTCTTGAGCAAGGCTGCATCGGCGGTTTCCAACGCCACATCCGTGCCGCCACCCATCGCGATACCCACATCGGCTGCCGCGAGTGCCGGTGCATCGTTGATGCCATCGCCTACTTTACCGATGGGGCCACGACCTGTCGCTTGCCAGTCTCGAACATACGCTGCCTTGTCTTCAGGCATTAGTTCGCCGTACGCTTCAATGCCTAAGCGACCCCCAGTGGCAGCGACGGTGCGGGCATTATCACCGCTGAGCATGACCGCCTGTACGCCTAAACGGGATAGCGCCGCTAGGCCTTCAAGGGCATCTTCGCGTGGCTCATCGCGAACAGCGATCAAGCCCAACAAACGCTCGCCTTCGACGAGGAGAGCGAGGCTCTTACCGGCTTCTTCTAACGCGATAATCCGAGCACTGAGACTTTCCTCCAGGATGACTTTCTCGTGAAGGTGACGAGGCGTCATTAAGCTCAGCTCGCGACCCTCCACCTGGCCTGAGACACCGCGCCCCGCCAGAGCGCGGCTGCCGGTGGCGGTGGGGAGGTTTAGGCCCGATTGTCGGGCATGCTCAACGATAGCCGTGGCGATAGGGTGACTGGAATCTCGCTCTATCGCAGCGGCGAGCCGCAATACGCTGTTATCGTCTTCCTCAGCGATCCAAGACTCCACATCTGTGACTCTTGGGGTACCCGCAGTGAGGGTGCCCGTTTTATCTAATGCCACCAAGCGAAGCTTACCTAACTGTTCAAGAACGGCTCCCCCTTTGATCAGTAGGCCGCGCCGAGCGCCCGCCGAGAGGCCTGCGGCGATGGCGGCTGGGGTGGAAATGACTAATGCGCAGGGGCATGCGATTAACAGCAATGCTAACGCACGGTAAATCGACTCCGACCATGCCATGGTCGATACCAGCGGTGGCACTATCGCCATCAGGAGGGCGAGTAAGACGACGGCGGGCATATAGTAATACGCAAAACGATCAATAAAGCGTGCTATCGGTGCCTTGGCGGCCTGTGCTTCTTCAACCAGGCGAATAACGCGTGCGATCGTATTGTCATCAGCGCCTCGTGTTACCTCCACCTCCAGGGCGGCATCAAGATTCACTGTGCCAGCAAAAATGTCATCACCAGGCGCTCGCGAACGGGGTATGGACTCGCCGTTTACCGGCGACTCGTCAATGTCGGAGGTGCCCACCAGGATGCGTCCATCGCAGGGAACGCGATCACCGGGCCGCACCAGCACACGCTGGCCGGGTTTAAGTGACTCCGCCGAGACGTCACGCAGATGGCCATTGTCCATCAGCCTCGCCGTTGAGGGTGTTAAATTTGCCAAGGCTGAGATACTGCGGCGCGCCCGTGAAGCAGCTACCCCTTCGAGTAGCTCACCTACGGCGAACAAGAACACGACCATCGCAGCTTCAGCGGCAGCATTGATGGCCAATGCGCCAAGCGCAGCGATGCACATCAGCATCTCGATGGTAAAGGGGTTGCGCATCTTGAGGGCGCCCCAGGCACTCTGCGCAATGGGCATTAAGCCGACCAGCGTGGCCAGAATGAAAGGCACATTGCCCAGCGCAGGCCATGCTAAACGAAGCGCGAAGGCCACTATCAGCAGATTTCCTGTGATAATGACCAAGCGCCCTTTAGCGGTTTGCCACCAAGGGGATGCAGAGCCAGATGCGTGTGTTTGGCCATCATGGGAAGCCACTTGATAGCCTAGTTCGTTCAGGATGCCCTCAATGGTCTTCCGCGAGGGGGCCCCGTGATCGTGGTGATGAATCTTCACCGATCCCGTGATCGAGCTTGCCGTGACTTCCTCAATGCCGTCCAGCCGCTCTAGCGCCGACACGACCTTGCGCTCACAACCGCCGCAGTCCATGCCTTCAACACGCAGCGTCAAAAAGGTAGGCGCTGTCGCCTGCGTTGATGTTTTCATGGTGCATCTTCTCCCAATGGGCTATGGTTTCGCAGTGTAAACCTTGTAGCAACTATAGCTTCAAGCCCTGCGTAAGGAGTTTTACCATGTCGATGATGGGGCAAAGTATCAGCATTGGTGAGTTAGCACGACGAGCCGACTGCAAACCAGAAACGGTTCGCTATTACGAGCGTATTGGGCTGTTGCGCGATGCGACACGAACCGGTGGGGGGCAGCGCCGCTATGGAGACGACGCTGTGCGGCGCTTGACCTTTATTCGTCATGCCCGCGACTTTGGCTTTTCGGTAGAGTCAGTGCGAGAGCTTTTGGCCATGTCAGATCAACCTGATATGCCTTGCCAAGAAGTTGATGCCATCGCCACACATCACCTAAAGAAAGTGGAGTCCCGCCTTCAGCGACTGTCCGCACTGCGTGAGGAGCTTCAACGGATGGTCACGCAGTGTGCCGGTGGCAAAGTGGGAAGCTGCCGAATCATTGAGGTCATCAGTGATCATCAGCTCTGTATCACTGAAAAATCGCACGGAGGGGCTCACGACTTGGGTTAGAACTAACGCTACGCCCCACGCCCAATGGTTAGCCCAGAGAAACATCCAAAAACAGCATGAGTACCAATCCGATGGAAAGGCCCAGCGTGGCCTTTTTTTGTGCCCGCTCCGATGAGTTCCGGGAATAATCTCATGACTGATCACATACAGCATCGCTCCCGCCGCAAAGGCCAATCCTCAGGGAAGCAACGCTTGTGACATGCTGACGACCCCAGCGCCTAATAAGCCACCCAATGGCTCAACAAGCCCCGTAAGGGTGGCAATCGTCCATGACCGCCAACGTGAATAGCCCACGCTTGGCATTCTTGCACATCAACCCATTCGGCGGGACTGACCTGGGGGGAAAGTGAATATTTCTGTCCACGATTAGGTGCACCGTAAACAGGGGCTGCTTCGTGGGTCAGCACGACAGGGGCTTTATTGGAGAGCTGTACATTAGCCTTGTGACACAACCCCTTCCAAGCCTGCCGATACCAGAACGAACAGGACAAAGCCGCCTATGAAGGCCAGCGGCGAGACGTGGGTATCTTCTCCGCTCTCATGAGCCTCGGATATCATGTCCTCGATGGCAGCGACCGTGAGAAGGCCTGCCGTGAACGTCAATGCCGCTAGCTTGAACGCTTCCGGTAGGTCCCTGAGCACGAAATAAGCGAAGATGGCTGCCGAGAGTACGGGAACCGCCAAGGAGGCAGAGATCAGCAAGCGCTTGCTGCGGGGAATTCCTTTGTCTTTCATGTTGGCGATCATCGCGAACCCCTCAGGGCCATCCGCGAGCACCTGCCCCGCCGCCAGTATTATCGCGACCGACGGTGAGACCGCCGACCCCGCCCCGATCAGGAGGCCATCGCTGAACAGGTCGATGGACACGGCGATATAGATCATCCAGACACTCGTCTGACTGCCTTCTTTCTGCTGACCTTGCCGCTTCTGGAGACTCTCAACGAGCTTCTCAAGGCCTACGTAAACAATGCCACCCAGCGCGAAAGCGAGGGCGATTAGCCAGGCTGAAAGGCTCTCCAGCACACGTGGCATGATTTCCACCGCCACCACCGCAATGACGAGGCCGGCAGCACCGTGAAGGGCGTAATTGAGACGGCGCCCTGTCGTTCGGGAGGCCTCCGCAGCAAGCCCGCCACTGAAGTTTCCCAACGCGGGCAACAGCGCCAAGCCGAGTACCAGCCAAATACTATCCATCATCTTCCTTCCTTGGTAGATTCCTAGATACGCTGCCTTACTAGTTCCGGACCTCACGCTACTCGTAGTCGTTCAGGCCTAGCGCACTTATACAGCCACTTCGATTAAGTGTCCCAGGCATCGATAGCTGCATACCGTGCAGCCTTATGCCTTGAGTGCTAGGATGCGCCGGGCGCCGTTGAGGACGATTAGGCCCACGATGGTACCGATAATCAGGTCAGGGTAGCTAGACCCCGTCCAGGCGACCAAGGCACCGGCGGTGATGACGCCCATATTGATCAACACATCATTGGCCGAGAATATCCAGCTTGCCTTCATATGCGCGCCGCCCTCGCGGTGCTTGTATATCAACAGCAGACAACCGGTATTGGCGATCAACGCGACGAAGGCGATGGCCATCATCATCAGTGATTCAGGCTCACTACCGAATACAAAACGTCGCAACACTTCGACGAGCACGCCGATAGCCAAAATCAGTTGCAGTACCCCAGCCAGATGCGCGGCACGTATCTGCATCTTCGCACTGTGCCCTACGGCATAGAGGGCCAGGCCATAGACAGCTGCATCGGCAAACATGTCCAAGGAATCAGCGATCAAGCCGGTAGACTGGGCGATCAGGCCAGCAGTCATTTCCACCACGAACATGAGCGCATTGATGCCGAGCAACACGCGCAGGGTGCCAGACTCCTGCGTCGCAGAAGCCGCCGAGCTCTCAGCGGCCCTAATTGTCTCTGGGTCGGCAATGACAGTTTCCTGAAGAGAAGCACCTAGCCCCAAGGTTGCCAGTTTCGCGGTAATGGGCTCAGCCTCACCATCATGCAAGACCTCCAACCGGCGGTTCGACAAGTCAAATGACAGCGTTTGAATCTCATCAAAGCCATTCAGCGCCAAGCGGATCATCCGTTCTTCTGAAGGACAATCCATCTTCGGCACGGCATACACACTGACATACTTCCCTGACGCTTCGGAGAAGACCGGCATATCGGTATCCGTTGCAGACGTTGCGTCGCAGCCACATGGGCCTCCACCGGTTTTACGCACGGTACGGCTCCAGTTAGCCAACATAGTTTGTCATCATTTAAAACTATATAGTCACTATAAGGTCAATAGGACAGATGATCCGTTAAGGAGTAAGCCTGATGCGCATTGGTCAGTTAGCCCAGATAGCGGGTATCGACACGCAGACGATCCGCTTCTATGAAAAACAGGGCCTGTTGCCGCTGCCAGACCGCCAGCAGAATGGTTACCGCATTTATAACGAGAAGCATGGTGAGCGGCTTGCCTTTATCCGTCACTGTCGAATCCTTGATCTGTCACTGACAGAGATTCGCGAGCTACAACGCTATCAGGACGACCCTCACCAGCCGTGTACTGCCGTCAACGCAATGCTTGATGAGCACATCTCTCATGTGCAATCGCAGATAACCGCTCTGCAAACGCTTGAGAAACATCTCGTTTCACTGCGAGCATGTTGCAATGATGATCGAGAAATTGAAGCGTGTGGCGTTCTTGCCGGAATTAGCGAAGGAAATATGTACTCACAGTAGGCTCAAGCATCAACCAGATATTCCGATGAGAGGTCGGTTTGCCTCACTCTCATGCAACGGTGACACCCACCATTTAATCCACTTATCTAAATTTTATTGCTCGTTAAGTGAAATCAGATCGTAAATAGAAGCCGTACCGATAGCTTGTTCTAAGCGATCTCTTGCCTCGTAAAGTGACGCTTGATATTCACTTTGAGTCGACTGTTCGCCCAACATGATGCGTTGACCTTGATCAAGGGGGTCAACAGGCTGGTTATTGACTCTCACTTCGTAATGTAGGTTGGGCCCCGTGGCGACCCCGGACGAACCTACCTCTCCGAGCGGCTCCCCAGCGTTGACTAAATTCCCAACCACTAACTGTGGGGAAAATCGGCTAAGGTGTGTGTAGCGACTAACTGCCCCTGTATCGTGCTCCACCTCGATCACCTGCCCATATCCTCCTTGGCGACCCATAAAGGATACGCGCCCAGGTGCGGTGGCAATGACCGGCGTTCCTGTCGGCGCAGCCAAGTCAATCCCATTATGAGGACGCATCCCTCCATACACAGGATGTCGCCGATTTCCAAAGCGAGACGTTAAGCGAGCACTAAGAACGGGCAACCGCAACGTGCCTAGCAGGGTGTCGCTTTTGAAAAGAGCAACGTCCCCCTTTGGAGTGACCGGCCATATAACCTCTAAGGGCTCTGTCTGGTCAGGCAGAGCGGCATAACTGAGGCGTGGTGGCCCAACTCGGGTGCCGTCCTGGCGTCGATCTTCCTCCCACACTAATTGAATACGCTCTTTGCCTGAGAACTCCAATGGTGCTGCGATAAACTCGCTGAGCAGTGTTTCCAGTTTAGTGGCGAAACGCGTTGGTACACCTTCTGCTGCCAAGGCCTCGTAGAGGGTGGTATCAATGACGACATCACGCCCAAAGGTTAGGGTATCAACGCTATCGAGCGGTAATGTGCCTTCTTGCTCGCTAGCCGCCTGTAACCTGACAGGGCTAAGTTCAGACGGCGGCAATAACAGATGCGTTTGCCAATTGGCTTCGGCTAGCAAGGGGTAAAAGCCCATAAAGCCTAGTAACCACCAGCGCTGCATCACTGGCCATCCTCTTCCCCAGAGATCTCCGCTACTTCACTCTCAACGGCATCAATCAGCTCTTGCATACCAAAGGGATCTAAAGGCTCGCCATTGACAAAAAAGGTGGGTGTTTGGCGAATCTGATTGGCTCTGACATCCTCCATGTCTTGGTCAATCACCGCCTGCACCTCAGCAGAAGTCAGTTGCTCTTCAGCAGTCGCTAAATCAAGGCCCCCTTGGCTCGCGATATCGAGGATAGCGGATTCATCAAAACTGCCATGTGAGGCCCATTGATCCTGGCGAGCCAGCAGCCTCTCCAGTACCGGTTCAAAGACGCCCTGACGACGAGCGACTTCTAATACCCGAATGGCCTTATCAGATACGTCGCCGTGGAAAGGAGTGTAGCGCACGATGAGCCGCACTTTTTCTGGGTAGGTTTCCAGAATACTTTTTGTCAGGGGATAGAAAGCACGGCAGGCTTCGCAAGCCGGATCGAAGAATTCCACAATCGTTACCGGCGCGTCTTCTCGCCCCAAGATGGGGGAGTGTGAACGCACCAAGGAGTCCTCAGCCTGGACACCGCTCTCCTTTGCTGCCTGAGCTTGCATATCTAAGAGGGCAGGTTTTGATACGGCGACGATTGCAGCGGTTAGCATTAACGTACCGGCTAATATAAAAGACGCTTTTTTGAACATGTTTCTCTCTCTGTCTCAACGATGGGGTGGAAAAGTAGGGTGGAAAAATAAGCCAATCGCTATGGGAGTAAGTCGCTCGCTACCTACCTGAGCCGGGAGTCGGCCTCGGTCTGTCACTCGTGCCCATATAGATTGGCATTTTGATGCGCGTGATCACTATGCTCAAACTCTAGGCTGGAATGAGCAATACTGAAGCGCATTTTAAGCTGCTCCTTGATCTCTGCTTTGACGGATTCAAGCTGCTGCCAGCCGGTTTCTGTCAGAACCACGTGGCAGTCAAGGGCTGCCATGTTTTCCTGCATCTGCCATAGATGCACATGGTGAATATCCTGGACTCCCTCGATATTTCGGACGGTCTCAATGACTGCCTGCCCGTCAATGTCCGGTGGAGATCCCAGCATTAGCGTACGGATAGGGCCACCAATTTCAGAGAAGGCAAGGTAAAGAATATATAGCGCAATCCCTATCGTGATGGCGGGGTCTACCCAGCGCATGTCGTACAGTAAAATAAGCGAACCACCGATAATCACAGCGATGGAGGCAAACGCATCCGATAAGTTATGCAGAAAAAGGGCGCGGATATTGACACTCTCTTTTTGCATTGACCACGTGAGCACGGCGGTAAGGGCATCGACGACAAGCGCGACGCCACCAATAATCACGATCGTCCATCCCTCTATCTCAGGGGGATCGATCATCCGCATAGCGCCTTCGTAAATCAGGTAGACGCCGACAATAATGAGGGTGGTGTAGTTGATGAGTGCTGCCACTATCTCGATGCGGCCATAGCCAAAGGTCATGTGCGCATCGGCGGGCCGTCTGGCGATTTTACGAGCAGCAAAGGCAATGACTAACGCTGCCATGTCTGAAAAGTTATGTAATGCATCAGCGATCAGCGATAAGCTTCCCGCCATAATGCCACCGACGATTTGAGCGATGGTTAAGAGCCCATTGGCCCAAATGGAGATGCTGACGCGCCGGTCGCCAGAGGCAGGATCAATGTGGGGATGATCATGATGATGTCCCATCTGTTACCCTCTCACGAATTATCTGTTCTTGGTACTATAAAACCTCTAGCAACTAAAGCTTCAACCCTTGAGCATTGTCTATTTGCATCGCTGGATTGGGAAGAGCGTCCCTTGCTCCCAAGCAAGTCATGGCGTGCTGGGCCGAAGTGATCATGTTTTAGATACGGAGCTCAATCCACTTCAACCGGTAACGTCCAATCCACCATGAGTAGATTCATTTATTTTGTCGAGGCGCACCTTGTCTGGTTTGTGATGTTCGTCGCGGGGGTAGGCTTACTCTTTCCGGCCACCGGAATAATACTTGAGTTCGCGATTGGGCCATTACTGGCATTACTGATGTTGATCATCAGCCTCACATTCGATGCGCATGCAGTGCGCATCGTGTTCCGTAAGCCGTCACGGCAGTTGTTGGCATTGGGGCTGGTCTATGGGCCGATGTCGATTGCCGGGTGGCTGACGGGCCGTCTATTTTTTGGAAGCGGCCCGCTGGCTGCTGGCCAAACTTTGCTCGGCACTCTGCCGACGGATGTGTCCTCTCCTCTTTTGGCACTAATGGCGAAAGGCAATGTGGCGCTTGCCGCTGTTTTCAACGCAGTCAATACCGCGTTATGCCCGTTTATTGTGCCCTTCCTGTTTTTATGGCTCACCGGCCTCCAGTTAGACGTACCGCTTGGATCAATTATTCTTGAATTAACACTGATCGTGCTTGTCCCTACCGTGATTGGGGTCACCTTGCGGACAAAGTTTTCGGCTTTCTTTGCACGGCATGATTCAGCGTATGCAGGGATAGGGTCAATTCTGTATCTGCTGATCCTACTCGCCGTGGTCGGGCCGAATGCCTCCACGATCATTGGCTATGGTTGGTATGCGTTTGTGATTGCGGGGGCGGCCCTGTGCCTCAATTTGATTGGATACCTGGTAGGTATGTCCTCACGGTTACTCACCTCCGATCGCAAAGAGGTGATTACCTATCTTTTCACGGTCAGTAAAAAGGAATTCAGCATTGCCGCAGCGTTTGTCGCTGCTTCCGGTTTGCCATCAGAAATCGCGATTCCAGCCGCTTTTTTTGCCGTGATTCAAATGATCACTTCGCCCATCGCAGCGAAGATTCTCGCCCGCCACTGAAGGTTGGCAGTATCGGTTCTCCGTCAGAAAAGGAGACTATTGATAGGCTTCTGCTTAATGATCAGAGTTCCGTCTGGGGATGTACACAAAATTCGTGAAGCCGAGATTATCGACGAGTTCGTTGGGCTGCTTTCGGTGAGACCAGAGGCAAAATCGGTTGGGGACTATCCCTTGCCAGGCCGCTGCATGACAGTTCTAGACGCGATTACTTGGGCAAAATGTAGAGCGGAGGATCCTAGCCAGCTTCTCGAGCTTGGCTCAGAAGCTCTTACTATGTTCACAGTTTTCAACTGTTTGAGTAGGTCAACACTTCGCAGAACTTTATCGAATGGCTAGGCTACCCCAGTGTCGCCAGGGAAGGAAAAAGGTCGACCATGATACTGGAAAGCCGCGTCATGCTACCTGAGACGATGGCGATACCCATCAGAATCACAACCGTGCCCGCGACGGGGCGAGCATAGGCGCTCCACCTTCCTAGGCTTTTCCGGTGCAGAGCGAATCGGTTAATCAGTAAAGTGCTGGCAAGAAAAGGCAGCGCTAGGCCAGCCGAGTAGGCACTGAGATAAATCATTCCAGACTGGGCACTAGCAGCGTTAGACGTGGCCATCAGAATAGCGCCCAGTATAGGACCGATACACGGTGTCCAACCGATGGCGAAAGATACCCCGAATACAGTCGCCGACAAAGGGGAGCCACCCTGGACACTGGGAGTGAACTGAAGGGTACGCTGGAAAAGCGGCAACCGGAACACGCCGGTCATGAAGAGGCCCAGCACGATCACCGCTGAGCCGGCAACCCAGTTGAATTCTTGGCGATACCCTCGCATCAGTTGCCCGATACTACTGGCGCCGAGCCCGAGTAGGATGAACACGATGCTGAAGCCGAAGACGAAGAAGGCACTGAGGGTCAATGCCTCTAACCGCCTGTCGGCTTTACCGGCACTACCACCTGTGACCACCGAGAGGTAGGCCGGTAACAGGGGCAGCGTGCAGGGCGAAAAGAAGGAGACCAATCCGCCGATAAAGGCACCGACCAAGCCGATGGAAGAGAGAGATTCCAATGTGTTATCGCAACTTAAGTTATGGAGACAGACAACAAGGGTATTGATACCAATCCCATGGTGCTACCTCATATCATGTCCATTTTAGCGCCATAATAATTTTAAGGCTTACAGCTGCTTTAAGGTCAACCTTTATTGGCAAATTATTTGTCTCCTACCGAACTGCAAATATTACACATCACGCTTGACCTTAAAGTTGACTTCAAAGTTATGGTGGCCACTCAATGAATGACATGAGGACATTTCCATGACGCTACAACTGGGCGAGACAGCACCAAACTTCACGATCGAATCTACGCAAGGTACGGTCAACTTTCACCAATGGCTTGACGACAGCTGGGCGGTGCTGTTCTCGCACCCCGCTGATTTTACGCCAGTATGCACCACAGAACTGGGCGCGTTTGCCAAGCGAAAGCTCGAATTCACCCAGCGGGGAGCCAAGCTGGTTGGGGTTTCGGTGGATCCACTTAGCTCTCACCACGACTGGGCGAGGGATATTGAACAGACTCAGGGCGCAGCTCTGAACTACCCCTTGCTGGCTGACGAAGATCAGGTGGTGGCGAAGCTGTATGGAATGATTCACCCGAAAGCCGATCCTAAACTGACGGTGCGTACGGTCTTCATCATCGATTCTGACAAGAAAATTCGTCTCACTTTGACGTATCCGCCCAGCACTGGACGTAATGTCGACGAGATACTGCGTGTTCTTGATTCGCTGCAGTTAACCGACAAACACAAAGTGGCCACGCCCGTTAACTGGCAAAACGGTGACGATGTCATCATCTCGCCATCGCTATCAAATGATGACGCCAAGCAACACTTTCCCGAAGGTTGGAACACTAAGACGCCCTACCTTAGGGTCGTGCGCCAACCGAATCAATAGGAGCCTCGGCCGGTGTAGGAGGCATATCAACTGAGTCAGGTTATTGGACGTTCAGACTAGCAATGTCGTGAGGTAACGTCATGCAAACACTAAGTATCGGCGAGCTTGCCGAACGAAGTGGAGTCGCTAGCCAGGCGATTCGATTCTACGAAAAAGAGAAACTTATGCCTCCTCCGAGGAGGACCGATGCCAACTATCGGCGTTACCCATTAGAAGCCGTGGATCGGTTGCAGTTTATCGTTCATGCCAAGCAGTGGGGCTTCACGCTACAAGAGATTCGGGAGCTGTTAATGCTTCAGGATGCTAATGGCGACCGGGCACAAGCTAAACGCATCGCCGGCGAGAAGCTGCATAAAGTGCGCGAGCAGATCAAACACCTCACGCGGATTGAAGCCGTATTATCGAAAACATTGAGTGAGTGTGCAGGCGAAGGGCCTATGCAGGAAGGCTGCCCGATTGTTGAAGCTATCGCTGAGCAGACTGAATGATTGGGCATTTTCTCGACAGCGAACATGGGAATCAAGTTTGCCTATCGGGTCGTCGATAAATTAACAGGGAGATCGTCATTATGACGCAACACGTCGACATCGAGATTCGTGGTATGTCCTGTGCTTCCTGTGTTGGGCGTGTGGAGCGTGCACTCAGCCAGCAGCCAGGAGTGATCAACGCTCAAGTAAACCTCGCCACACAGAAGGCGGCTATCCAGGTCGAAGCAGGTACCGCAACCGCTAACCTACTCAATGCCATTGAAACGGCGGGCTATCAACCGGTGGTAGAAAGCCTCGACATACCCGTCACCGGCATGAGTTGCGGATCTTGTGTCTCTCGGATTGAGCGAACGCTAACGAAGCTGCCCGGCATAGTGGAGGTGAGTGTTAACCTCGCCACCCAGAAAGCCTTCGTTCGTTTCCTGCCGGGAGTCGTTTCTCTACCGCGTATTCAGCATGCCATCCGCGAGGCAGGCTATGAACCACAGGATACCGATACGCCGCCACCGACGGACAGCGAGGACCGGGAGAGAGCTGAGCTTCGCCGCCGAGTCGTGCTCGCGGCAATATTCACGATTCCGGTGGTCATTATCGCCATGGGGAAAATGATTCCCGCTTTTGACACGCTGTTAACAAGTCTAATGCCGCATCGCGCCTGGATGGGCGTCGAGTGGTTATTGGCGACACCGGTGCAGTTTTATGCAGGTGCACGCTTCTATCGTGCCGGCTTCGCCGAACTCCGGCATTTTAATCCGGGCATGAACAGCCTCGTCATGATCGGCTCGAGCGCTGCCTACTTCTATTCAGTCGCCGCCTTGCTGGCGCCCGCGCTCTTCCCCGTCGGAACAGCCGTGAGCTATTTCGAAGCGGCAGCGGTCATTGTGACGCTAATTCTGCTCGGTCGCTATTTTGAACACATTGCCAAAGGTCGCACTTCCGAGGCGATCAAGAAGCTTCTGCAATTACAGGCGAAAACTGCCCGTGTCATCCGCGAGGATGAAACCGTCGAGCTGCCTATCGACGCCGTCGTCACGGGCGATCGTATTTTGGTTCGCCCAGGGGAGCGTGTTCCAGTCGATGGCATCGTTGAGGAGGGTCACTCCTACATTGATGAGTCGATGATCAGCGGTGAGCCAGTGCCGGTCGTCAAACAGAAGGGTTCCGAAGTCGTCGGTGGCACTATCAACAAGAACGGTGCACTTACCTTTCGGGCCACGCGAGTCGGTGCCGACACCGTCTTGTCGCAGATCGTCAAGATGGTGGAAACGGCCCAAGCGGAGAAGCCCCCCATTCAGCAATTAGCCGACAAGGTTGCTGGTGTGTTTGTTCCTGTGGTCATCGTTATTGCCGCGATTACCTTTGCACTCTGGTTCGCTTTCGGACCGGCGCCGTCTTTGTCCTTTGCCTTCGTCACTACCGTTAGCGTGCTGCTAATTGCCTGCCCCTGTGCGATGGGTCTGGCCACCCCAACGGCCATCATGGTCAGTACCGGGAAAGGGGCCGAGATGGGAGTGCTATTTCGTAAAGGGGCGGCGCTTGAGACGCTGGCCAAGATGAATACGGTGGTACTGGACAAGACCGGCACTTTGACCCAAGGGCGCCCCGAACTGACCGACTTCGAAGCGATCAACGGCCATGAAAACGAAGTGCTGCGACTGGTCGCGGCGGTGGAAGCTCAAAGCGAGCACCCCATCGCCGAGGCTATTGTACAGGGCGCCAAGGCCCGTGGGCTGGAATTACCCCCGGTCAGTCGCTTTAGTGCCGAGCCTGGCTACGGCATTGAAGCCGAGGTCGACGGCCACTTGGTGCAAGTAGGAGCTGATCGTTACATGCGTCGGCTGGAAATCAACCTCGGCCAGGCAGAAACACGCGCCAAGGTGTTGGCCGAGAACGCCAAGAGCCCACTCTATGCCGCGGTAGACGGTCAGCTTGCTGCAGTCATCGCGGTGGCGGATCCCCTTAAAGAAGGCTCTGCCGAGGCTATCGCAGCACTCAAAGCGCAAGGGGTGGGCGTGGCCATGCTCACCGGCGATAACCGTGCTACTGCCGATGCTATCGCACGGCAGGTTGGCATCCAGCAGGTTCTCGCCGAGGTGCTGCCCGACCAGAAAGCGGCAGAGATCCGGCGTCTCCAAGCGGAGGGCAAGCGTGTCGCTTTTGTGGGAGATGGAATCAATGATGCTCCCGCGTTAGCGCAGGCCGACGTGGGCATTGCGATCGGCACTGGTACCGATATCGCCATCGAGTCTGGCGATGTGGTGCTGATGAGTGGCGATTTGCGAGGCATCGTCAATGCCACAGCGCTCTCCAAGCGTACCCACCGGACTATTATCGGCAATTTCGTTTGGGCCTATGGCTACAACGTAGCACTAATCCCCGTAGCGGCGGGCGTGCTCTATCCGTTCATCGGCGTATTGCTCAGCCCCATGCTGGCGGCGGCGGCCATGAGCATTTCCAGTGTTTTTGTGCTGACTAACTCGTTGCGGCTACGCCGTTTCACATCGGATACCGGCAATGCCACACCACGTCCAAACGATGCTGTTCATCGCGCCTAAACCAAACAATGTCGTGTTAACGAGGAATTCAAAATGATGGGAAGTGAAAGCTGCATGTGGGGTATGGCAGGGATGGGCCTAATAGCGATCTTGTTGATTATTGCGCTGGGGCTTGGTGTTGCTGCGCTCATCAAATACCTGTTTTTTAATAAGAAGTGATGAAGCTGGCAACCGAATACAATCGTCCCCTTGGGTAGATCAGAAACTAATAAAGAGAGCATCCATGAGATATATCCTACCTATCACTTATTGCCTAGCTGCTGCAGGTCTGTTAGGTCTTATAACGTTGCCTGCGTTGGCGCAGGAAGCAAGTACTGATGCCACTGAGAGTCGTCAGGCCAGCAGTGCCACGAATACTGAGTCTCCCTTGCCCAAATCGATTACCGCATTGGTGGATCAAGGGTTCACCTTCCATGGCAGCTTCGAAGCGCCTGACGGTCTCCAAGGCTATGCCTTGTCTTATGATAATGAGCCTATGGCAGCTTATATCTCCTCCTCTTCCGACTACGCCGTCATTGGTACGTTAATCGACCCGCAGGGCAATGCCGTTATGGAAAGCCAGCTTCAGGCTCTGGTGCTGGACCCCATGCTGGAAGCTACCTGGAGTGCGTTTGAAAACACTCGTTTTATCTCGGAGGGGAATGATGATGCTTCGCATATTGTGTACACACTAACAGACCCCAACTGCCCCTACTGCAATGCACTCTGGAAAAATTCGCGCCCGCTCATTGAGCAAGGCGTGTTACAGCTTCGTCACGTGCTGGTCGGCGTGCTATCAGAGGACAGTCTTCGCAAAGCTGCTGCAATCCTTGAATCCGACAATCCGGCCAGTGCTCTCGAAACTCATGAACTGGAATTTCGCAATGGCGGCATAAGGCCGGTGGAGCCGTCGGAGGAGAGTCAAGCGCTTCTTAGAAATCACGCCCAGATCATGCGTGAGGCCGGTGCTACGGGAACGCCGACCAGCTACTACCGTGATGAAGCCGGGAAAGTTCAGCGTATCAATGGCGCAGTGTCGACCGACCAGTTTCGCGAAATATTGGGCGTTGAATGATACACCATAACGGTACAGGGCTGAGATGCGAGTCTCCCCAATCACGACCACTGAGATGCACATGGCAACCAAGCTTAGCGTAAAGCAAACGCTCTTTTTGGGGCTCACTCTATTGATGGGCTTGGCGGCCCTTTATTGGATTCTGATGGAGACCGGCGCCTTGTCGGTCTTGACCGACAAGCAGGCCTTGCGTGAGTGGCTTGATAGGCTGGGCGTCTGGGGGCCGTTGGCCATCATCTTTATGATGATGGCGGCCATTGTCATGAGCCCGATTCCCAGTGGCCCAATTGCGATGGTGGCTGGTGCGCTTTACGGCCCAGTTTGGGGGACGATCTATGTCGTTATCGGTGCCGAAGCCGGTGCTCTGCTCGCTTTCTGCATTGCTCGTTTGCTCGGCTATGAAGTGATGCAACGCTGGCCGCGTACGCGGCCCATCCTCAACTGGCTGGGAAAGGAGCGCTCTCAGACAGGCTTGATGCTCATCGTTTTTGCATCCCGATTGGTGCCCTTCCTTTCGTTTGATGCCGTCAGCTATGCGGCAGGTATCACCCCCCTGTCTTTCTGGCGCTTTTTGATCGCCACACTGGCCGGCGTGATCCCCACGGCGTATCTAATCGTCATGTTCGGCGAAGTGCTGATTACGGCCGACTCCCGTGGCCTCACAATCGCGCTGATTCTCATCAGTGGCATTACATTGCTGCCTCTGCTGGCGAAACGCTTATGGGCTCGACAGCCATGACCGATAGCAACCGAGTGCTCTAAATCAACTTTCGTAAGCATTAACAATGCTCAGCAGGCACTTACCCGCTACTACCTGTGAGACGTACACGTGAAATTTCGGACATTGCTATTTTTACCCCTATTGGGCTTTTTTGGTTTGAGCTTTTTCTTTTATCAGGGCTTATCAATGGATCCTAGCGCCAGAGATTCACCCTTGTTAGCTCAGCCGTTTCCGCCATTCAGCCTGACAACGCTGGAAGACCCCTCAAGGCTCGTTGATGAATCTCTTTTTAAAGGAAAGGTGACATTAGTCAATGTGTGGGGAGAGTGGTGTCCGACTTGCAAACATGAAATGCCGCAGTTATTGGATTTAGCCGCGCGAGGCGTCCGCTTGGTTGGGATCAACTACAAGGATACCCAGGCAAAGGGGCTCGAGTTTCTTGACGAGTTCGGGAACCCTTTTGAAGTCAACATCTTTGATCCAGAGGGTAACCTAGGTTTTGAGCTAGGTGTGTATGGCGCCCCAGAAAGCTATCTGGTCGATACCGAAGGCACTATTCGTTACAAACATACAGGTTACATAACGTCTGAAGATGTTGAGCGAGTCATCCAAGAAGTCGAGAAGTGGAAACGATAAAACGGTTATGAAAACGCATTATTTTTTTATTAATGACTCCATCTGTAACGCTAAGTTAAGGAAGGTATATGTTGCAATACCCTCAAATTGATCCGATCGCCATCGCCATAGGCCCTCTTCAGATCCACTGGTATGGCTTAATGTATGTCATCGGGCTAGTCGCTGCTTGGTGGTTGGGTCGGCGTCGCGCCCACCGACTCGGCCTAAGCCACGATGATATGGGCGACCTGATCTTCTACGGCGCCATCGGCATCATCGTTGGCGGCCGTCTTGGCTATGCGCTGTTTTACGGGCTCGAACAACTGCAAGCAAACCCCCTTTGGTTATTAAAAATCTGGGAAGGAGGCATGAGCTTTCATGGCGGCCTTGCCGGTGTATTAGTGGCTGCCTGGCTGTTTGCTCGCAAACATCAACTGGCTTTTATTCAACTGACTGACTTCATTGCTCCGTTAGTCCCGATCGGCCTGGGAGCGGGTCGCCTCGGTAACTTCATCAATCACGAGTTACCGGGAAGAGTTAGTGATGTACCTTGGGCAATGGTGTTTCCATCCATGATGGAGCTGGGCCCAGAGCCACGCCATCCTTCGGCTCTCTACGAGTTTGCCCTTGAAGGTGTCGTGTTGTTTGCCGTGCTGTGGTGGCTATCGCGCCGACCGCGTCAGCGAGGCCTCATCTCTGGGTTGTTCCTGCTTCTGTACGGAGCCTTTCGCTTCATCGTGGAGTTCGTGCGCCTCCCAGACCCTCAGTTGGGATTCATCGCTTTTGGCTGGTTGACCATGGGGCAGCTGTTGACACTACCGATGCTCATAGCGGGTTTTGCTCTGGTCGCTTGGTCCAGACGTCAGCCAGTGGATAAGCCAAAGGCGGCGTTAAACTCATGAAACAAGTCTTCGCTTTTCTAATGGTGGCACTCTTTATAGTCACACCGGTAGCGGCACGTGAAGAGATATTTGGGGTTGGTGACAAAAGCTCCCCTTTTAACCGTTCGACGCAACGTGACTTTCTACCGGCTACAGAAGCCTTCCGAACCACCGCTTGGCGAGACGATGATCGGGTTTATGTCGGTTTCACCGTCGCCGAAGACTATTACCTTCATCGGCATCAGTTTGCGATTGAGAGTCTCTCTCGAAGTATCAATTTCGGAGAGCTGGCTTTGCCACCTGGTGAGCCAATGTCGCACGCATCTTTGGGGGACATTAATGTTTTCTACAATCAGGTGTTGGTGAGTGCGCCCATCGAGGCGAGCGAGACCGTGATCGGACCGTTGGCCGTCGTGGTGACCTTTCAGGGCTGTTCCGATCAAGGACTTTGCTATCCACCCGAACAGGTCGAACTTATCTCACCGTACGGCTCCCCTCCGGCGACCTTCGCCACCAGCCCCTCCCTTGGTACGGCGGATAGCACCAAAGGCGCTCCTTAAATGAATCCCGCCGACCTGAGCCTGCCGCCGCTGGCGGCGGCCTTCGTCTTCGGCTTGCTGGGAGGCGCGCACTGTATCGGCATGTGTGGCGGCATCATGAGTGCCCTGACCTTTGCTGTGCCCCCCAGCATGCGACAACCTAGCCGTTTAGCAGCTCTGTTGCTCGGCTATAATTTAGGCCGTATCAGCAGCTACATGATCGCGGGTGCCTTGGTGGCCCTGCTCGGTTCCGTGCTCAACCATGCATTGGACAGCTTCGCCCTGGTATTGCGTATCCTGGCGGCGGTCATGTTGATACTGATGGCGCTTTATATCGCCAACTGGTGGAAGGGCTTGCTACGTATCGAGGCACTAGGGCGCGTTCTGTGGCGCCGCATCGAACCAATAGGACGTCGCTTGATGCCTGTTGTAAAAGTGCCCCAAGCGTTCGCACTTGGCTCGCTATGGGGCTGGATGCCTTGTGGGCTAATCTATTCGATGCTGGCCTGGAGTCTGGCCGTAGCCGAGCCATTGCGTGCCGCCGCGATGATGGGGGCCTTCGGGCTCGGCACCCTGCCTGCCGTCCTAGCGACCGGTGTGGCAGCGCGCCGCGTCTCAATATGGATACGTAGTCCTGCGACTCGTACGCTAGCAGCGCTGCTAATTATTGCGTTTGCCGTCTGGCAACTCTGGTATTTGGAATCCATGATAGGGATGGTGGATACGCACGGTGCCATGACCCCATCGCAACATTAATGATGACCTCGCTTATCATTAATCTCGACGTCTGATTTTCTAGATCCAAGCGATTCGATGAGCTCCTTCAGGCTGAAACTTTCAGTCATCTTGTCTTGATTCATATTATCTATCCAGCGCGCTATCACCTGGAACTCTTGAGCCCGCAAGTAAAGACGTCCCCTTTGAGTGGCGAGTGGTACTGGTTCAATAAACTCTGCAGTGCCTTGATCCGCCCAAGATAATATTTGCTTGATCTCTGGAAGACTAACACCCAGCGAACGCAGGCAATCGATAAAACGTAGGCGCCCCAAGGACTCTGCATCGTAGAGTTGATAACCGTTGCGCGGGTCGCGGTGCGGTTGCAATAACCCTTCCCTTGTATAGTGGCGTACCGTTTCTGCCGTTACTCCTCCCGTCTGAGCCAGCTCTGAGACTCGCATTGGCTTATCCTCATTCGTTTATTCGTAGCCAGCTTACAACCGTTAGGCTGCCCAAAGGTCAAGTCTTCAGCTGAGCGCTCATGACAAACATTTAGGTTGTATAACGAAATTTAAAATGAGGCCTTGACCTTAAAGTCTGCTTTAAGGATATCTTAAAAAAGCACTTCTGCCACAGGATAAAAAACCGTAATCAAGTCCTACCACCAGCGCGTTTGGCAGAGTGACTCACACACAGAGGAGAGTGTCATGCGTAAACGTAATACTGCGATCCTGTTTACTGCCATTGTTGCTGCCAGCAGCTTCGGAGCTAGCTCGCTTCTTGCCCAAGAAGAGAATCAACAGAAGCCGATGGAGGGCAACGCCATGCATAGCAATATGATGCAAGCAGGGGGTATGCACGACATGATGGGCGATATGAAGTCCATGATGGAAAAATGTAACGCCATGATGGAAAACATGCAGCATGAGAACGACGACGCTTAAAGCGGCTCGGATAGGGTTGCTTGTACGCAAGCAACCTTTTCATCATGCGGATAGCGTCGCTTGGACCTTCCTCTCTGATATCTAACCGGACACACAACATATGAAACATTGGAAAGCGCTTGCCGTTACGTCTTTGCTGGCTTTTCCCGTATCGGGATTGGCGGCTGATATATCAGCGACTCTCTACAAAAATCCCAATTGCGGGTGTTGTGCCGAATATGCCAAGTATTTGGAACAAAACGGCTTCGACGTGGAGACGATCGACACCCATGATCTTGTTAAAATGAAAGCCGAGTATAACGTCCCTGAAGAACTGCAGGGCTGCCATACCACGGTCGTAGGGGACTATCTCTTCGAAGGGCATGTGCCTGTTGAGAGCGTGACCCAAGTGCTTGATGAAAAGCCCTCTATCATAGGGCTGAGTGTGCCGGGAATGCCGCTTGGCTCACCGGGCATGTCGGGAGAAAAGCGTGGCCCGTTGGAAGTCTATGCCATCGCCTCGCAACCGACTGAGAGCCCCGACATTTACGCGACTTACTAAAGGATAGTGCGGCGATGAAACTCCCCATCCTGGCAGGATATCTCGTAGCTGTATTTCTGATGACTGCCACATCCCTTGCCATGGCCACCCCGTCAGAAAGCTCAGGGCCACAGGGGTTTCTTCTCTGGGCTACCCCCAACGACGTGGCACAAATCAGCTTCGAGGATAGCGACGGTACCCCTTTCACGTTGGCTGACTTTGAAGGAAAGCTGATTCTACTAAACATCTGGGCAACATGGTGCGGGCCTTGCCGAGAGGAAATGCCCACTTTAGATGCCCTGCAAGATGAGCTTGGCAGCGATGATTTTGAGGTGGTCGCCTTATCGATCGACCGTAAGGGGGTCGAGATTGTTAATGAATTCTATCAAGAGATAGGCATTGAACATCTGGCTCCCTATATAGATAAAACCGGAATGGCTAGCGCAGATCTTGGGGCCGTAGGTATTCCCACGACGCTTCTACTTGACCGCCAAGGCAAAGAAATTGGGCGCCTCGTGGGGGAAGCCGAGTGGAACACTCAAGACATGATCGACTTTCTTGCCGAAATGATTGCAACCAGATAATGAGGTAGCACCATGAGTTGTTGTGACGACAAAACCCAACAGAACAAACAAAAATCGGGGCTACAAGGCCGGTTGACAGGGCAACGCGGCCTGATGTTGCTGGGTGGCGTGGCAGTGGCTGGCGGCCTTGCTTTTGGCTGGGATAACCTGGTTTTGCTGGGCATCGCGCCTATACTATTGAGCCTATTGCCATGTCTCATTATGTGCGGATTAGGCCTATGCATGATGAAGTGCAAAGACAAAAAAGGTGAAGCGACCGAGCAAAGCGACGCTACCAATGTTCAGGCTCGGGTAGAAGACGCTTCAGAAGTGCATGCCGGAACAGCGCCTACCACTCGCCAACTAGTCGATCAAAGCGAGTCAATCAAGCAGTCCTCATCAAAATTCCAAGCCTAGCCATGGGTAAAGGGTAATGCTTGAAGTAGCCAATATAGGACTGGTCACTGCCTTTCTGGCAGGCCTGATCTCGTTCATTTCGCCCTGTGTTTTGCCACTTGTGCCTGGCTATCTTTCTTTCATGACCGGCCGCTCGCTCGGACAATTACAGGAAGCGGATAGACGAGAACGTCTGCGGGTGTTAACCCAGTCGATATGGTTCGTGCTCGGTTTTTCAACCGTTTTTTTGTTGCTGGGAGCCAGCTCCACTGCCATTGGTCGTCTGCTGCTGGTGTATCGCCAAGAAGCAAACCTAGTCGGTGGCCTTATCGTCGTCCTGTTTGGCGCCTTCATGACCGGGCTCATGCCATGGCGCTGGTTTCATCAAGAATGGCGGTTTATGGGTCGACTGAAGGACGTCGGTGGAACCCGCAGTGCAGCTTACTTACTTGGTTTAGCGTTTGCATTTGGCTGGACCCCCTGCATTGGCCCAATTCTGGGTGCCATTCTTACCGTCAGCGCCTCCACGGCCAACGCCTGGAGCGGGATGGCGTTGCTCGGCGTTTATTCTTTGGGTCTGGGCGTGCCCTTCATGCTAAGTGCCCTTTCACTTGATCGCTTCATAAAGCACCAGCAGTTCTTGCGCCGCTGGGGGCGCTTTATACATATCGCGGCTGGATTGATCATGATTCTGATGGGTAGCTTAATGATCACTGGCAAACTATCCGAGCTGTCATATTGGTTATTGCGCACTTTCCCTGCCCTCGGTGTTATCGGTTAATGGTTATTTAAGGAAATATTGAAATGTACAACATCAAGAGTCGTTTTTTACGTGTCTTCTTGCTGGCAGGTTTGGTCGCAGTCAGCCTTGGCAGCACCAGTACGGCCTTGGCAACCGAAGAAGGGTTGCTTTCATTGCATTATGACGTAACAGGCAAACGCCTGTTTAAGATTGAGGCCAACCAGCTATTTCAGCGTACCGACGAAGGCATGGCTTGGAATGCGATTCCCTTGCCCGAAGACGTGACTGAAGGCCAGTTGCTAGCGGTATCGGTTCCCTATACTGACTCGCAAACGCTCTATATTGCAGGCACCTCAATTGGGGTGCAGCGTAGCACCGACAATGGAGAAACCTGGCAAGAGCTCAGCGCTAACCTACCTAGCCGGGAGGTGACTGCGCTAACCGTGCATCGCCGCCAGGACGAAACACTTTATGCGGTGATTGCCGAAAACGGCATCTACCAAAGCGAGGATGCTGGCAACACCTGGAAGAAAATGGACAGCGGCCCTTCACAAAAGGTTAACCGACTCGTTCACTCGGACATGGAAGGCAGCATGCAGACCGGCTGGCTTTACGCGGTATCTGACGATGCGGTGCGTCTATCGATGGACTGCTTTTGCGGCTGGAGACCGACCGGAGAACTTGATGCTGGCAGCGTCTATGATGTGGCATATAGCCTTGACAACCCAAAGCGAGTCTATGTGGCTACTCAGCAGGGCCTATGGCGTAGCGAAACGGGTGGACAAGAGTGGCAACAAGTAACTGGTGACGGCACAGTGCTCGTTGCGCTCACCCTCTCTCCCAAAGGCACGCTCTATGGTTTAAATCAGAAAGGGGAGCTTTTGCACAGTGAAGACGAAGGCCAATCCTGGGCTTATCCCGATGCGTAAGCGCTGGTTTTTCATTGCCTCATGGCTGACGTTAAATATTGCAGGGCACGCCATGGCTGAGGACCGCCCTTCTTCAAGTGATGCGTCTCGGTTGGAAGACGGAAAAAAAGTTTACCGACAATACTGTGCCAGTTGCCACGGTATACAAGGCGAAGGCATGCCCAATTGGGAAGGGCAAAATGCTCTAGGTGAGTTGCCAGCTCCACCGCATGGGCCAGAGGGCCATACCTGGAAACACTCTGATGCCATGCTCTACCGAATTATTGCTGAAGGTTGGCGCGACCCCTGGAATAAAACTGATAGGCTAACAATGCCAGCGTACCAGGAGATTTTGGCTCCCACCGAGATCCGCGATGTGGTGAATTATCTCAAGACCTTATGGACGCAAGAGCAAAGGCGTCACCAAGCAGACGAAAGCGAGCAAGCTCCATTCCCTGAGTCATCTGTAGCAACGCCCGAATAATGGCACATATGAGGCTGTTGTTCTCTTCATATTTACAATTCAGCCTATGTCACGCCAGCTAACCAAAGCCCCTGTCATGCACTTTTTTACGGTGGTGCGTTGCTTTCGAAAGACTTACATCATGCGCTTCAGTTCACCTTAATTGCTGGTGATACGCAGCGTTAAGGTCACCCCTTGGTCATTACGATTGGAGAAGTTAAAGCCATGATTGCCCGAAAAGGCGGTCTAGCCACCTCTCATCTTCAGAGACAGCACCCCTTTTCATTTCTAATGGAATTGCCAACACCCGGTACCCCTATGCCGATTTTAAAAAGGACGGGAAGCGCATGCCCTGAATGCAGCGGGGTTGCCCATAAGGTACTCATCTGCTACAGGCGGTCTTTGGTGCCGAAGTCACAAACCTTCTGCCTTAGGCGCAGTTAGTAAATGTCAGTAATGATGCTTGGTTCGGCAGATCGCTCCGCCCTCACCAGCTCTTTCAGCGGGAACGCATGCGTGCCATCAAACCGACCGAGACCTGCTAAGTGCCACGACCACCGGCATCACTGCAGCTATCTGCTACGAAGGAATGGTCCTTAAGCGCGCCCCTCAATTCAAGGTGGCTACCCTCAGCGCCGAAGTGACATCGCGAACTGGCGCGACCCCTTATGTGTGCTTCCGGGATTGGCCTGTTCTTGGCCTTCCCTATCAGCGCTTAATGTGGAGTTGTAGTGGTCGCGCTATCAGTGTCCCCTAGGCACGCGTCAGGTAGTGGACGCTAAACAAGCTATTCGCATCGGTCCAGGACGAGAGCGCCTCAAATCCCGCACGACCCGCCAACGCCTGAAACCCCTCGACCGTATATTTATACGAGTTTTCAGTGTGGATTGTCTCGCCTTCCAGAAAACTGAAACGCTCCCCTTCAATAGTGACGACTTGAGATAACTGACTGACCAGATGCATCTCAATACGAGAGTGTGCTTCGTTGAAGAATGCCTGATGGACAAAATTGGCGGGATCGATTTTAGCGTGCAGCTCATGCCGTAGTCGTTCCAATAGATTTAGGTTGAATGCTGCCGTCACACCAGCTGCATCGTTGTAGGCGGCTTCAAGGGTCGGCTTATCCTTAACCAAGTCGACTCCTACCAACAATCCGCTGCCGGTGGGTAACAAAGAATGCAGCCCGCAAAGAAAATCTTCAGCGGCTTGGGGGTCGAAATTACCGATACTTGAACCAGGAAAAAAACCGACCGGTCTTTCGCAGCATAGCCCGTCCGGTAAGGCCATATTGCAACAGAAATCGGCACAGGCGGCATGAACTTCAAGCCATGGGTAATCCGCTGCTAGTCGTCGTGTACTGTCGAGCAGAAAATCCCGCGAGATGTCGATTCCCAGGTAACTGCTAGGACGCATGGCTTCCAGTAGAAGTCGTACCTTACGGCTCGCCCCGCTGCCAAGCTCGATCAACGTCGCTTCATGCCCGGCTATCTCGGCTATATCATCGGCGGCCTCCGCGAGGATCGCCTCCTCGGTCCGTGTCGGGTAGTATTCTGGCTGCTCACAAATTTGATCAAATAACTCAGAACCACGCTGATCATAAAAGAACTTTGGCGAGGCGAACTTTTGATCGGCTCTGAATCCCGTCAGTATCTCATCGCGAAGCGATGTTGAGGCTGGGGTCGGGTGCAAGTCGTGGAATTGTACGGCCAGGCTCATGATTAGCTCTCCTTAGCAAGACGGAATCCGGAAAAAGCCCAACGGGCATGAGGTGGGAAAAAATTACGATAGGTCGTGCGGATATGGTCTTCCGGGGTGGCACAACAGCCACCTCGAAGCACCATCTGCCCCGACATAAACTTGCCGTTGTATTCACCTAAGCTGCCCGGCAACTTGCGAAACCCTGGATAGGGCCGATAGGCGCTTCCGGTCCACTCCCAAACATCACCGAACATCTGCCTCGGCCCCTCGCTGGAGCCGACCGGGGCAGCCGCGACCGGCTGAAGATGGCCTTTTTCGACGAAGTTGCCCTGCAGGGGGACATGTTGAGCCACCGCCTCCCACTCGGCCTCAGTAGGTAGGCGTGCACCGGCCCATTGGGCAAAGGCATCGGCCTCGTAGAAGCTGACATGGCAAACCGGCGCATTCACGTCCACTGGCACCAGCCCGCCTAACGTATAGTGATGCCAGATGCCATCCCGCTCGACCCAGTAAAGTGGCGCCTTCCAGCCTTCCGCCTTGACCGTGGCCCAGCCATCCGACAGCCAATAGTCAGGTTTGTCGTATCCCCCCGCCTGCATGAACGTGAGAAATTCACCATTGGTAACCGGACGGTCAGCGATCTGGAAAGCCTCAATGAATTGACGATGACGCCCCATTTCGTTGTCGTAGGCAAAACGGCTATCGTCGGCATCATGACCTATCTGCCGCACTCCGGCTGGATAAGCGTGCCAACCGAGTTCACCGACCTCATGGGCGGGTGCCGACACAAGATCACCTCGATAGACTGGGCAGAGCGGGTTCTGGGCCAGGATATGCTTGATGTCCATGAACAGCAGTTCCTGATGTTGCTGCTCGTGAGGCAACCCAAGCTCCAGACGATGGAGTATCTCCTGCAGGTGTTCTTGCGGAGGGTCGTTGAGCAATTCTTCCATGGCCTGATTAATATGCGCGCGATAGCGATAGACGTCATCCACTGTGGGGCGCGAAATCATGCCGCGCTCAGGACGAGGAAACGGCGTACCGTGGGTCTCATAGTAAGAGTTGAAAAGGTAATCGTATGCGGGGTCGAGGGTCAGGTAGCTGGGGTGAAACGGCTTGAGGATGAAGGCTTCGAAGAACCAACTAACATGAGCAATGTGCCATTTGGGGGGACTGACGTCTGGCATGCTCTGCACCATGTAGTCTTCCTTATACAGAGGCTCACATATTGCCTCGGTAGCGGCACGGACCCGCTGGTACGCACGCAGCCACTCCTTGGTATGAATGCTATCGATTGTTTCGATAGTTAAATCTTGAATAGGTGACATAAATAACTCCCTCTAAGTATTACTCCGTTTAGCTAGATTCGGCAGGCCAGGCCTAACGCACAAAGCCTATCGAATCCGTGAACTCCATTAGCATTTCTGCACCAAGCCCACCGACAATCAACAGCAAGCCAGACACGATCATGGTGGTTCGTGCCCACTGGCCCACCAGTACATGCACAGTGGGTCGGGTATCGCTAAACATCATCCGCGCCACGATGCGCAGGTAATAGAACAGCGAGACAACGGTGTTGGCGGCAGCCACGAATGCCAGCCAAGCGTATCCCCCCTCGATCGTGACGCTGAACAACATGAGCTTGCCAAAAAAACCGATCAGCGGCGGGATACCCACTAAAGAAAGTAGCGAAGCGATTAATATCGTTGTGGCAATAGGGGCTTGTCTGGCTAGCCCCTGATAGCTCTCCAGTGCGGTGCGCCCTCTCAGATAGGTGACCACAGCGAAAGCCGCCAAGTTAGCAATGGCGTAGCTGGCCAAAAAGAACACCAGCGCCGGTAGGGCCTGGTCGCTTGTTCCCATTACCACGATCGCCATCAAGGCATAGCCGGACTGGGAAACCGATGACCAACCCAGCAGGCGCCGTACATCTGTCTGTCGAAGGGCAGCCACGTTACCCAGCGTCATGGTCGTGACCGAGATCAGAGCCACGATCGCTCGCCAGGCGACATCCGGCGGCATTAATGACACGAAACGGGCCAATGCGACGGCAGCGCCAATCTTGGGAATTACGGTCAAGAAGGCTGCCACCGGTGCCGGGGAACCTTGGGCTACATCCGGCATCCATGCGTGGGCCGGAAAAGCCGCCAGCTTGAAGGACAAGCCCAGTATGATAGAGGCAGTGGCGATGGTTAGCGCCAGGCTGTCGTGACCCACGGAAAGTCCTTGTGCGATTTCTGGATAGCCTGTGTTACCAGTCAGGCCGAACAACACGACAACGCCTATCGCCAGTAAAGTGTTGGTCAAGGCTCCCATCAGAAAATACTTCATGCCAGCTTCCAGGGCGGGTGCCCAGGTGCGGTGATAGGCAGCCAGCGGATAGCTGGCCACCGACGACAGCAACACACCGACGACCAGTTCCATGGTGTCACTGGCTGACGCCATCATGATCACACCCAACAACGCGAACAACATCAATGCGTAATACTCGGCATGGCGGCGATCGGTCTGCATCCACTCAGGGGACATGGCAATAACCAGCGCGCCGGCAATCAACACGACTAGTTTGCTGGAGAGTGCCATGCCGTCCAGGGCCCACACACCCGAGAACGTCAGCCGCGGCGGTCCATCCCACTGAGTAAAGGTCAACCCAATACAAAGCCCAATCGTGAGCAACGCCAGTACAGCCGCCCAGACATGCTGATGTTGTCGGGCGAAAGCCGCGAACAATACGATAATCACAGCACCGAGCGTCAGGCTGATTTCCGGCAACACATCACCAATAGGCATCAGCGGGCTCCTACCAACAGCGTTGCTGAAGCCTCTATGAGGGTCAGCAGGAACTGCGGCGCAATACCGATGATCACGAAGCTTGCCGACAGCACCCCGAGCACACCCCACTCAGCTGGGCGCAGATCGTCAAACTTCGCCCATCGCTGCGGCATCGCCCCGAAGAACAGTTTTTGCAGCATCTGCAGAAACAACGCTGCCGTGATCAGAATGCCCAGCACACCAATGACAGCGAGCCAAGGGTAGACGGCAAAGGTGCCGGCAAAGATATGGAACTCCGCCACGAAGCCGGCCAGACCAGGAAGCCCCAGGCTGGCAAACGAGGCGAGTATGGCGAACGTTGCCAATAGCGGTGCCTGTCGGAGCAGCCCACCATAGCTATCCAAATCGTATTCCTCGGTGCGCTGCCAGAACGAGCCGCAGATCAGAAACAGCGCCCCGGTAATCAGTCCGTGTGCCACCATCTCTACCGTGGCCCCTATCAGTGCCATCTCGCGGGCATATACCGCATCCTGGAACAAGGCGCCAGCCACGGCGATCCCTAGCACCGTGTAGCCCATATGATTGATAGAGGTATAGGCAATGCGTCGTTTCAAATTTCCCTGGCCAAATGCCACGAGGGCACCATAGAGAATAGAAACCACAGCAAAGAGAGCGATAATCAGAGCGTAGCGGGCAAAGGTCTCCCCCATCATTGAGTACGGAATCCTCAGAATCCCGTAGGTGCCCATCTTGAGCAGCACCCCGGCGAGAACTGCCGAGGCCGGTCCGGGAGCGTCGACATGCGCTTGGGGCAACCAGGTATGCACGGGCACGATGGGAGCCTTGATGGCGAAGCCGAGCATGAGGGCGAGAAATATCAGGCCAGCAGACACACCCGCTCCCGCCAATGGCTGCTGCTCGATCAGCACTCGCATGTCAAAGGTGTGTGGCTCGACTGATAGATAAAGCCCGATGAATGCCAGCAACAACAGTAGCGAACCACAGAAAGTGTAAAGAAAGAACTTGAATGCTGAATGCTGGGCCTGACCGTGCCCCAGCGGCCGATCAGGAAAAACATCCCCACCAGGCTCAGGTCGAAAAAGACATAGAAGAGCAGCAGGTCCAACGCGAGGAAGACGCCAAGCGACACGGACTGCAGAAAGAGCATCCAAGCGTAGTACTGCCGAGGCTGGTTCTGCGTGTTAATGGGATAGGCAATACTGGCAGCGAAGACCAAGGCACTCATCGTCGCGATAGCCAGCGCGATGCCGTCTACGCCTAGCCGGTATGCCATGCCCAGGCTGGGTACCCAAGGCACCTCTTCGACAAATTGAAATAGTGCGCCTTGGGTATCGAACTGCAGCCAAGCCCAGGCCAGCAGTAATACAGGTAATAGGGAAACCCCCACAGCAAACAGGCGAGCCGTGGTCTCTGTCCAACGGCGTGAAACGGCGAGTACGAGAGCCCCCAGCATGGGGAGGCCCAAGGTTGCGGTGAGAATCAAAGGAGTGCTCCTATGCCCAAGATTATAAAAATTACGGCGAACCCTGCCGCGATACCGGTGTAGTAATGATGCGTCTGTCCGGTATGGACCTGCCGCGCTACTTGGCCCGCCCAGTCAATGCCTCTCGCTAGTAGGCTCGTTGCGCCATCGAATGCCCCTTCGCCACGTCGATCACTGACCTTGGCCAGCCACACGCCAAAACGGGCGCTGGTGCGGATGCCAGCATCTACAGCTCGATCGTCGAAGCGTGCCAGACCATGGCTGAAGGATATCGCAGCGCTTACTCCGCGGCCCCGTAATCCAGTATCCACTACGCGATCATCGAAACGTGCCAAGCCATGGCTGAACCTCATGAAGGTAGCAATCCCCCGCTCTGCCAGAGCTGGTAGGCCAAACCAGTTCGCCATAGCAGCATGCGTCTCGCTCTGTCGGCTCTGATTCGACCCCTCACAGCGCACCGCCCAAAACCCAGCGCCAATGCCTAGCGTCACCAGCAGTAGCGACAGGATCAGTTCCCACAGTTTGGTTTGGGGAAGCTGGATCGATAGCAGGTTAGCAAGATCGTTTCCCACACCGGGCCACCAGAGCAGAGATAGCACTAGCGTGCCTGCCGAAAGCAGGTAGAGCGAGCCGGCCTCAACCGAGGAGTGCCCTGGCTGTGATGGGGCCGTTTTCGTGGGGCCATGCAGACCTTGTCCAAATGCGAGCAACTGAAAGCGTGTTGCATACAACGCGCTGAGCCCACCAGCGATGGCGGCGATCACGGCCAGCCAGGACGCCTGATGACCAGCAGCAGTGATGATCTCCTCCTTGCTCCAGGATGCCCCCAGCGGGATAACCCCTGCCAGCGCCAGACTGGCGACCATGGTCGCCACTGCAATCCCCGGAAGCAGTCGCCCAAGGCGCATCGTATTTAGCGAGTAGCTGCCGGCATGACGTTCGGCAATGCCGGCAGCTAGGAACAAAGCCGCTTTCGTGAAGGCGTGTGTGACGAAGTGCACCAGGGCGACACCGGGAAAGCCTGCCCCAACCGCTAACCACATCAAGCCATACTGAGCGGATGTCGAGGCGGCCAGCAGCTTCTTGGCATGCCTTTGCAGATAGGCCACGACGCCCCCTGCCAGGGCGGTGGCCAAGCCTAACGTGATGGCAACCGGCCCAAACCAGGCAACGGCAGCCATCTCCGCATGCAGCCGAATCACCAGATAGATACCTGCGGCGACCATGGTCGCCGCGTGGAGCAATGCCGACACCGGTGTTGGCCCGGACATGGCGGCAAACAACCATGGCGAGAAGGGAATCTGGGCGGACTTGGCCGCTGCAGCCAACACGGCGCCGGCAACAAACACATCCAGTAGCCACCCATCGAGTTGGGACAGGTCAGCAAAGGCAAACGAGCCAGTGCCGGCAAACGCTGCCGCCGCTGCAATGTACAGCCCCAGATCCCCGAAGCGAGTGACCAGGAACGCCCAGGCGGCATCCCGCAGGTTGTCGGCCTCTTGCCACTCGTGGGCAATCAGTGCCCATGAACAGGCCCCGACCAGCTCCCAGGCGATCAGCAGGGTTACCAGATCCTCAGCCAGCACGAGAAGCTCCATCGCCCCGACAAATGCCGTCAGCAGAGCGACCAACCTGACGGGTGGACGCGTTGGCACGCCCTCACTGAGGGGCTCAGACTCATGGTAGGCGCTATAGGCTATGATCAGTGTAGCGATCAGTGGCACGACGATGGCAAATACAGCGCTCGCTGGTGTCATCCCAACCGACAGGACGATCCGTGAGCTCCAGCGATAGGCACCACCCCAGTCCCCCATGAGCGCCACACTCGCGAGCAGCAGGGTAACGACAGCGACTGCCGCCCCCATCAGGCCCAACACGGCTCGACCACTATCCCTAGCGGACAAGCGCTTGCCAAGCCAATACATCCCGGGGGCGGCAAGCATTGGGAAAAGAGGAACAAACCACAACATCAGTGCTTCAACCCGGTCAGTGACTCGGTCATGTCGGCCTGCTTACCGCGGAAGACGGCTACTACCAAGGCAAATCCCATGGCCATCTCAATGGCCATCACCGCCATAACAATGATCGTTAGCAGTTGCCCTTCTGGCGCCCCAGCCCCGCTAAAGGCCCAGAACGCCACCGCGGCGAGCATGACGCCATTGAGGATCAGTTCTAGTCCCATCATCAGCATCACGAACGATTGCTGGGAAAGCGCACCATAGATCCCGATACCAATCAGTGCCGCTGCCAATAGCAAAAGTGTGGTTAGTGTCATGCAAGCCTCCCTGCTTTGCTGTCCTTGTCAGTGGTGGTGATGTCCGCCACCCTCTTCGTCTTCGTCCTTTTCCTCGGGCTTACCCGCCGGATCGCCACCCGGCTCCAGCCCCGGCGGTAGCGAGCCCACTGCAGCCGCCCCATAGCGGCCCCGATGACTCGACAACACCACCACGCCGATCATGGTGGTTAAAAGCACGATGCCCGCCGACTCGAAGATCAGCATCGAGTCACCAAGCATCTCATTACCTAGGGATCTAACTGGCTCAAGGTCTGCCGAGACTGGCTGGTCAGGAAAGGCAGCCAATAGCGCCATGGCGCCCAATACCAGGAAGCCGACAATCCCCGCCCCGATAGAGATACGCTCCTGGTGAACCATATTCATCGGGTTAAGGCCGGCAGGATTCATCATGAACATGACCATGAACAGCGCCATGACCGTCATCTCCACAGCCATCATGAAGAACATCGCCACGCCCAGGTATTCCGCTGCCAGCAGAATCATGATCACGCCTACGGCGATGAACGACACCAGCAGGAAAAAGGAGGCGCGTACCATGGAATCGGTACGAAACACTCGCCATCCGGTGACCACCGCGAGCGTGGCCAATGACAGAAACGTGATATCAATGCCAATGCCGTGATTCATAGCAGCGCCCCTATGCCAGCCCACACCAGGTCGATAAACGACAGTGGTAACAGCACCACCCACATCAAGGTGACGCAGCGCTCAGGGGCAATACGCGGCAGTACCCGTCCAAGCAATAGCAACACGAGTAGCACTGCCAGCATCTTGATGGCCACCCATAACGGACCGGGTAGCCAAGGTCCCATCCAGCCACCTAAAAAAGCACTTGCTGCCACACCACTGAAAGCAACCAACATGGCCGCCCGAGCCACATCCCAGACCAGCCGAGGTGGCCCAGAGATCTCAGAAGCCGTTCCTCCAGCCAGGTCCTTCGAATCAGCAAGGTTGAGCGGGCCCCAGAAGGTCATGCCTAGGCCGACAATCAGAAACAATGGCAACCCCAGCGGTTGGCGTATGACATTCCACAGCGCTTCTTGCGAGGCGACCACTTGGGTGAACTGTAGCGATTCGGCCGGCAATGCCACGCCAATTAGCACAAACATGCTGATCAGGATGTAAGAGAGCCCTAGCGCCACATAACGGTAGCCGCCGATGAGTGCCAGCAGCGCGTTTGCCGACCAGCCATGCAAGAAGATAACCACTGTCGCTAATGCTTCCACGCTGCCCCACAGCACCACGCTGGTGACCAAGTCAGTGGCGACCAGCGACTCCGACCACGGCACCACGGCCAGTCCGATAGCAGCCAACGCCAAATACAGTGCCGGCGCCAGCCGCCAGGCCTGCCAGTCCGGTGCTTCGGTGGCATTGGCGTGTTGGGTCATCAGCCAAGCCCCCCGGGCCATGGGAGCAAGCCAGACACGGCCTGCCTGAGGGGCGCCGAATGCACCGGCAATAAGCCGATCAAGCACCGCTACGACGTAGGCGCCGACAGTCAGCATGAACATCACCATCAGTACTGGCAGGATCAGCTCACTTAACAACATTACCCGAACCTCCCGGCACTGCCCGTGACTCACCAGGCGACTGTGTTCCGCCCCCTCCATCGGCTACCGCCGCTATATCCAGACTAGCAATAGTAGCCAGTGCATCGCCCCACTCCAGGCCTGGTAAGACCTCGTCAAGAATCGCGCTAGCATCTTCGGGAGGCTGTTCGTCCCACGGCCCCCGTGGCGTCTCGATGCAATCCACATCGTTCGTGTACACCTCATCCCGTTCGGCCTGGCGTGCCAACATTAAGGATTGTTCGACTTCGTCCAAGATTTGCTTCCAACGGGCCGAGACTCCTCCTCCGTCCTGGCATACGGGGGAAAACCCTAGACGGCGATAACCGGCATCGTGTGAACGCAAATCATCAGCCAGCCCGGCAGCACGAGCGGCAGGCCCGCCAAACTGTCGGGCCTGCTCTGTATTGAGCACACCACCGCCTACAGCAGCCAGATGAAAGAAGCCACTGCGAACCAGGCGTCGACGTAGCCCATCTAGCGTGCTTGATGTCGACAAACCGTATGCCAGGCGCAAGGAACTTAGGCTGAGTGCTTCCAGCCCAGCAAGATGCAGCACATGGTACAGGCGCTGCAGATGATGACGGGCCCGTGCGAGCTCAATCTCGGCGATGGGGACGGGGTGCTTCCGAGCGTTGAAAAACACCGCGTCGAGGCGTTGCGGATACGGCTCCAACTGCGTTTCCCATGACTGAACCAGATCCCCCTGCAACGTAACCTCCGCTGCCATGCCGGGCGGAAATGCCATGAAGAACGGCCCGAGCCGAAAAGTCAGCGAATCCAGCGTCAAACCATCGCTGATATCGTCCTGCATATTCATGGCCATGGGCCGCCCGTAGGGCACTCCACCCATCATGCCTTCGCCACCTTGGCCGAAGTCTCCTTCACCTTTCCAAGGATTGGGCGGTCTATCCGACAAGATGCGGCATCCACTGTCACGCTGGCCTGTCATCAGTTCACGATGTGCTTTGGTTAGAGCCGCAGGTAAATCGGTGAGATCATCGATCCGATCCACGTTTTCAAGATGAGGCCACGGTTCGTTACGAAACCACAGCGTAGTGAAAGGATCAGGCAACTGATCGTGAACACGACGTAGAGGCTCTAATCTATCAGCCGGAACCTCCCCCGCAATCAGCAACACACTGGCGTGGCGTGGCGAATCGACCAGTTCGATTTCCGGCGATAGCGCGAGGTACCGCAGCGCTTTATCGCCCTGCTTGCCCAGCACAGGAAATACGGGAGCCCGCTTATGCGAAGCGAGTTTCCGTAGCCAGTTCACTGCCACTTGAATACCCCCTCACGCCAGGCGTAAACAATGCCAACCGACAGGATGGCCAGGAACATGCCCATCTCCATTACTGCCATCATGCCCTTCTCTACGAAGACAACCGCCCATGGATACATGAACATCATCTCCATTTCGAAGGCGATCAGCAGCAGCGTCATGGGATAATAGCGGACGTGATAGCGGCTCCAGGCGTGGCTATCTGGCGTACCACCGCCTAGAAAAGGCGCGCGCTGCGGGTAGGTGGCTATCGGCTGGTGGCGCATAGGCAGCCACTGCACTAGCAGGCCGGCGCCTAAGCTCAGTAATAAAACAATAAGCAGAGTCAACAGTTCCATGCGAATCCCTCGCGTCATTAGCCAGCAGATCCTTGCCGTAAATTACAAAGTAGTAGATTTGACCTGCACATATGTACGAGCGTAGATAACAATCTTGAATGTAGACTGAATATGCTGTCTAAAACTTGGTACAAAAAGTAATAAACCGCAAGGTGGGTGCAGTCTCTGAGTGCAACACTACCTAATAGATGGCGGGCGGACTTTCATGATGCTTTGCCAATACTGAACCGCTCCGGCTTTACTGGAGACTCCTTTTCAGATCATTTTTTCCGCCATTTTCAGCTCTGTTTCAGGTTGGCACGCTATAACACCGACTCAGTTCCATGAAGAAGAGCGCGTACAAATGCTGCTCAAATACATCTTCACCCAATAAGCGAAAACCCAGCAGCCAAAGAATCCATGAATGCTCTCTTGGTTCTTTAAGAGCAAGATGCCATGTGCCTTGTTCGTCAAATAGGGCAAATGAACGATGTCTGAAGGCTCAACCGAATCAGATTTGAAGCCTCCGCGACGAACCATTCAAGCCTAAAAAAATATAAGGAAACGGTATGCAAAAGAAAACGACTTCGCTCCCTATTATTCACGCTACCTTAGCAACGCTGTTGCTGTCGCTCGCAAGCCCAGTGTTGGCCCATGAAGGGGGCGCAAGCACTTCGCCTAAGGATGGCGTCACCATTCAGGATTCCCCAGCAGAGATTGGCATCGAGTTTGGCGGCATGATGCGCATCACCCAGTTTGAAGTGGCAGGCCCGGACGGCCCCGTTCCTCTTGATGGTCAGCCAGGCAGTGAACAGGTCGATCGCTACTTCGTAAAGCCCAGTGACATTCTTTCGGCTGGGGATTACCAGGTGCGCTGGCGTGGCCTATCGGATGACGGGCACATGATGTCTGACGGTTTTAACTTCTCGGTCGAGCCTTGACCCGTGGTCTGGTGGCCCTCAGTAAATAGCCTTGATGTCTGGACCGTCGCGATGATTCTCGTGGCGGCCGGGATTTACCTTAGTGCCCTAGTCGCGACGGGGGCCGTGTTGTTTCGTCTAGCGTTTCCCCGACTCCCTGATCACGACCGGAGGCGCGTCGCCCGCATGGGCATCTTTGCTGCCTGGGCGGGGGTCATTCTGATTCTGTTCCAGTGGCCTTTAGAAGCTGGTTACCTTGGGGGCGGCAATATCGCTGCTGCAACCAACCCAATGCTGCTCGGAATCGTGTTCGAGGGTGCGCCCGGGGTCCGACTAATACTGGCGGTAACTGGCTTGCTGCTGGTCCAGGCGATTCGGCTTAATAACTTAGCGCTCTCGAAATCAGCCAACAGCTTGAGCCTAGTAGGCGTGTTACTGGTGATGCTGGCTTTCGTGCAGGTGGGGCATACAGTAAACACCCCACGCCTCGTTCTAGCTGGCTTGCTGATCGTTCACCTGATGGCGGCAGCATTCTGGGTGGCCTCGCTGTGGCCGCTGTTCCATTTAGTGGGACGGGGTCACAACCAGGACAATACCGCCCACATTCTGACCCGTTTCGGGAAACTCGCTATAAGCGGAGTCGGCTTGTTGGTACTGGCGGGCGTCACGTTGGCCACGCTACTAGCAGGCGGTCTCACGCCACTGCTCACCACGGCATATGGACAGTTCTTGATTGGCAAGGTATTGATTGTGGCGGTGCTACTGTTATTTGCTGCCGCGAACAAGTGGCGGCTTGTTCCGGCCTTTGAGAACGGCGACGCAACAGCCCCAAGACGGTTACAGAGAAGTATTGCACTGGAGATGGTGCTGGTCGCGGTTATCTTGTTGATCACGGCGGTGCTGACAAGAGTGTCATCACCGAATGGGTGACTAACAGGTCAACCACCTTGTTGAGCCATTCCAGAGATCGACCATTAACGTCGCCTTCTTGTGGGCCGTACTCTGAGGTTTAGGCGGAGGCTGCCATAGGCAATTGCACCAAAAAGACGAAAAGTCATTGCTGCAGCGTTGACTCTAATCAGGGGGTCAGGATCCATCATCATGTTAGCAATGCTTTTGGGTAGCAGATCATATTTTTACGTTAGGTTCAGGCTCGTTTCAGGTTAACACCGTATAAAGAACAAGTGACACTAACCTCTGAGGTAAATGACCATGCGCAAAATCTCCTTAACAACGCCTTTGTTTGCCCTTTCACTAAGCTTGATAACGAGTGCGGCATGGGCTTCGCCCGGCCAAGGCAGTGGTGACAATGGCCTAACCGAGGCTGACGTTGACCGCACGATCAGCCTTGAAGCTGGCGATATGTGGTTCGACCCTGAAGCGCTAGAAATGGCGGCAGGGGAGGTGGTTAAATTTGAAATTACTAACACCGGCAATCTAGAACACGAATTTGTGATTGGTAGCAAAGAAGCCCAAGAAGAACATCGCCAGATGATGCTAAACATGGCCAATGGCGGAGGCCATGACATGTCGAATATGGCACACGGTGAAGGCCACGATATGTCCAATATGTCAAACGGCGATGGTCACGATATGGCCAATATGAGCATGGAAGGCGTCACCATTGCGCCTGGTGAGATTGGGTCTCTATTATGGCGTGTTCCTGATAATGTTAACGAGCTAGAGTATGCCTGTAACATTCCCGGCCATTACGAATCCGGCATGTACGGCAATTTTTCTCTCTAATCTGACGTATATCCATGAAACTGTTGCTACTCGAAGATGATGATTTGCTAGCGGAAAGCTTAGCAGAGAGTCTCAAAGACAACGGTTACCTGGTGGATTTGGCCGCTTCATTGAAAGCGGCCAAGTCGCTTATGGCAACCGAGCATTATGAATTGGCTATCTTAGATATCGGTTTGCCAGATGGCTCGGGGCTGGATCTGCTCGCCCAGTGGCGCAAGCAAAAACGCGACACGCCTATTTTGATTCTGACGGCCCGCGATACCTGGGAAGATAAAGTCATTGGTCTTGAAACGGGAGCCGATGATTATCTGACCAAGCCCTTCCACGAAGCAGAACTGATGGCCCGCCTGAAGGCCCTGCTACGCAGGCAGTCTGGTCAGTTATCTCAAGTGATCACGCTTAACGGCGTTTCGTTGGATGGTGCTGGTCAACGAGTGTGTCTAGAAGGTGAAACGTGGCGTTCGCTCACGGCGACCGAGTTTCGGTTACTGCGCTACTTAATGCTGCATCCTGATCGCATTCACTCTAAAGAGCAGCTACTAGAGCAGCTCTATGCCTTGGATCAGGATGCCGCCGCGCCTAACTTGGTCGAAGTCTATGTCGCTCGTCTGCGCCGTTATCTAGGCAAATCAATTATCCAAACTCGCCGCGGCCAGGGGTATTTCTTTGCTTCACATTGATCGGCGCAGTTTACGTTTTCGACTACTCGCCTGGCTAGGTGGCGTGGCGCTATTCGTGGTGGTGACGACCTGGCTACTGCATGGCATATTGTTACAGAATCTTGCTCGGGATTTTTTGGGTGAGCGTCTTCAGCGCGAAGCCAATCATGCGGTCGCACAGCTAGAGCAGGACCAAACGGCTGTCCCGACTGCGCTAGACTCGGTTAGCCAAGGCTATCAAGTCTTTCATCATCTCTACGTACTCCGCTTTAACGGCTTGATCAGCGCTTCTGACCCACAGTGGCAACAACAGCTAGCACCTTTGCTAAATGAAAGCGGCGATGCCCTAATAGACGTGAATCGCGGAACGCAGCACATGCTCGTCTACCGACGTCATTTTGAGTGGCAGGGCACACAGGGTGTGCTGCTAGTGGGTGAGGATTTTTCTCAAGTAGAAGCAGGGCTTGCAACTTTGCACTGGTGGGTAGGTGGGATTGCCGCTGTGCTTTTAGGGATGCTCATCATACTCAATATGCTAGCGGTTAACCGTGGACTCACGCCACTTTGGCAACTGCGTCAACAACTTGAAGCCTTGCGATCAGGCAAACGTGATCGCTTGTTATTAGTAGCCCCTTCCGAGCTAGATGAATTAGTCGACCAGTTGAACTGGTTTATGGATGATATCGATCATCGATTACAACGCTCGCGGGAATCAGTCGCCAATCTTTCTCATGCTTTAAAAACCCCGCTGGCAGCAATTACCCAAGTACTGCGCGGCAATCGGCCCATTGATGAAAACCGACGGCATAAACTGCTCAGTCGTATTGAAGATATTAACGCTCAGTTAGCTGCAGAGCTGCGTCGTTCGCGTATTGCAGGGCCTAACGCGGGGCGAATGGCGAACGTCACGCGAGATAGTTCACGACTCATCGAGATGTTCCGCAGCCTTTACCCTGAGCGTATCTTCAACCTCACCCACTCGGCAGGCGAGAAAGACCTAGTGCCTATTGAGGCTCACGACTTTTCTGAAATATTAGGCATCGTGCTCGATAACGCTGGCAAATGGGCGAATAGGTGCGTTAATTGCGATATTGCCGTCTCCGCTACCACACTCACGCTCACCATTGATGATGACGGTTTCGGCGTTGCAGAAGAAGATCTTTCGCGCTTAGGAGAGCGTGGCACACGATTGGATGAACGCCGTCCCGGCTACGGCTTAGGCCTGTCGATTCTTGCGCAGTTAATTGCCCGCTACTCAGGGCACTCGCGTTTTGAGCGTAGTCCACTGGGTGGACTGCGCGTTACGGTTACGTTGCCTCTTGCAGTTGAAGTGATTAATTAATCACTTTTCAGCTTTGATTCAGCTTCTTCCATCAAGATGGTGCCATTCATCATTGATGGGAGTTACACATGGCACGCTCAAGCATCATTTCTCACCCGCTTTCTCGCCGGCAGGTCCTAAAAGGCGGCGCTGCCCTAGGAATAGGTTCCGCTGCCGCAATGGGACTAACCCCCGCCTGGGCAACCCCCTGGGGCCGCAGCAATGTCTACGCGCAGGGCGTCGAAGAAGGCCCCGAAGTATCACTGGCCATCCGTCGCGAATCACACCCGATTGATGGTCAGGAGGCGACCCCCATTACCATCAATGGCACCAGCCCAGGCCCGATGATTCGCTTACAAGAAGGGCAGGACGCGGTGCTTCGCGTCACTAACCTGCTTGATGAACCTACTTCTATCCATTGGCATGGCCTCATCCTACCGCCGGAAATGGATGGTGTGCCTGGTGTCAGCTTTGCCGGTATCGCCCCTGGTGAAACCTTTACCTATCGTTTCCCTGTCCGGCAGAACGGCACCTACTGGTACCACAGCCACTCAGGTCTGCAGGAACAGCTAGGCCATGCGGGGCCGCTGATTATCGACGCCGCCGAGCGCGAGCCTATCCGTTACGACCGTGAGCATGTGTTACTGCTCACCGACTGGACCTTTGAAGAACCGATGTCGGTGTTCCGTAATCTGAAAACCATGGAAGGCTATTACAACTTCCAAGAACGCACGATTGCTGATTTTTTCGCCGATGTTCGCGAAAAGGGTTTCTCACAAACCGCCGAGATGCGCGGTATGTGGGCCCAAATGCGTATGAGCTCGCGGGATATCGCCGATGTCACCGGCAGCACTTATACCTACCTGCTCAACGGCCACTCCCCCCAGGAAAACTGGAACGCGCTGTTCAAGGCCGGTGAGCGGGTACGGCTACGCGTGATTAACGGTTCGGCCATGTCTTACTTCGATGTCCGTATACCTGGCTTGAAGATGACCGTGGTAGCCGCTGATGGCCAGCCGGTGCAACCCGTTCCTGTTGATGAATTCCGTATTGGCGTGGCGGAAACCTACGATGTGCTGGTTTCACCTGAAGACGACCGGGCATACACCATCTTCGCCGAAGCCATGGATCGCAGCGGCTATGCTCGCGCCACGCTAGCCCCACGTGAAGGCATGCAGGCGGAGATTCCTGAACGCCGTCAAATTGCCGACCGCGGTATGGAAGCCATGGGTGCCCACGGTATGGGCGGGATGGATCATTCTGGCATGTCAAATATGGCGGGGATGGACCACTCCGGCATGTCGAATATGGAAGGTATGGATCATTCCAACATGTCGGAAATGGATCGCTCAAACATGTCGAATATGGAAGGCATGGATCATTCCAGCATGGCGGGGATGGACCACTCCAGCATGTCCAACATGCAAGGCATGGATCACTCTAATATGGGTGGCATGGCGGGTGAACAGGCGAAAATCGGCGAAAATGGCTTGCTCGTTGCCGGTGAAGCCCAGCCCGGCTCTCGATACGACCAGGCGGGCATCGGCATCGACTCTGATGAACGTCGTGTTTTAGTCTACCGCGATTTAAAAGCCTTCACGCCATGGCCTGACCGCCGTGAACCAGGCCGTGAGCTTGAGCTGCACCTGACCGGTAATATGGAACGTTATATGTGGTCGTTCGACGGTAAGAAGTTTAGCGAAGTGACCGGCCCCATTCATTTTGAGAAAGATGAGCGACTGCGCCTTATCCTCATTAACGACACCATGATGGAGCATCCTATCCACCTCCACGGCATGTGGATGGAGCTGGAAAACGGCCAGGGTGAATTGATTCCGCGCAAACACACCCTGAATGTGAAGCCCGGCGAACGCGTGTCAGCGCTGATCACCGCTGACGCCGAGGGCAGCTGGGCGTTCCACTGCCACCTTCTCTATCACATGGATGCCGGCATGTTCCGCGTTGTTCAGGTTTCTTAAGGAGGCAGTATGAAAACCAAGCACTACTTAACCCTCGCCAGCGCCGCCCTCGGCATGGCCGCCGCCACTACCGCTTTTGCCGAAGATGGCTATGCAGCTCCGGATCACTGGCCAGCACCCACGATGGAACACAACATGGGCATGGGGCTGTTCGACCGGCTTGAATACACCGTTCCCGACAAAGGCCAAGACGCCGTGGTATGGGACTTTCAAGGCTGGTACGGCGGTGATATCAACCGCGTTTACCTAAAGTCAGAAGGCGAGAATGTCCAGGGCGATGGGGAAGATGCTGAGTTTGAGTCCTTGGAACTACTTTATAGTCAATTAGTGGCTGATTTTTGGGAGCTACAGGGGGGTATCGGTTACCAAGGGGGGGTATTCTCCGATGATCACGCCGAACGCACCTATGGGGTTATCGGCCTACAAGGGGTGATGCCCTATGGCATTGAAACCGACGTTGCTATGCAAGTGAGTGAAGATGGTGATGTCGCCGCCAGTTTTGAGGGTGAATACGATCTGCGCCTGACTCAGCGGCTCTACCTACAGCCGCGCACCGAAATTGCCGTGGCCGCCAGTGAGGTGGAAGAATTTGGCGTGGGCGAAGGGCTTAACTCCGTTCGTGCTGGCCTGAGGCTAGGCTATGAAGTCACCCGCCGCTTCGCCCCCTATATCGGTGCTTATTGGGAGAAAGAGTACGGCGACACTGCAGATCTCACCCGCGCAAGTGGCGACAACACGGAAGACACTGGAGTTGTTGCAGGTGTTAGACTGATGTTCTAACAACTCTGGTAATGGATAACTTTTAACGTCACCAAATGGTGGCGTTTTTTTTTATTTTTTTATTTTTAAATTCAGCTTCATTTCAAAAACCACAGCTAATATAAACAAGTCATCAACCACTGGAGTAATTATCATGAAAGTTAAATCAATTATCTTTGGAACGCTTGTAGCCAGCATTCTTTCAACCCCTGCATTGGCTAACTATGGGACGACTACCCAAGATCTGCCCCTACTTGAAAGAGGCGTCTCTTCTACACAAGTGCTTGCCCAGGGCCAATCAAAGCGTTTCAATATTAACATTGAACAAGCGACTACGCTGAAGGTGGCAAGCGAGCACTTTCCAGGCGCAACCAGCACTGGCAACCGTATCTCTGCTGTGCTTTATAATGCAGCGGGACAGCAGGTAGCAGAAGCATCCAACCCACGTGGTCATTTTGAAATGGTCCGCCAACTGCAGCCAGGCAATTATCAACTTGAAGTGACAGGCAATGCACTTGGAGGTACTAAAGAAAATGACAATAACCGATATGAGTTACATGTTGACTATTAATATGTAGTCACTATTTAAGATATTGGGCCAGCCTTTATGCTGGCCCTTTTATTTAACATATATTTCTATCGTTGAAGAAACCTATTCGTAACCCGACGTTACCCCCCGATTGAGTAGCGCTACACTTTAGAGTCCGATCCTATGCGTAAGGAGATTGGACATGAAGAAGCGTTTCAGCGAAGAACAGATCATTGGTTTCCTGGGCGAAGCCGAAGCGTGACTGCCCATCAAGGAGCTATGCCGTAGGCACCGTTTCTCAGAAGCCACTTACGATCTATGGCGCAGCAAGTTTGGCGGCATGAGCGTACCCGATGCCAAGCGACTCAAAGAGCTCGAAGCCGAAAATGGACGCTTGAAAAAAGCTGCTCGCGGAGCTATTACTAGAGATGGAGGTCACTCGCGAGGCGCGGAGAAAAAAGTGGTGAGTGCCCCTGCTCGCCGAGATGTGGTGCGCTTTATGGTGACACGTGGCCTCAGTGAGCGCCGAGCGCTCCTTGTCATCCGTGTGAGTGCCAGTGCATTACGCTATCAATCGGCTCCTGACCGTAATGAGGCATTGCGTGAACGCATTGTTGCCTTGGCGCATCGGCATCGTCGCTATAGCGCTGGCATGATCTACCTGAAGCTGCGTTAAGCCGGTGAACAGGTCAATTATAAGCGCGTCGAGCGCCTCTACGCGGCGGCTCGGTTGCAGGTAAAACGACGCAAGCGCAAGAAGGTGCCCACCCATTGGGTCGTCCTGGCGCCGCCAATCAGGTCTGGTCAATGGATTTTGTGTTTGACCGTACCGCAGACGGGCGAGTGATAAAGCACCTCACCGTTGTCGACGACGCTACCCATGAAGCCGTGACTATTGTGCCTGAACGTGCCATTGACGTGCTGTCGTTAACACGGCTTCTGGATCATCTGGCTTTATAACGTGGCCTACCTAGCGCCATTCGCACGGATAATGGAAAAGAATTTTGTGGGCGCGCCATACTGTCGTTGGCGCATCTACGTGGCGTTGCACTGTTTTAATCGAGCCTGGAAAACCCAATCAAAACGCCTATATCGAATCATTCAATGGGCGCTTTCGAGATGAATGTCTGAATGAGCATTGGTTCATCAGTATTCACCACGCCAAGGTTGTCATCAAAGCATTGCGGCGGGAGTACAACGAAGAAAGACCGAAGAAGAGTCTTGGAGGGCTAACTCCTTCCGCCTATGCCGAGCAAGTGGTGGTAAAACACGATAAAGTTACTTCTAACTCTAAACCTGGGTGCTACTGAAGGTGGGGTGACATCGCTAGAATATGTAAGACCTTTCAAAAAAAATCAATAGAAAAATCAAACATGAGCCATATCTTAATCTAAGGAATGGTCATTTAACGGAGGAAAAATGGGAACAACGAAAGATATAGGCCAAGCAATTTTCGCGTACCGTGCTTTCGATTTGCGCGACCATTTTCCTCAACCTTTAGAGACCTTTCGTGAAGCCCTGGAGTGTTTACAAAGCGATGTTGCCTATATGGCCGCAATGAGCGGAGAGATCATAGCGTACTTGCGGGGCGGAGGGTCGATAAAGATTCCTGATGACTTTTTCATTTATCGTTCAGACAATAGTATTGATCTCTTGGGCAAAGAAGAGAACGATGCTATTTGGCTAGCAGTGGAAGCTTGGCTCCTTGAAAGGTTGGCTCAAATTAGTGCTGATTTATCACCACCCGAACCATCACGTTTAAGGCCCTACAAGCTTGAGCTACTTCTCGACCAATGTGACGCGAATGCTGATGAAACAGATGACGTATGCGCTTGGCGTGATCTAACTGAAGTAGGACGGGAGCAGCTTGATGAATGCGCTGCACCTAAAAAGCTGTTATAAATATTGTTTGTCATCTGACAATCGAATTGTTTGGGCACATTAACTAACGCTGGCAATCATGATCAAATGATCTGAAAAATGGCTAAGAAGTAAATTTCTACCCTACTCTGAGAAAGAGCTGGTGACCAACCTCACACCACAATCCGCCCATGCTGATGAAATAGCCTTACTCGCACCTAGAGAACTTGAACCTAGAATTAGTACGGCTGTGGGTAAAACGTCCTCAAGAGATGCACGAATGGATGCATGGTGAGGTCTAAAATCGAGTGACTGCATTGCCAGCAGGAAAAATGAATGGCAATGGAGCATAATGCCAAGAAATATGCCTTTACCATGGTTATAATTCATGAATATTTTGAAGGAGGTACGACTGATGGCAGCAAAAGACGTTGATCACTCCCCCGGTGCAGCATCTCGTCCTCTTCGCATCACCACTCCTTCCGGGGAAACGTATGTACTGGGCAAAACGACAAGACCCGAGAAAGAACAGAATATAGAAGCATTGCTACAAGCAAGGCGTAGAGCGCATGAGCGTGCACGCGATGTTATTTTCGAACATAGAAATGAGCTGCTAAAAAAAACCTAGCAGACATCGAAAAACAAGAGCTAATTGCTTTAGCCCTAACGAAAATCGACGAGATTCTCCTGTTCGAGAGGCATTTACCAGACATCCGCCAATTGGTGAGCATGGCCCAGACACACATAGCCGAGGCGGAGACATCAAACAAGCCTCTATGGCCAGTCTATAGAAAATTGGCTAAAAACCCAGATTAAGCTCTATCAAACGCTAATTGAGGCACTTAGGATCCAACCGACAAGGAGTTGTTGATCTTCTTCTTGGGCCCAATTCTATAAGATCCTCAGCAGTACGATGGCCTCTCTGTTAAGAGTTGTTTAATGGTGTCGTTTTTAAATTTCAGCGCTACGAGAATGATTCTCGAAATCCATGGCTATGGAGTAATTCAAGCCAATCCAACTTTCCGTTGGGCGTCAAGATAGTCTCGAAGAGAGCGCAAAGCCGATAAGCCACCGCGATTCATCAGCTCCATGGGAGAGAGACCACTAAAAGGGGCGTTATCGTTCAAGTCATGAAGCCACCGTTGCCGGTCTTCTACTTGAGGAAATAGCAATGTTAACGACCGATAGATCCCTAGGAGGTTGGATGCACGTTCAAGCTGCTCAGCTGATAAGTTTGTCTGTAAAGGCGTAGCTGCCCACTCACGATAACTATCGATATTAATTTTTAGAAGCGCTGCCATGTCTGTATCAGACAGCCTCCATTCATGAGCAATCGTTGGGAACGTACGCATCACTGCAACACTTGTTTCCGTACTATTATGCGCCGCAATACGATCAGGACGGCGGTGCTGACGCCATTCTATCCAATCGATCTCATAAGCCAGTGGGCCATCCTCGTTTTCAACCACTGGGCACCCGGCACCAGTGAGATAGCTTATAAAACCGTCTTGGAGCTTTGGTGGTACCTCATGAACTCTGATATAGCGAGTGCCCGTCGGGGCAATGTGTGTAGGAACTTCTCCTGGCCTCACGGCATTGGTTGGCTCCAGGAGATCGGCTTCCCAGTGCTCACTGTCCACCGGCTCAAACGGCTTATCGTAATGCTGAACAGATCCGTTTAAACGCTCAAAAGAACTTCTAGCATTGCCTTCGACAGTAGGTCTTTGCGGATCGTATTTTTGCGACATAGTGATTTTCTCCTCCCAACAAACCTACCCATCTTATCCTCTCAAACGCTTACGCGGTTTCTTGAAAGTAGACGGTCTGGCATTACCCTTCGACAGCGGTATGTTAACGGTAAGCGCTTAAAAATATGTCCGGAAGACTGTTGCTAAATCAGTGCTGTGACAGCATAGGCACACAATGTGATCCTAGGGATATCAACAACAAAAAACTACCGGTTTCCAAAGAGCAATCTATAAAACATACATCGTGGCGCTTCACGTAGTACCGGGCGCTTGGCCATATTCTCGACTATGGAGAGCCATGTAAGCCAGCATATGCTTCAAGGAGGAAGCCACGAATCGCTACTTGGCCGGTGCCATCGGCGGCCTGCTCGCCACCATTCCCATGACCCTTGCCATGGAGGCACTCTATCGGCGACTCCAACGAGAAGAGCGCTACCCGTTGCTGCCGCGTGAGATAATCCAGAATCTTCTGCAGAAGGTGGAGGCGGATGGGCTATTGGACGAAGAGCAGCATGTCGAGCTAAGCCTTGTCAGCCACTTTTGCTATGGTGCTTTCGCTGGGGCGCTATACCCCGCCACACGCCAATGAATCGCACATCCTTTGGTCTACGGCAGCGGCTACGGCGTGGCGATATGGGCAGCGAGCTATTTCGTCTGGTTTCCGGTGCTGCATATCCTCTCGCCGCCTCACCTTCATCCAGCCAATCGCCGCCGGCTAATGATTGCCGTTTGTAGTGGTCAAGTAAAACTGGCCACCGCTTTATAGTTAACCCAGTACTTTTCCTCTGCCTGGTTCGGACTCATAGCACCGTTATGCTGGTGAGGCCTAAGCTGGCTGTAATACCCGATTAAATAGTTCACGATATGATGCTGCCCCTGCAAGAATGAGCGATAGCCATACGTTGGCACCCATTCAACCTTTAAGCTCCTGAAGAAACGCTCCATTGGCGCATTATCCCAGCAATTACCACGTCGGCTTAGGCTTTGTTTTACCTGGCATTTCCAGAGTGTCTGACGAAACTTACGGCTCGTATAATGACTGCCCTGGTCGCTGTGGAACATAACCCCTTTTGGCCGCCCACGGCTCTCATAAGCCATTTTCAATGCGCTGCTGGTGAGTTCGCTATCGGGCGATAACGACATCGACCAGCCAATCGTTTTCCTAGCAAATAAGTCCATGACAACGGCTAGATAAGCCCAGCGTTTGCCAGTCCAGATATATGTGACGTCGCCACACCAAACGCGGTTGGGCGCCTCAACGTTAAACTGACGCGCTAAGTGGTTCGGTACCTCAACATGTTCATCACCTGTTTTCTTGTAGGTGTGCCCAGGCACTTGGCAGCTAATTAGGCCAAGCTTTTCCATCAGGCGGCCAGCGCGATAGCGACTTAACGGCACATCCTGCCTTGTCGCCATCTCTGCGATGCTGCGCGCCCCTGCAGAGCCTTCGCTCTCGCGAAAGAGCTCTCTGACCTTGGCTATTTCCTTAGTCTTCGTGGCACACACAGGTCTTTTTGAACGTTGTCTCCAGTATTTAAAGCTGCTGCGATGCACGCCAAACACGTCACACAGTTTTTTTACCGGGTAGCTCGTCTTGAGTTTCTCGATTAGCGAGAAGTGTTCAGGGAGTCCGACATCAAGAGAGCGGTAGCCTTTTTTAGGATGTCTTTTTCCATCTCAATGTCACGGATGCGCTTTTCAAGCTCGCGAATCCTGAGCTGATCGGGTGTCATGGGCGTTGCTTTAGGGCTTTGGCCATCACGCTCTTGGCGTAACTGACGAACCCATTTATCCATGCTCGAATACCCCACATTCATGGCTTCAGCCGCTTCACGAACCGTGTAGTGTTGATCGACGACTAGCTGTGCTGCTTCGAGTCGGAATTCAGGGCTAAAGTTACGTTTTGGTCTTGTTACCATGCTGCCACCTAGTGATGTCTTGGTGCATATTAGCACCTCTAAGTAGGTGGCCAAATTCACTATGCCACTACAGTTCATCTGATGTGGGGGGCCAGCACCGTATGGATTTACGAATGTCTGGCGAACCGACTGGATGCCTCCCCTCAACAACAGCTGATTTAGCCACGCACAACTTGCAGGCTAGGGACGCTACAGCCAAGATTCTCCTGCATCTGCTCGCTGCCCCAGTTGATGAAGTCGATCACCCCGAACTCGTAGGCTTCGGAGTATTAGCCCGGGTCGTAGCCTTCGAGTTGATGCCGCGTGGGTTCTCCTCGGCTAGCCGCTACGTGTATCGCACTCTTCGACGCTGGAGCGAATAAAATGTCGAAGTGCAGACGTTCTTTTTCGAGGACTTGCTGCATCGCATTGCGTCCGGGATCTTCCATTGCCATGTCAACGAGCTTGGCAAAACCCTCAGGCTCAATCCTGGCCATGGATCATCTCCACATCTACTAAATAGGTATTTCGGCCCACACGTTTGAGATCTGCCCAGGCAGCGTCAGGCGTCGCCATCTTGAGCGGCCGCCCAATGTCACGCATGCGCGGCAGCAGCTCGATGATGGGCCTGCTTGTATGCGTGAACTCAATGGTTCCATAAGGGGTGCGGTGCGTCCCTTTACGGCCTGTTGTCATAATGGTTAGGCGATCGACGGGGATTTGTGAGATGGCCCCATACTCTGACAGGGCTGACTCTAGCGAGACGTAGCTGTACTCCCCTCGGCGCATGGCCCGAGCGATTCGTTCCAGCCGATAGGAGTCGGGAGTACGCGAAAGGGAGTAGCAATAGACTCCCCTGGCTACGCCTTCGAGAATGCCATGCTTACGCAGTCGGTTGATCCCTTCCTGAAGGGTTTTTGGGCTGTCTTCATGAAATATCTTTGCCAGGTCATTTCGCGTGAATACGCTTCGCCCGGTTTTGTCCCAGCTGTCCAGTCGCTGCAGAGCTGTCATCTGTTTCACAGGTGTACACCAACACTATATATTTATAGTCTAGGCGTACAGAAGTGTACGCGCAAAACTGACCATGATTCCTAAACTACCGACATCTAGCGATTGCTCCGATCCAGTACCAAGAAAGCGATTCACACCAACCTCTCAGGCCGGTTTGAGCCCAGTGCATCAACGATTACTAAAGCGTGCGTCTTAGGAATTTGGATATGACGTAGGATACAGCGACTCCCAATAATATCAGAAACACCACCTCCAGCAGCGCTGTTGCCGTAAGGCAAACAGCAATGCCGATTAGCCTGTGCAATGGGGGATGCGCCAAAATAGGGGTATGACGGTTCTGCCCCATAAATATAATAATAAGGAAAAGAGGTGGTTGTCGCGAAGGATAGGATTTTGCTAGGCGCCGTTTGTCTCACCGGCTTGGTAGCGATGATTATTCTGGCTTTCTGAATGACTTGTGAGTGGTGGTAGGACAAGCCTGCTGTTGATTCGGGTGTAGCTGGCTTAATGAGGTATCAAGTTGGCGCGTTCTTGCAGGTGTGTGCGGTTTTATTTTGGCTTGGCTTCCACCTATTTGGTAGTAAACCTCACCACAAAACTTCCAATACAGATTGATCGAGGGAAAGTACCCTGAGTAACACCGACCCCAGTGAAAGCATAGTCCTATGGGCTTATAGCGGCTGCCCTATCACACAAGACAGACCTCACTTGCTGCGGGAAGCTTTTTCCATCCAGTTAAGGACAGAGACCTCATTACCTTGTTGGATCGATTGAGGCGTGTCGATCGTTGTTGCCAATATTCCTGATCGTTGTACTCACTACCCGTGCAAGATTTCTTGAACCTCATCAAGAGCGGCGTCGATAACGAGATCAGGATCTGTGGCTATCAGATTCTGAGGTTTTAGCCCGCCAAGATAGCTATTTGCCGACTGGAACCAAAAGGCCATTCCCCACCCGCTTTTATCATCTTTGAAGATGTCGATGATTTTCGACATGACGCGGTATGGTCTGTAGCCAGCATCTTTCTCAAGCCCAAACGCAGGATAGTATTCGGTACCATGGTCGTTAATCGTAAAAATGTCACCTTGTTGTTTCCACTGCGCAGGATGAACACAGTCACTACGTGAGCTGACGCCTGGCAAATGCAATATCTCATCGACAGTTAACCAATCGCCGCTTTCCGTCACGGCTCGACGCGATCTTGCTTCCATCTCTGCTTCACGCAAACTAGTTGGTGTGGTCATATGCTTAGGCACCCTTATCTTGGGTATATGTTCTGGTCCATTATTCTGGGGATTTTGCAAATAAGCTAGTCATCGCGTAATTGACAGTCGTGGTAATCGAGGCTAACCATGCACAAGCGGCCGATGATGGAGAACGACTAACACCTTACTGAGTTCAACCTACTCGTGAGAAAGTGATGGCTAACGGCAACCATCGCACGCTCAATTGACAAAAAGAGACTACCAGCTACACAACCACTCATCTTAAGGGTTATAGCTGCAACTTATCTATTAAATGAGACTTGCCGCTGCCGTAGTACGGCCCATCTGATCAAGCAATACTTTGGCATTGCTAATCAATTGATAGTGAACATCTATCAATGGCATTGCCCAAGCTTTGCTAAGCAGACTGGACGTGATTTCGAAATCCCATGGCATCACGGGTTGATCATCTAACTGTGCAAAGGGACCATCACTTTCAGGAACGACCTTTTCCTTCGGAAGCTTTTTGGCCAATGCCTTCCCGGCCGCAGAATGGAAAGCTGCTGGGCCAATGCTGAACCAGCAGCCTTGCGCCGCGGCGGCTTTAAGCTCCGATACCGTTCCGGTGAACCAATGCAAAACCGGGATACCGTGGTCAGGGAACTCTCTAAGTAGCGTTAACACGTCTGGAACCGCCTGCCTCGAATGGATACTGAGCGCTCGCCCACCCAAGTCATGACATCGCTTCACGGCAGTAGCAAAAACTTGCTTCTGCTTTAGGTAGCTAGAGGCAAACCTCTTGGAGCCATCCAAACCGATCTCACCGACAGCATTGGCACCATCAATCAGCTCTATGAGAATATCCAACTCCTGAAAACGATCGCCAGCGATCTCAGGGTGCAGGCCGGGGCTGATCAACATTGACTCGTGATGACTGAGCACCGAGCTCGTTGCCTGGAAGGCTTTCGGGCTCGTAGTTACTAGCCAAGTGAATAAGTTACGACGCAGTGCCTCGGCATGCACTTCTCTAGCTTTGGGATAGAGATCTACGTGACAATGAAAGTCAATCAAAGCAACTGATCCTGAGCAAGAACGGCTTCCAATTCAGCAAGCCCCTGCTTGAGGACTCGGCGATAGCCTGGACGCTCCTCAATTGATGCAAAAGTCAGTGTGCCCCCAGGAATCGATCCAGTCCTCTCTGCTTGGCATCAAGCACAGCCAGAGCTACTGCCATAGGGTCATCGGGGCCACCGGACTTATCGCTGCCTACTACGGATGGAAAACGATAGTCGGTGGTATCGGATTCTGGTTCCCAAGCCAAGAACGCAGCGCGACGAATCAGGCAAGGTACACAACGACCACAGTGCTGACGATTATAAGTCCTGAACCGCCCGCAGCTTGTGGAGTCTGAAGCCAACTCTCTCAACTTCTCTGGATCGAGGCAGCCTCGCATCATCTCGCCTTTGGTTTGCAAGCGATAAGGCAATACCAGCTCCACAGATATCCCCAGTTCATCAAGCACATTCTGGAGCATGCCAATGAAGAGCGGGTGAGTTGTGCGTGTACTCAGGCTCGACACTCGTCCAGGTACCAACGGAGGATTAATACAGATAAAGCCATTTTCAGGAATGTAGATCTGCGGCTTAGGCAAATTGATCTTTGTAGAGGCGAGCACGGCAAACGCGTAGAAAGCCAAGGACCGGGCACGAGTTGACGATTCCCGCACACCTTTGAAACTTATGCCGTGGCTCCACTGATAATGTGAGCCAGTGCCTGCCAGCAATTTAGCATAGCGTCGCTGCCGCTCCGAGTCCTTATGCGCAAGCTGGGAAACGAACAAAGGGCGCTTTTCTTCAGTCACTAAATTGATGCCCCCAATCAGGCTATCGAGCCCACCTGATAGCAAAGAAACGCAGTCGTTCTGGAGATAGTCACCATCTCCCTGAGGAGGCTTAGCCCCTGCATCATTAAAAATTAGGGTCCAGTAGTCGCCAGTCAAAATCTTTAGCATTTCCTCAAGATGTTGCTTGAGTGGTACCCACCGCAGCGGTTCACAAAGCCCTACAGTGAGTTGGATCGTGCGCGTCCACCCGTCTGCACTGGTATTTCTGGGGCTGGCCAAGTCAGCACTACAGACCGCAAGACAAAACTGAACAAAGTCCCAAACTACCGGTGATGGCCGGAATCCCGCTCGCTTCAGTGTTCCATGCCAACGGTTGGCAATTGCGCCAACATCATTGCGTTTGGCTCCTTTAAAATACGAGAAAACTCTCTCACCTGCTTGCAGCTGCTGCGGTATTCGATCCACGGTGGAGCATAAAATCTTGTTCATTCGGCAAATACCTGCAAAGCAGATTGAAGGACTGATTGCGCCAAGTTCTTAGGGTCTGTATGTGAGGCTTTTTTCTCCTCCAGGGTCACCCGTACCTCTGCCCAGACCCACTCTCTTATGTCCGTTCGGCGCTCTTGGATCTGGGCTGGGTCATGCTTAAGTTTTTCGTAGGTCTGCCCGAGCTGCATATCGATGCGCTGACAGATTTGATTAGCAATTGTCAGACCAATCACTTCGGCAATTTGAGCATCTGTTAAATCAAAAATATCGACGTTCGGGTGGTTCTCGTAGAGCTTGGCTAGCGCATTAGTACCTGCGTCACGCAAAGATTCTTCGTCAATACTACCCGAATCTGAGATAACCTCTTTTAAGACCTCAAGCGCCAAGTCAGAAGCGGAAAGATTGGCCGCCCTACAGCGTGCGACCCAGTCCGTTACTCGCGGATCCGTACCATCTCGAACTGCTTCGAGGAACTGGCCGAGAGCCCCGGCTCCTTTTGCTGTGCTACGCATAGTGGAAGCAGCACGGCTTGCTCCTCCCATTCCTTTTGACACCATGCTCCGGATAGCACCACGAAGATTGTCGCGATTGCCATTTTTTAGGTAAGAACCCATTTGCGATCGCGCAGGACCAAAGCGACGATCTGGAGCAATAACATTCTCGCCTGCCACAGGCGAATCACTGTCAGGCGCCCCCTCGCCAATGCCTTGTTCAGGATCTGACTGTGTTTCACCATCAGGATTGCTTGGTGCCGCTCCATCTGGAGCGAGCCATTCTGGGTCAAAAGGAGATCCTGCACGGCCACCACTACTAGATGTTGAAGTCCCCATCAGCGCTTCGCCTTCAAGTTCACAATCGCATTCTTAGTTGTCTTAGGCAGTTCGTTAAGATCCTTCCAACGATCTAAGACCTCGTGCGCCCATGGTTGGGCACCTAGGGTGGGAATAATGCCGGGCCCGACTTGCTTTAGAGGGGCTTGTTCTAACAAACTGGCTGCTTTTTTTCCAATTTCCGGAAAAACCTTGCAGCACTCAATAAGCATCACAATTTCATCATTGCGCTTCCAATTGCGAGTGGTGCTACAGCTCAGCCATGCTTTGGACATCGCCAGTTCGGTCTGATCAGGCCCAATCTTGTTCATAAGGTCTGTGAGGGATTTATGCCCACTAGTGGCAGTCTTTAGAGCATCACGAAGTTTTCTTGAGTCAGGCGTCATGTTGTCATCGCCAAAGTCACGCGTGCCCGAGTCACGGCTCAGGTGAAGCAATGGGCGTAAATCTTCAGTACCAAGTGCAGGTGGCAAATCGAGCCACTGACGAGTAAAAGGGTTGTCCTTGAAAGGCTCGGGCAACCGAGCCTGGCTTGCAGCAGCACTCTCTGCTTCAGCAAGAACCTCTACTCGACCGTCATTGTCCGAATGCACCTGTCCAGCCAACGCTTCAGCTAGAGTTTCATCACAACGCTCAATAAGGTGCCATTTCGCCAATGCAGCGATATCTAGCTTGATTCCCTGCGGCGCAGAAAGAGCCTCTCGTAGATAAACTGTGTTTAGGAAGCGCTTCATAAGCCGAGGGTTAGCATTGACTGCTGATGAGCGATGAAGCAGAGACGCCAATCCCTCTGCGAGATTCATCAAGCTTCTCAATGTTTCGTCTGTTCCGACTAGTTCATAGAGAAACTCTTGATTGATCGTATCGCCTCTCCAGCTGTTTCTCAGTCTTTCGGGAATAAGCTTGAGCGCGCTTTCGAACTTCTCTTTAGTGAAAGTACCAGCCTTGGCCTCTCGCTCGAGCAAGAGCAGTGCCAGGTAGGCTTTTGCCTCATTGAGACCAAGCCGCGGAACGTGAAGTGGAACCTGGATGAGCTTGTCAAAGTAATTGGTGGCGACGTCACTCGAAATCCCAGCCCCATCGAAATGAACTTTTACCGCTGCCTTAATAAAGTCGTTATCGGCAGCAACGACGAATGCGCTGCGGGGGATAAATAGCAGCAGGCGAATAGACTCCAGCGTTGAAATAGCAGTTTGTGGAAGGCACCGATCCAAATCATCGACAAAAATGACCAAGGTGACTTTTAGGTCGTCGAGAAGGCTTTCCAGCGTGTCACGGAAGGCTTGGATATGAGCCGGCATGGAAAACGGCTCACTCGGTCTCAATAAACCCGCCGCCGCAGCCGCGATACCCTCAGCATCCACGTCTACCTCTTGTGTTTTTCTTGCGTCCGTAGAAAGGAAGTTAACGATGGAATTGAACGTTTTGCCGAGTGCTCCAGCCGGAATGCCAGTCGTTAATGTCAGTGCGGCTTCACCGCTCAACTGAGCAATCCTGAGGAGGTTGATACGACGCCATAGCTCATCAACCTTATCTGCTATGGTCTCGTTTTCTTTCGCAAGCCGAACAATCTCGTCACCTACGATTTGAAGCAGAGCACTTCGCGCAGATTCAAAATCCTGATATAGCCACGGATTGAAAGTTAGCACGACGAAGGTATTATCTGGTTTTTCGCTTCCATCTGATTCGGATAGTGTGTGCAACCGTGCAGCAACCATCTTTATCAAAGATGACTTACCTGCTCCCCATCCCCCAGACACTCCAATGGAAATAGGAGCGCCATTTGCGCGCTTAAGCATACTCGCACAAGCATCAGCCACTACGCCAAAATTCAGGTAATCAATAGCCGTCTCATTGTCATGCCACATGGCTGAACATCCGTTATCCAAGATGCGTAGCAGGCAAAAATTTCTCGCCACCAAGGGATCAAACGTAACCGGAGCAGCTGCTAATTTCCATTAAAAAGTCTTAGGAATTTCCAACCTAATGTTCGAATGGGTTCCTCTTGCGTATATTAAAAGCCCAGTTAGCCTTAGATTCACACCAAACTCGCCTGCGCAATCCTCTCGCTTCATTTAGCCTTACACCAAAGCGATAAGCGCACGGCAATACAAACTGAAGTAAACATGCAATATCAGGGTCTCGTTGAGATGTTTCTATCCGTTGTTCCGGGAGCATCTCAGCTCTCACGTGCCGTCCTTGTTCTGCAACGGGAAGCTCATCCCAGTCAGGCTCTTCAATACCTTGTAAAGCGGCTACGCTATGAAAAATGGCTAAAATAGCTCATATCTCTTAACTGGATTTTTTGCTAGTCAAACAAACCTGCATAAAAACGGTGGCCTCTTTGCTACCTAGTACCATCAGATCGACATCGTACGCCAGCTCCTCAAAAGCTTACACAATACCCCCCAGTAGTTATGAATATTACTGTTTTCGAACGACTTAGAGCGCCTTCCTGTCCTTCCTTTGCCCATCCGGATAACCGACACAATCCAGATCACCAACAGCGTGATGGCACTACTTAACTTACCGCTTCGCTGTGTTACCAGTTGCTCCATTGATTTTGCCGTTACCCTGGCTTGCGGCTTGGTATAGTCATCCAGTATCTGTTTTAACTCTTTGAAAAGAAAAAGAGCCTGCTGATGCAGCTCATGTTTCTCATCACGAGCTCTTAAAATAGCAGGCAGCGTTGTGGTAACCATCGAATGAACGGTGATGACTGGCGGCTGTGGAAAAATTAGCGATTTGCCGTGCACAATATGAATTTGAGCTTGTATGAGAAGGCTGGTGGCCACTGTCCGTCCTGCTAACGCGCCAGACACAACGCCCGGCAACCCTAGAAGATTTGCTTGATCGACAATATTGGCCGTTTGCTAGCCCGGATTTCATATAGCTCCTCAGCAAGTAACGCACTCAGGACGCAATACCACTAAAAATCTATTGGCTCTGCTTAAATCACCTACTTTTTACCACTTCCTTTCGTTCAGACACACCTTACCCCTACAGCGCCGGGCCGGGGCGACAACTCCCCCTTGATCAACCAGCCTAACGATCATAGATAGCAGTCCATGTTATTAATGGCTTACTTGTCTGACTCTTCCATTTCGGATTCTGCACTTATAAGCTCCGAATACGCTTTTTTTCTTGCAAGGGCTTATTCTGCTGTTCATGCCTGGCCACTGCAGCCATCACGATACATGCCAACACCAACACATAGCGCGCAGGGTACCCACTATGAGAACGCTTATTTTGGTTAACAACATAGAACTTCACATTCCCCGTACCAAGCGGCTTGTTGAAGCGGGATCCCATTGACTTTAATTGCCACTCGACCTTGTGATAATGCGACGGCAGTCGTTTCTTCCATTCACTGAGCTGCTTTTTTGCAGGAAGAGATGATAGAGCACTAGGTATCACCTCAATGACAGCTTTGACGCCAGCATCTAAACTCACCACCCAACTCACAAAGTCCAAACCGTCATCGACATCACGAATCCATACATGCCCGTCGGTGGCACGGTGGTAGCGATAGAAGAAGCGAAGATGTTTACGAAGTACATCGGGGTGATGCTCAAACCATTGCGACCAGATCGCTTGGTACATCGCATACGCCACCGGACGTTCTGCAAGCGAGTGCGGCATTGGAAACCGGGGAGGTGCACTATTACTCGCCGCTGGCTGCTTGCCTTTGGTGAGCCGATAGTGGCGAAAGGCACTCTTCCCTTGTCGTGTGCGTGCGGTCAGCACTCGTACCGCGCATGAAATTAACCCTTCTGCCTCGCCGTCACGAAGATTAAAGATACGCTCAACGTCTTCAAAACTCCTCTTATGCAAGAGGTCTAAAGCGGCTGCAATTTGTTCCAGCGAGAGCTCGCTCAGGCCTTGGCGTTCAAGGAGAACCTTATCTGGTAGTGCCGGATAGGGCATAACATCCTGCTGCTCTACATCAATCAACGGGCACATCGGAAAGGCCTTCTGGAGCCATAGAGGCGGCCGCTCACCGAAGCGCTCTTGCCATTTACGTAGGGTCGCCGATTTAACCTCAATCAATCTATCCAAGGCTTCCAATTGAGCAATCGCATGGCTGGGAAGGCTGCCCTCTACCGAGTTAGATTTTTGGTGGCAATAATGATCAGACAATAGGCAGTTAAAATGTAAATAGCTACGAAGAGTTACTTCGGGGGATGCATGCCCCATCACTTGGGCTATGAAATACAGCCCTGAGCGGGATGGGCCATTAACCACTTTCTCCCATAGAGCTGCATGATGTTGAGGCACTGGCCACGGAACCTCAACACCATGAAAAGAGAGCAGCAAATAGTTAGCCAGCGAGTGGCGCAAATGATGAAAGCGCAGGCTTGGATCACCGGTGATACGCCGCATGCCTGTATGAATTTCCGTCTGCACTATGTCATCTCGCAATGGAGATACAGAATTACCCCCCTCGCCGAACAGCATGACACGACCATGTGTTGCCACGCTGTGCCGTTTGATGACAAAGGCCTTAAAGTCATCTAACTCAGTCTCTGTCAGCAAGTAGTGCAAGGGCAGCTGTCGGCGTGAATCATGACTCTTGATGGCAACATAGGCGTTATTGCGAATTAGAAGGGTAACGTCGGTATGTTCCAGCATCTGATTCAGCAAGATGTCATCTAGCTGGATAGAAAGAGCCTCACCTATCCTAAGTCCTGCGCGAAAACCGAGTACAAATATCCAGTAACGAATAGCACCCATCGCACTGGCCGCCTGGGAGGCCAGGTAACCCGACACTTGACGGTACTCTTCTTCCGATAAGCAGTTGGCATCGGCATGATGTGACACCGCCGCGCCGTCTCCGCTGAACTCCATGTACACGTTGGCCAAGCCAAGATCAGCGACAAGAAACGTATGAAACGAGCGCAACACTGTCCAACGATAGCTGCGATTTTTCTCGGTCTTCGCCTGCTCCACCACGCACTGATAGGCTTCGACTAAGATAGCAAGCCGATCCTGATCGACTAATGTGTCCCCCATTGCCTGTAAAAGCGGCATGCTGATACCGAGATATTTATACAGGGTCGACTGCTTGCGTTTTTTTGTGCGGTGCAGAAAAAGCAACCAACGGCAGAGACATTCGACAATGGGCGCCATCTGTTGAGAGGCGGTAACGGCATTCTCTAGTTCTCGGGCAAGCTGCCCATAGCCTAGGCGTTTCTCTTCCCTGCGTTTGTAGAGGATGTCATGCAGCAACTTAAGCAGCTTGCGTCCCTCATATAACGGCTGATCACGGCCAAGTTGCTTCGTCGCCATCGGTGGGAGCCCGGTTTCAACTACTGTGGCCTCATCGCTTACCTGATTAGCTTCCTGTTTCGCGTGTACTCTGTACCCACCGCAGAGCAACTGCTGCCAACGGGCCTCGGCAAGCGAAGTACCCTGCTGCTTGCCAAGCGCACTATTGACCAGATAAGCAGGTACATGCAGTCGAAAAGCGGTCGCAGCATGCTCCTGACACTCTGAAAGTGTCAGCGCCTTCGCCCCTATAGCACGACAAAAATGGAGCCATGATGTCTTTGTCAGCATCTTGGCCTGCTGATAGCCATTTACCTTCTCACCAGGATGGCCAAATTGCTCGATATGACGCATCAAGACGGCTAATGTCGACACACCCAAGTGCCAGCGACTGCGTGGAGGTACTTTGCCAGGCATGTCACCCGGCACCATCTCATGCAAAACCAGCCAGGCAAACGACTTATACACGGCTAATGTAGAGGTGGCTAAAGGCAGTGAATTCAAAAACTTGGTACCCAGCAAACTATCACGCGTCATAACACAATAAAGAAACAGCCCCCAGCTGATCATTTCGGGTTCGAACCTACGGTGTCCTTGGTCCGCGTTGTCGTGCAAAAGAAGTGCCTGAAAATCTGCTTGTTGAATCGCGTAGTCGGCATATCGGCACCAGTCACGGTAATAGCTCATTGCTTCAAAGGATGAGGGCGTAAAGACACTTGCCGCGGGCCTGACCAAGTGCAGCGGTGCTGGAACGACCACTTCCCACCCTAGTTCCTGCTGCCCACGCCGCAACCCAAGTGACAAGAAGTTGATCTTGTTCCGCATTTCCACGACAGAACCACTGTCGGTTGTTTGCAGGGTCTCCTCCCACTGCTGGGTGGTCTCGGGCAGCACCTTGACACCATACTGACCTCGAACCAGGCCGGGATGCGCTTTCTGTAGCAGTTCAAGTACTGCCATTTGGTGGCGACGCCTATTTATTAAATGCTGTCTGTGACGCGCCTCGGCACCGCCGGCTCCTTCTGGAACTTTTATCAACTTCCAGCCGCTCCAAACCTCCTCGACCTGATCAGACATCCGCTAGCCCCTGCTGAACCGTCCACCCTGCTTCGCGGCGCATTTTGCTTAGAACCGGCGCTAATTCTCGAAACATCTCAACGGGAGACAATGTGGAGAATCCACCAAACGGCTCCTGACCTTGCTGGGCATGCCCCAAGAAAGCGTTGACCAGCTCACCACGGACGCCTTCGGCGCGAAGGGTGCTGCGCAGATAGTGCCGACTGGCGTTGATTGGTAATGTAAAAATAGGTACTTGCTGCCTCAGATTCTCCGGTGAAAGCTGCACCACCTGCCAGCTGTCACTAATAAAGAACATCAGCGGTACGTTCGGCCGTGGCTCGCTCAGCACCGCATCTAGGTGCTCATAAAGGGAGTTACGCTGATACAGACGGGCCTGCAAAACTTCCAAGTGATAGGCATAACAACGTAGCTGCTCAAGCACCTCCGGCAACAACCAGACCACCCTCGCTTGGCTCATCGCTTCGTCGTCTTTGTCGGAGATCACCAGAAAACCTGTATCAAAGTCGATTTCCCGCCAACGAAAAACCAGGTCATTGACAGCCCTGTAACCGGTCGCAAAAAGAATCCAGAAAGCCATATAGGCCACGTAATGATTGTGCACCTGCCGCCAGCTCTCCTCGCCGGGTGCCAGACGCTTTGCTGCCCGCAGATCATTCTTAAGATGTTTGACCAAACGAGTCAGCAACATCGGCTTGAGGTTCAACTTACTGCCGTGGTCGCCACTGTTCGAAACGGGTTGCTGAAAGGCATAATAGTGTTTCTCTTCGACGCTCAGGTACTTATAGATACTATTGCGTAGCGATACGGCCGCTTCATGATAAAGGGCCTCAAGGTAGCCAGCTGGAACGCTGTAATAATGGGCGGCCACATCAGCGATGGTGAAACGTTGCCCGGTCAGCAGGTAAGCGTCTACCCAGTCGCTGGAGTGACCAACAATCTCATCGAACAGGGCCTGACTGATCCGCAGCGGTGTTAGCCGCATACGATGGGCACGGTTGGCTTTCGACACCGCCGCACGCATTGCACCTTCAATCGCTTCACGGCGGTGTTCGGGAAACAATCCACGGTATTTTGCTCGCCCCTTTCGCGCTAACCCAAGGTTTGAGATAAACTTGCCAATCCGCACGGGGCTTGCGACCACTACCACGTCATCTACCAATGCAGGCGTGCTAGCACCGGCCGTATAGAGCAGCGTTTTCGCGTCGTCCTGAAGGCTGTTGCGCCACTCCGGCGTGGGAATCGGCAACACGAAAGCGTGCTCGTCAATCAGAAAAGCGAGCACTTCCTTGCGGTGTTTCGGCAGCTCACCTTGATGGTTGTAGACGCGCATTCCCAGTAGTTGCTCGACGGGTCGCCCAAGCCAGATCATCAGCAACAGTAGCAGGCCAGCATAAACACCTTCTGCATCACGTTGCTCAAAACGTCCTCGCCCAGTAAATAGCTGAAAGGCGAGTTCCGCCGCCGTCGCCAACTCGACCCGACCGAGACTCGCATAGCGATAGAAAAGGCGCTGATTAGACTGACTGATATGCTTGATTCGGCTTTTCTGGCGCCTGATCAAATCCCTAAGATCAAAGCCTAACGTAGGTGATGCTATACTCTCCGTAAAGGAAACGGCGCGCAGCTTCTGGGTCTCTTTAGGATGTAGCCCCGCTGTGCGCTGGCGCCCCTGAGACTGTTCGTCGCCGATCGACTCCGAGAACTGAACCGATACCTCAGGTCCTTCTCTATCCTCATCATCACCGTCCGGCAACACCACCTGCCGTTCAACTAGTCGACCTGATCGGCCACCTCCTCCTCCACCTTCCCGTGTTTTGCCTTTAAGGCTGAGCACCTTACGAACGAGCAGTTCAATGCCAGCCAGGGATTCACGAACCTCATCACCTTCACCTACTCCTTCAAGCAGATGTTTCTGATAATAGCCTTTAAGAGTGGTATCAGTATCTACTTGCTCCAGTAGCGAAAGGGCCTTCTTGCCTTGACCAATTGTGCGGATATCTCGGCAGGCGGCAGTTATCTCAGAACCAATACGTTCTTGATGCCGCCTTCGCTGAATGGCCGAGCACGCCATGACAACACCAGTATGCTGCCAGTAACCACCATGGTCGTAGCATTCAGAGCCAGGCGTCAGAATCAGCATGGCCCATTCGGGATGGTCATTAATAATGCCTCGCTGTTTGCCTGATCGATCCAGCCACTCGTCTGGACAGCTATAGGGATTTGATGCTTCCACTGAAGTAACAAGCTGACCTATCAGCGGCAGATAGTTTAAAAGACTCGCCTGCCCTTCTACCTCATCTCCTTCCTCAAGGTTCTCCCGTAAGCCCTCGATCTCCTGAATCGCTTTCAGTGCACGCTGCAGGTTGCTCATGACTAATACCAGATGGGTCAAACTGGCAGGCGCTTCTAAAAGGGAAAGCAGGTCCTCTACGCGGTCTGCCGAAGTACCACTCAATTTTGCTAGTTGCTCTAGGCCAGTATCGCTCATATCACCGAGATTCCATGATTCGTTGCAGCTCAGACTTCCGCTGTCTTGAAACGGTAATACGCCGCCCTTTGAGACCCAGCAAGGTCTTGAGTTTACGTCGAGAAAGTTTGTTCGGCATTTCGATGCCATAGGTTTTACGCAGAGTGGTGGAGAGTTTATTTAGTTGACGATAAACATGCTCTCTCGCCTCAATGGCATCTGGACAGTGCATCAAGCTGTGGGTAATGAGTTCGAAGAGTGCGCCTTTCACCAAATGAATTTCATCATCGTTCGTGACCTGCACTGGAATAACTTCTTCGCTTTCCAGCAGGGCATTGGCAGCATGAAACGCTCGAAATCCACTGACCACTTCATAGTGTCTGGACACTTTTCGAACCGAAACAGGATGGTAGGCTAGCAAAGAATCGACCAATTCAGCATCGAGCCATGACGATAAAGGCATCTGATTAGTGACGGCAAGGTTGCCACGTTCGATCTCACCAAGCGCACCGGAAGGAGATTTGATCTTAGAGATTACTAACTTCGTCACAGCATGCCTCAATGGTTATGATTGTTGATGAACCATCATTTTATCAAAATGTGCACCCGTAAGGTTTTAAGGGCCACGAGGGAGGCTTTCAATGCGAGTGCTAGCAATAAGCTAGAATATGAGTGAGTTTTTCAAACCCGTTAATTCATGGGATCCGAACGGCTTCATGAAGCGCGAAGTAGGTATCCGAGTAGATCAAGAGCTCGCTGCTATTGAGCTGAGACTATCAGTGCTTGAGAAGGAAAAGGCTGACCTCCTTTCTCGGAAGGAAGAGCTGTATAGCTCTGCACACCGATGCGCTATACCTCCAGTAACTCCCGGCCAGAAAGTCGACGTATTCCGTAAGCTCTTTCGTGGCAGACAAGATGTCTATGCAAATCGCTGGCAGAGTTCTGGCGGCCGTTCCGGCTATGCTGTCGCCTGTGCGAATGAGTGGATGCCGGGCATCTGTCAGAAACCACGGATCAAGTGCGAAGAATGTCGACACAAAAATTTCAAGCCCCTCTATTTTGATGCAGTTTATGACCACCTGTCTGGCAAACATGTGACCGGCCTTTACCCTTTACTGCCGGATAGCTCTTGTTACTTGCTGGCGGCGGATTTTGATAAGGGGGACTGGAAAGCGGATGTTCGTGCACTAGCCCAGGTTTGTCGTGGTGAAAGCGTACCCTATCTTGTGGAGGTTTCTCGGTCCGGTGCGGGTGCCCATCTATGGGTTTTCTTTTCAGAAGCTGTTCAAGCTTCGTCAGCGAGGAGGTTGGGATTCAAATTGCTGGATAAGGCCATGGAGCTTCATCCAGGCTTATCCTTCGACTCTTATGACCGGCTATTTCCTAACCAAGACACCATGCCTGATGGTGGGTTTGGCAATCTGATTGCCCTGCCGCTTCAACACGAGGCGCGAAGTCGCGGATGCACCTTCTTCGTCGACGACAACTTTACGCCATACCCGGATCAATGGGCACTGCTCAGTCAGCAACAGACACTTTCATCAGCTCAGCTTGAAGAGCTGATCGGCAAGGAGGCTAATTCCGGTGTGACTGCAGATACTGTGTTGCCGTGGGAGTCAACGTTACCGGTTGATACAGGGAAGCTTTCTGGATGTCCTGAAAGCATCATGCTCATCCTGACCAGTCACATTTATATAAAGTTATCAGGCATTCCAGGAACATTGGCGGCACGAATAAAGCGAATGGCCAGCTTTGCTAATCCTGTATTTTTCAAAACACAGTCGCTTCGTTTCTCGACGCATGGCATCCCTCGCTACATATTATGCGCACATATTGAGCAAGGTTATCTTTCTATTCCCAGAGGCTGCTTGGATGAGCTTCAAGATCTGCTGCTGGAACAGGGAATCACGGTGGACATTGATGACCTTAGAGTATCAGGCCAGTTTTTACCTGAAGTCAGCCTAAAAGCAACGCTGCGTGGCGACCAGGACAAGGCGGTGCAGGCACTTGTCCAACACGATACCGGAATACTTCATGCGCCGACCGCTTTCGGTAAAACCGTAACGGCTATTGGCGTGATAACCAGGCGGCAAGTCAACACACTGATCCTCACGCACAGTCGTCAGCTACTTGATCAATGGAAGGAGCGACTCGACACCTTCCTTGAGGGGGCGCCCATCGGTGTAATTGGCGGCGGTAAAAAGAAACCTACTGGGCAGGTCGACGTTGCCACTTACCAAAGCTTGATCAATAAGAAAGACAATACGGTCTCGAAGCTGGTTAAGGAGTACGGGCAAGTCATCATCGATGAATGCCATCATATCTCAGCGCCACGTTACGAGATGTTGCTTAATGAGGTCAGCGCTCGATACGTCATTGGTTTGACAGCAACGCCTGATCGTCAGGATGGCCACCAAAAAATCATGTTGATGGTTGCAGGGCCCATTCGTCACAAAGCCCAGGCGCAACATAGTAACCGATTTATCCAACGCGTCATTGTTCGAGAGCATCACGAAACGCCACCCACCCACATCTGCCAGCCTAGTGAGCGGCCCCATATCGCATCGGTTTACCTTTGGCTTGCCCAGAGCAGCGCCCGAAATGAGGCCATTGTTCAGGATGTTGCAAGCTGTGCGCACAACCAAGCAAATTGCCTTGTGCTGACGGAACGACGAGAACATGCCGAGTCCTTGGCGACACTGTTGGATGCTGAATCCATATCGTCAGTTATCTTACGTGGTGGGATACGCGTCAAAGAGCGCCAGTCGGCAGAAAAAGAGTTGCATAGGGTTCAAGTCATCGTTGCAACCGGGAAATACATTGGAGAAGGCTTTGACTTGCCTCGACTGGACACCCTGTTTTTAGCTCTGCCCATCGCATGGAAAGGAACGCTGTCACAGTATGCAGGCAGACTCCATCGAGATACCGAAGGCAAACTAGAAGTAACTGTCTATGATTACTTGGATACTGGCCTGCCTATGCTTGAGCGAATGTTCCGAAAGCGTGAGAAAGGCTATAAGGCTATGGGGTATAAATTTATCGCTTCCGGGCAAACCAGATTGCTTTAGCCTTTGAGAGGCAGTCAGTCGTTAAAAGCTCATCAAGTGAACTGAGGCCAAGGATTTCTTCACTTGTCTAGCTGAACCCAGTTTATCTGGTCACTCTCAGGCGGCTACTTCCTTCTCGTCTTCAATCTCCAGTTCGAGATGGAAGTTAGCTGGCCCCGTCAGGTTGACCAAAGCATCGAGACTGAACTTATTAATCTGGCCGTTCAGCAAGTCGTTGAGGCGGGGTTGGGTGATTCCCAGACGATGTGCAGCCTCTTTCTGAGTAATATCCCACTCCCTTACACGGCCAGCAATCCTCGCCATGAGTTCGGAGCGCAGCCGCATGTTCAGCGCCTCTTCAGGAGTGTCCTCGATGGCGTCCCACACACTGTCGTAATACTCGATGGTCATTTTCTAACCTCGCTTGGTGGTTGGGCTCAGGGCAGCTCCTTGTATCGCTGCTTGCCCAAGTCGATGTCTTTTTTGGCGGTCTGCTGGGTTTTCTTCTGGAAGCAGTGGAGCACAAATACCGCGTCGCCCCGGTTGGCCACGTAGAAGACCCGAAAGGCGCCGTTGTGTTCCCGAATGCGGATTTCCATGACACCAGGGCCAACGCTTGGCATTGGGCGGAAATCGTCCGGCTGGCCTCCAGCCTGAATTTTGTCTATCTGAAACCCCGCTTCTCGCTTGGCGTCCAGAGAGAAATCGCGCAGCCGATCCTTCGAGTCTCCAACGAATGCAACAGGTTTCTTGCGCGCCACGCTGGCTCCTTGACTGCCATAAACTTATATCAGTTCAGATATAATAAACTCATCAATCGAATGCTTCAAGCTGCTTCCACTGTAGCCGTATCACCAATAAGAGGCCGTTGACTATTCGCACCTGGGTTGGCGGTCTCAATGACCAAATACAATATCTGAACCTCCGGTATGGTTTTGCCACGACTCACTGCTATTGCGACCTCTCTACTGAAGCCCGAGCCGCCATCATGCAGATGCGGGTTCACTACTAAATCCGAACCATCGCCCGACAATTGGAACATCCGCCCAGCGCCATCTCACGGGAACTGGCATACCAAACAATCCTTCTGACAAAACTTATGATGCCAGTCTCGCCGGTTTCAGAGTCCGGCTAACCCGCTGCCGACCTCAGAAGCAGCCTAACGGTCATTTATGCTGTAAATTTTACTTTTTATTTTGTGACACTCTTTAGCGTGCGAAATTGACCTTAAATTACCTAAATAGCATTTCAAAAACCGACGAAAACTCTTATATAGCAGCTACTTTGAACAAATAACAACAAATAAAGCAATGCTAAGAAAATCAAATCAATCCGGCTCATAACCCGAAGGTCATCGGTTCAAATCCGGTCCCCGCTACCAAACATAGAAAAAGCCGATTCTTTAGGGAATCGGCTTTTTTGTGCGTGTACGGTAAGCAATGCTTGGGGAAGCAGCTCGTCGGGCTCAGCTCTTTATCACCCCAGGAAGGTCATCGGTTCAAGTCCGCCCCCCGCTACCAAACATAGAAAAAGCCGATTCTTTCGAGAATCGGCTTTTTTGTGCGCATACGGTAAGCAATGCTTGTGGAAGCAGCTCGTCGGGCTCAGCTCTTTATCACCCCAGGAAGGTCATCGGTTTAAGTCCGACCCCCGCTACCAAACATAGAAAAAGCCGATTCTTTAGGGGAATAGGCTTTTTTGTGTGCGTTCTTCCGTCTCCGCGCTTTATTTCCCTTCACTTCCTTGAATCCCCGGGCGGCTGCCTGCATATCATGGAGCAACCTTTTCCATGCGATGCAGAGTTTACCCATGTCGATTATTGATCCCCGTACCGGCAACCCGATGACTGCCGACCCTGTCGCGAACACTGCCACGCCTACCGGTGGCGAGCGCCCCAGCGTGACGCGCGAAGAGGTCATCATTGAACTCAACGCGGGCAACATCCAGCAGGTATTAGAAGCCTCGATGCAGGTACCGGTGCTGCTGGATTGCTGGGCACCCTGGTGCGAGCCGTGTAAAAACCTGATGCCTGTGCTCGAGAAGCTGGCCATCGAGTACGGCGGTGCGTTTTTGCTGGCAACGCTAGATGTCGAAGCGAATCCAGAGATCGCAGGTCAGTTAGGCGTGCGCTCGGTGCCGGACGTGAAGCTGGTGAGCCAGGGAGGCTTGGTGGATAGCTTCCAGGGCGCTTTGCCAGAGAAAGAAGTACGCGAGTGGCTCAACCGCTACTTCCCCGCTCCCGGTGACGCGCCGCCCAGCCCCGAAGAGCAGGCAGAAGACGCCCTGAGCGCGGGCGATGCCGCAGGCGCGCGGGAAATTTACCAAACGCTGATGAGCCAATACCCGGAGCATTACGCGTACCACATTGGTTTTGCCAAAACGCTGGTGGCGGAGGGGCGCGGCGACGAAGCGCGAAGCGTGCTGGATAACCTGCCGCCAGAGGAGCGCGATGCAGCACCCGCTCGTGGCGTTCGCGCCAGCATCGAGTTCAGCGAACAGGCGCTCTCAGCGGAAGAGATTGCTGCGCTGGGTGATCGCACTGACAGCGAAGCGCAGTACCAGCGGGCGCTGCGCCAAGTGGCCGACGGTCAGTATGATGCCGGCCTCGACGCACTGCTGACGCTGATGAAGCAGGACCGCGCCTATAACGATGACGCGGCCCGCAAAACGCTACTACAGGTATTCGATGCGTTAGGGGCTGACCACCCTCTCACGGTCACCTATCGCCGCAAGCTGTTCGCCCTGCTCTATTGATAGCGCCTGACGAAGGCAACGTTACGCTTTTAACAGCGCATCCATCCGTGATAACGCCGCTTCCAGTTGGGAAGCGGTGGTGCCGAAATTGAGCCGCACGAACCCAGGGCAACCAAAAGCCGCCCCCTCAGAGAGTGCTACCCCTGCCTTTTTCAAAAGCGTTTGGGCAGGGGTCTCCCCCAAGCCCGCATCACGCATATCCAGCCACGCCAAATAGGTCGACTCTGGTGCGCTCAGCGACACGCCAGGCCAGGTTGCTACACGCGCTTCCAGCGCTGTCCGATGGCGGCGTAGAACGTCCAGCAGCGCTTGACGCCAGGGTTCGCCCTCGCGATACGCTGCCTCGGCAGCGACCAAGCCCAATACGTTGCCGTCCGGCAAAAAGCCTTTGGTAGCCTCGGTGAAACGGTGCCGCAACGTAGGGTCAGGAATGACCGCACAGGCGCTGGTGAGCCCGGCCAGATTGAACGTTTTCGAGGGTGCCCAGAGGGTAATCGTGCGCTTGGCCAGCTCAGGAAACAGCGCCGCCAGGGGGCGGTGGCGCGCGCCTTCATCCAGCAGCAAATCACAGTGCAGCTCGTCGGAGACCACCCATAAATCGTGGCGTTCGACCACGGCGGCGAGTTGCTCAAGTTCTCTCAGTGTCCATACGCGCCCGGTCGGGTTATGCGGATGACACCACAGCAGCAGCCGAGTCTGCGGGGTGATGGCCGCTTCCAGCGCCTCGATATCCAGCCGCCAAGGCTCGCCAGGGGCAGCAGGCTCCGCTAACATCGCCTGCTGCGCTAGCCGCCCGGTACGTTCGGCCACGGCCAGAAAGGGCGGGTAGATCGGCGCGATGGTGAGCACGCCCTCGCCAGGCTGAGTCAAGGCCATGGCGGCAAAGTGCAGTGCAGGCACCACGCCCGGCAGCCACTGCTGCCATTCGGGTTCAATGGACCACGCATAGTGATGAGCGCTCCATTGACACAGCGCCTCACTCAGCGTGGCGGGCACTTCGCCGTAGCCGTAAACGCCGTGAGCGACCCGTCGCTGGAGCGCGTCGATCACCGCGGGCGGCGAGTGAAAGTCCATATCGGCGACCCACAGCGGCAGCACGTCCGCCGCGTAGCGGTGCCACTTCTGCGAGGCATACTGTCCTTCGGGAGCGCGCCTTTCCACGGGCGTGGCAAAATCGAACGCCATAACACATCTCACTTATTTCTACGGGAGTAGACACTGAGCATGCCGCAAGATGACTTTTATACCAAGATGCGCGCAGGCCTCTCGGCGCTGTTGCGGCAATGGCGCTCGCTGGGAAAGGCGGATGCTGACCAGCTCGCGCTGATTTTGGCGGAAACCGCTAGGGTCGCCAAATTAGGCACTCCGGAGGCCACGCCAAGCGGAGCCACGCTGGAGCAGTGGAGCCAAGACCAGCAGGGCGAGATGCCCCTGTGGGCACCGCGCACGGCCGTTTTTCTCCTCAACCAAATGCCTGCTCGGCCTACCCCGCAAAGCGACGAGGAAGCCTGCGCCTGGGCCTACTGTTGGTTACGCAATCGCTCGTTCGATTCGCTGGAGGCGGCTCGTGCCGCGCTGCCCGGCCACCTCGTCGAGCCGCTCACCGAGGCGTTGGACGCTGCTTGGCGCGACCAGCAAGGGCTTCGACTGGTCTAGCGTCGCTTGCGCACGGGCGATTTTGGCTTGAAACCAGCCGGCTTGGTGGCCAGCCATTCGACGAAAGCGCGAATATCGGCATCGTCCTTGAGCGCCGCCAAACTGGCAAAGCGGTCGGCCAGTTCACGTTCGCTGTACAGCCGGTGAATGTGCTTATGGCACGGGTGGCACAGCCACACGATGGCCGTGAGCCGCTCCTCACGACTATGGCGCTTTTGATAACGCGGCTTGTTGTGCAGCGTTCTGGGAATGAGATGATGCTTGGTCAGCGGCGATGCGCGCTGACAAAGTTCGCAACCATCGGGCTTGGGCGGCGGGGAAAGCGCATGGGCGCCTGAGTCTGGAGAATGGGTCACGGCAGCAAGCCTCCCAAACGGATAATGATGAAACGGTGGTACATCCCCATTGCGCTAATAACCATTGCGCCATGTTCATGCCCCCATAATAACGAAAGGAAAACGCCCTATGGTAGACGTTCCACTCACTTGGCAACTGGCTAAGCTTGGCCTCTCCGTCAGCATGGTGCTGGGGTTGGGCACCGTCGCCGTGCGGGCTAGCCCCCGCATTGCTGGGCTGCTCTCGGGCTATCCGCTGGGCACGGCACTGGCGCTATTTTTTATCGGCTTGGAGATATCGCCTGCTTTTGCCACCCAAAGTGCCGTGCATACCCTAGCGGGATTCACGGCGACCATGGCGCTAGGCGCAGGGTATCTCATCACAGGCCGCCAGCCAGGCATCAAAGGGGTATTGGGCGGCGTGCTAGGGGGCTTTGCTGCGTGGCTGGCGGTCAGCACGCTGCTGGCCCAATTCAACTTCACGCGTCTTAGCGGTACGCTGGTCACCCTGTGCGCCATTGGTCTCTTTAGCTGGCTGTTTCGCACCATTCCAGATGTGAAGAGCACCGCCAGCAGCACCTTCTCTTGGCCCGCGCTGGTGGCACGGGCCGGACTCGCCACAGCCATCATTTTTGTCATCACGCGCATTGCCCACTGGCTGCCGCCCGAATGGGCTGGCACGCTGGCAGCGTTTCCCGTCACCATGCTGCCATTTTTACTGATTCTTCACGTGGGGCACGGTCACGCTCCCGTCGCTACGGTCATCAAGCACTACCCCATGGGCCTTGGTTCGCTACTCAGCTATACCCTATGCGTTTCTTATACTTATAGTACGCTGGGGCTATTCTGGGGAACGCTGGCGGGGTTTCTCGCCGCCACGCTGTGGCTACTTGGCTGGATGCAGTTGACGGCATGGCGCCAGCGCCGCAACACTTGACCAAGCGCTCGCTTGGGTTAATTCTGGAGCAGGGCTACTTCGCACACTAATAATAAGGATCACGTCATGTTTACTCGCACCATAGAACCGGCGTTTTACGATACGGATGCCTTGGGCCACATCAATAACACGCGCCTCCCCGCGTGGTTCGAGCTGGCGCGTAATGACCTGTTCAAACTCTTCACGCCCGACCTGAACCCCCAACAGTGGCGGTTGATCATGGCGCGCATGGAAGTGGACTACCGCGCTGAACTGTTTTACGGCCACGATATCGAAATCCGTACCTACTTGACCCGTTTGGGCAACAGCTCGTTTACCGTCACCCAGGAAGCCCGGCAGCATGGTACGCTAACCAACTTGGGGCACACGGTGATGGTGCAGTACGATCATCAGGAGAAGCGAGCCGTTCCTATCGAGGGCGCCCTGCGTGAGGCGTTGTTGGCGCATTTAGAGACGGCGCCCGCTTCCGCTTAATTCCCCCGCCTGACATGGTGGGGCCTTCCAGGAGTCACCATGGCCATCCGCTATAATCTCTGGATTGATCCGGACAACACGGCGCAGCACCGCGCCGTGGAAGCCGACTTGGAGCGCTATTTCATGGAGCGCTTCGCCGACTACCCGCATATCCGCTTGTTCGGTGCAGACCCGTACGATTATGATGCCCCGTTCAATCGACTTTACGACGTGCTGATGGCTCGCGCCGCCGAGTACTGCGAGGAGAAGTGGCGCTACGTCGCCTCTCCTGAACAGCTCAACCGCTGCTTTTTCCGCGCCGTTGGCCGTTCGACTAAATTTGTTCAAGACGACCGAAAGTGAGACGTTGACGCAATGGTAATTCGTACCGACCAAGCACCCGACGAGCGCCAGCTGGCGATCATTACTCAACAGCTCGGGCGAGCGCCTCGCGGTATCGAAGCCGTTGCAGCCACCGACGCCCAAGGTACGCCGCTCGTACTGCGGATGGCACCTATCGTGGATGGTAAACCTTTCCCGACGCTGTACTGGCTCTGCTCGGACCTGCTGAAAATCGAAATTTCGCGCATCGAAGCCGTGGGCGTGATCAAGTCCCTCGAGCAGCGTCTGCAGGAAGAGCCGGACTTCCTCGCCGCTTATCAGCAAAGTCATCGCGATTACGTCGATGCCCGCTGGCGCTCGATGAGCGAGGCTCAGCGCGAAGAAGTGGCTCGCCTGGGCTACACCGACGTACTCACCGAACGCGGTGTAGGCGGCATCAGTAACTGGCAGCAGGTGCGCTGTCTACACACCCAGTACGCTCACCATCTGTGCGGGAACAATGTCATCGGCCAGTGGATGGACGAACACTATGACGTTCAGCACTGCCTAGGCTAACGCCGCCCGCTTCTCTCTACCCCTCTGCGATAAGGACGCCCTGACGATGTCACGTATTTGTGTTTACCTCGGTTCTCGGGAAGGTAACAGCCCGGCCTTCCGGCAGGCCGCGCGCTCCCTTGGCAAGGCCCTTGGGCAGCGCGGCCACACCTTGGTCTATGGCGGTGCACGGGTCGGGCTCATGGGAGAGTTGGCCAATGCGGCTCTCGAGGCGGGCGGTCGCGTACTCGGCGTTATGCCGGATCACTTGGTCGAGCGCGAACAGGCACACTTTGGCTTAACGGAGCTGATTCGCGTCCCTAACATGCACGAGCGCAAAGCCACCATGGCGGCGAATGCCGATGCGTTCATTGCTCTACCGGGCGGGATTGGTACGTTCGAAGAACTATTCGAAATCTGGACGTGGGGCTACCTGGGGCTTCACGACAAACCGATGGGGCTGCTGGATACCGAAGGCTTTTACGCGCCGCTGCTGGCGTTTTTGGATAGCACGGTCAGCCACGGCTTTCTGGCCCAAACGACACGTGACATGCTGCTCGACGCTTCGACGCCAGAGCGTCTTTTAGAGGCGCTGGAAGCCCAGTTGGATTAACGAACGTCGAGCTACGATTAGGCTTTGAGAGTCAGTGTGCGAGTGCGCTGATAGGTAAGCTGGAGCAGTCGGGCATCTTCCCCTGCACGGTGGCGGTGGATGCCCCGTTCGGCCACGACGGACTCTTTGGTATCGCTCCACAGCGCCTGCTGCTCTTCACTGAGCAGGATGCGCAGCGCTTCCAGACGAAAACGGGGCAGCATGCCAGCGTGATGAAACAGTAACGACAGCCAGGTGTTATCGTAGCCCCAACTATCGCTATACGCCTTACCTAGTTCCCGCAGCTCATCGTTGAGCCACTGGGCCACTTGGCGCACCGGGTAACCCTCTTTCATCAGCCGCTCACGCGAAATGCCGTGCAGCAGTTCGGCTTTGGGATCCCAATGCACCCACTCATCCAACGGCTGAATAAGAAACGCGCAGCAGCTACCGTCGGCGCGGGCGATGCCCACTTCGATCGGGTAGCTGCCGCGCCCGAATCCGGACGCTTCGATATCTAGCACTGTAGGTAGCGTCTCGGACACTGATTTCCTCTTTTCTGTCTCGCCACCGGATACGGGGCTCAGGCGGCGGCCATTTCCACCGCAGGCTGCCGTTCGGCCATGCGCTGCCAGTAGTCGGCTTGCTCATGGTCCACTGCTAAGCCTAGCTCACCCAAGCGGTAGGCACGCGCCAAACGCTCCGCAGCCAGGTAGTGGCCTGCCTGCGCCGCACGGGCGTACCAAGTCACCGCATAATCTTCACGGCGGGGATACTGCACACAGCCGTGTTCATGAATTTGTGCCACCTGATACTGCGACTTTACATCGCCTGCCTGGGCCGCTTCCAGTACGTAGCGTGCGCCACGCGCCTTGTCCTGTGGAGACAAGCTGCGGTGAAACAACATGTGTCCATAAATGGACTGTGCATCCGGGTGCCCCGCTTCGGCACACCGCTTGAACAGTCGCATGGTGAGGCGCTGCGTACGCGGTGAACGCGGGAGTAACCAACGGGTGTGAAACAGCTGCTCGGCTAGACGAAATTCCAACCGGGTAAACAACGATGATGCCTGCGGCATGGCAAACCACCCTGCCTATCTGTTGAGACCTTCGGCTAACCATCTCACCTTCCACGACGGCTAACCATGCGATAAACCGGCGCTTGGCCGGTCGATGGGCTGGCAAGCATACGCCTGCCTTCGCCCCGACTCAACCCTCTTGATTTGCTGCTTTTGTAGACCCTCGCTAACATGCCTTCCACAGGCTGGTAATGGCGATTGGCATCGCTCACTTTCCAGCAACGTTTTCGCCCACGCGAGGAGACAACCATGCAAACGCGCCCACTGGGTAGAACCGGAATGGAGGTCAGCCGACTGTGTCTAGGCACCATGACGTTTGGTGAACAGAACAGCGAAGCTGAGGCTCATGAACAGCTCGACCGCGCAGTAGCGTTTGGTATTAACTTTATCGACACGGCGGAGATGTACCCCGTTCCGCCAAAGGCGGAAACCCAAGGGTTAACGGAAGCCTATATCGGCAGCTGGTTAAAAGCCCGAGGCGCTCGCGACGATGTGATCATTGCCACCAAAGCGGCAGGGCCAGGTTTAGAACATATTCGCGGCGGCCCTAAAATGAGCCGCGACCACCTCCACCAGGCCATCGATACCAGCCTGGAGCGCCTGCAAACGGACTACGTCGATCTGTACCAGTTGCACTGGCCCGACCGTCACACCAACTTTTTTGGCAAGCTCGGCTACACTCATGCGGAGCAGGAAGACGCCACCCCGCTGGAAGAGACGCTCTCCGCTCTGAAAGAGCTCGTCGATGCCGGTAAGATTCGCGCCGTCGGTCTATCCAATGAAACGCCCTGGGGCGTCATGCGAATGCTGCAGCTCTCAGACCAGCTGGGCCTGCCACGCGTTGCCTCCATCCAAAATCCTTATAACCTGCTGAACCGTTCGTTCGAAGTGGGCTTGGCAGAAATTGCCCATCGCGAAGACGTCGGGTTACTGGCTTACTCTCCGCTGGGGTTTGGCGTGCTGTCCGGGAAGTACCTCAACGGCGCCCAGCCGCCAAAGGGCCGCTTGACGCTCTATGAGCGCTTCAAGCGCTACACATCACCCGAAGCCGAGGCCGCGACACACGCCTACGTCGATCTGGCCAAAGCGCATGGGCTCGACCCCGCGCAAATGGCGCTGGCATTCGTCAATTCACGCAGCTTTCTGACCAGCAATATCATTGGGGCCACGACGATGGAGCAGCTGGAGAGCAACCTCGCCAGTGAGAGCCTGAAGCTCGACGACGACGTTTTGACCGCCATCGACGATATCCATCGTCGCATGCCGAATCCCTGCCCCTAACGGCTCCTATCGTGTCGATAGCCTCGGCCGCCGCCGAGGCTTGATATAATCTTGCTAGCTATTTAGTGGTCGCATCTCATGCCGAGAAGCGACCCTCTTTTGTCACGGCACAAGGAGCACGCCATGCTGAGCGTTATTTCCCCCGCCAAAACGCTGGATTTTGAAACACCCCCGACGACCCAGAAGGTCAGCCAGCCAGATTTTCTCGAGTACAGCCAGCCGCTGATCGATATCTTACGCGGTTACTCTCCTCAGCAAATCAGCGACCTAATGGGCATCAGCGACAAACTAGCAGGCCTGAACGCGGCTCGCTTTGCCGAGTGGCAGCCACCCTTTTCGTTGGACAACGCCAAACCCGCCGTGCAGGCATTTCAGGGAGACGTCTACACTGGCCTGGAAGCCGAAACCTTCAGCGATGCAGACAATCGGTTTGCCCAGCAGCATTTGCGCATTCTATCGGGCCTCTATGGTTTGCTCCGCCCGCTGGACTTGATCCAAGCCTACCGTCTGGAAATGGGTACCAAACTGCCCAACGACGCAGGCAAGGATCTTTACGCCTATTGGAAGCCGATCCTGACGCCTGCCCTGAATAGCGCGATCGCCGAGAGTGGGTCGAAGGTACTCGTAAACCTAGCCTCCAACGAATACTTCAAAGCCATCGAAGCGAAAAAACTGGATGCCCGAGTGGTGACTCCCGTCTTCAAGGATGAGAAAAACGGCACGTTCAAAATCATCAGTTTCTATGCGAAAAAAGCGAGGGGGTTGATGAGCGCCTGGATCATTCGGCAGCAGATCAATGACCCCAACGCGCTCAAAGATTTCGATGTGGCAGGCTACCGCTTTGATGCCGCCGCTTCCGAAGGCGATACGCTCGTATTCACTCGTCGCGAAACGGAGCGTTAAGGTTAATAAAATGTGACCGTTTGCGCCGATCTTGGCTTTAAATACCGGCGGTGAATCTCTTTAAAGGTGGCCGTATCGCAGCAGTGTAGCCATTCATAGGCCACCATATCGGCAGACACCGCCACCGCCCCCTGGGCACAGGCACGCTCGCGCGCAAGACGCGCCTCTTCGGGACGGCGGCTGGCGGCCCCTTCACTCAGCCAAAACACCTCATACCCTGCCGCTAACAGGCCCAGTGCACTTTGCAATACGCAAATATGGGCTTCCGTGCCGCACACCACGACCTGGCTGCGGCCCAACGCTGCCAGCGCCTGCGAAAACGCGGGCTCCTCGGTCACGCTAAAGTGTCGCTTCTGCCATGTCGTATGTGTGTCCAAGCTCTCCAGCAGGGTCGCTGCGGTCCCGCCTAGTCGCTCGGGATACTGCTCGGTGAGCCATACGGGCACCTGCAACTGGTTGGCGATACCTGCCAGCCAAGCCGCCTCTCCAAGAGCCGCCTCACCGCCTTCGATCACGGGCAATAAACCCGCCTGAAAATCGATCATCAACAAGATGCTTCGAGCCTGATCTAAACGCACTTTTTGCTCCTTTTTTTGTCTTTATAGTGACTCTCACCATCACCTAGGCGAGGTATTACACGGTAAACTGATGGCCCACCCTTTTCTATCTGCTTCGCACTGAAGCAGTTGGCATTACCTGCATCCTCATTGGAGAATCAACATGTTAAGGCAATTCTTTGTCATGCTATTGGTGAGCGTTATGGGCGTTAGCGCCGCCATCGAACACGCGGAGGCACGCCGCCTAGGCGGTGGTAGCAGCATGGGTAGCGTGTCACGCTCCGCTGACCGACCGGCTAGCACGCCCGCACAGCAACAGGCCCAAAGCACCCAGCAGGGCGCAGGCGCCGCCACCGCTGCTCGCCGTGGAGGTATGGGTGGCATGATGGGCGGCCTACTGGCAGGCGGCTTGCTGGCAGCGCTCTTCTTCGGTGGTGCGTTTGACGAGCTGCGTCTGATGGATCTGCTCGTCATGGTAGGCGTCGCTGCGCTGGCGATCTTCGCTTTCCGCGCCTTCATGCGTCAGCGTCGTCCTGCATCCGCCCACCCGGCAGGCTATCAGCGCGAACGCCAAGAGACTCAGTACACCCCAAACAACGTCACAGCGTCTCCAGGCAGCTTAGCCAGTGGCTTACAAAGCACACCGGCTTGGTTTGACAAGGAGCGTTTTCTAGGCGGTGCCAAAGAGCATTTCATGACGCTGCAGCGTGCTTGGGATAATAACGACTTCAATCAAATCCAGGAGTACGTGACGCCAGAGCTCTACAACCTGCTTCGCCAGGAGCGCGCCGAGCAGCCTGCCAATAATCGCACTGAGATCGTGCGACTGTTTGCAGAGCTTGGCGATATCAATGAGTACGATGGCCACGCCGAAGCCACCGTCATCTTCCACGGTATTTTGGAAGAGAACGGTGAGCAAACCGAGTTCAACGAAACGTGGCACTTGACGCGTGCCATGCGCGATCAGGCACCTTGGTATCTACAGGGTATCGAGCAAAACCCAGGTGCATGACCAAACTACTTTCCAAGCCTTAAAACGCAAAACAGCCGCTTCTAAGCGGCTGTTTTTATATCGGTAGCATATCGATACGCTGCAAAGAGTCGTTTTCTTACTCCTCTGCAGACTCTTCGATATTCTCACCCATGTCCTCTAGGCTTTCGCCTGCATCTTCCATGCTCTCATCGATGTTTTCACCTGCTTCTTCGGCAGGGCCCTGGTTATCACAGGCAGCTAAACCGCCCATCATCATGGCCATCAGTAGCGCAACCGCTAGCTTCTTCATCAATGGGGTACTCATATCGCGTCTCCTCCTGAGATGCTGCTTAAATGATAGGTACCCGCTCATACTAGTTGCTCGGCAGCCCTGCCGCCACCAAAGAGCAGTAACTCCCTGTTATTTATTTTTTTAAAACAGTCGTTTCAAGGAAACTTTGTGCACCCGTGGCGTCACTTTTCAATGCTTGGACATTCGGAAGGCACAGCCCAAAAGCCCCGAGCACAGGGTGCCCGGGGCTGGTCATGGCGCGCTTTCGAGCGCGCAACAAAAAACCCAGCCTATTGGCTGGGTTCTTTGCGGTATAAGTGCCTGACGATGACCTACTCTCGCATGGGGAGACCCCACACTACCATCGGCGCTAAGCGGTTTCACTTCTGAGTTCGGCAAGGGATCAGGTGGTTCACGCGTGCTATGGTCGTCAGGCGTAACAGGTAATGCATATCATGCTGAGTGTTGTGTGATCGTCTCTTGTCCGCTAGCGCCTTGGCTGGCGGATGCGTATCCGGTTCTCTGAGTGGCGATCCACTCGATCGTTATCATCGCGACCAGACCCCTTGGGTGTTATAGGGTCAAGCCTCACGGGCCATTAGTACACGTTAGCTCAACGCCTTGCAGCGCTTCCACACCGTGCCTATCAACCAGCTGGTCTCGCTGGGCCCTTTAGGAGGCTCTAGGCCTCAGGGATGTCTCATCTTGAAGGGGGCTTCCCGCTTAGATGCTTTCAGCGGTTATCCCGTCCGACCATAGCTACCCGGCAATGCCACTGGCGTGACAACCGGAACACCAGAGGGTCGTCCACTCCGGTCCTCTCGTACTAGGAGCAGCTCTTCTCAAACATCCAACGCCCACGGCAGATAGGGACCGAACTGTCTCACGACGTTCTAAACCCAGCTCGCGTACCACTTTAAATGGCGAACAGCCATACCCTTGGGACCGACTTCAGCCCCAGGATGTGATGAGCCGACATCGAGGTGCCAAACACCGCCGTCGATGTGAACTCTTGGGCGGTATCAGCCTGTTATCCCCGGAGTACCTTTTATCCGTTGAGCGATGGCCCTTCCATACAGAACCACCGGATCACTAGAACCTGCTTTCGCACCTGCTCGACGTGTCTGTCTCGCAGTCAAGCACCCTTATGCTCTTGCACTCATTGCACGATGTCCGACCGTGCTGAGGGTACCTTCGTGCTCCTCCGTTACGCTTTGGGAGGAGACCGCCCCAGTCAAACTACCCACCACACACTGTCCTCGATCCGGATAACGGACCTGAGTGAGAACGCCAATGATGCCAGGCTGGTATTTCAAGGTTGGCTCCACCCGAACTGGCGTCCGGGTTTCAAAGCCTCCCAGCTATCCTACACAGGCAACATCAGCGTCCAGTGTGAAGCTATAGTAAAGGTTCACGGGGTCTTTCCGTCTAGCCGCGGGTACACCGCATCTTCACGGCGATTTCAATTTCACTGAGTCTCGGGTGGAGACAGCGTGGCCATCATTACGCCATTCGTGCAGGTCGGAACTTACCCGACAAGGAATTTCGCTACCTTAGGACCGTTATAGTTACGGCCGCCGTTTACCGGGGCTTCGATCAAGAGCTTCGGCCGAGGCCTAACACCATCACTTAACCTTCCGGCACCGGGCAGGCGTCACACCCTATACGTCCGCTTGCGCGTTAGCAGAGTGCTGTGTTTTTACTAAACAGTTGCAGCCACCTGGTATCTTCGACCGGTTCGGGCTCGGGGAGCAAGTCCCATTACCCTACGCCGGCGTGCCTTCTCCCGAAGTTACGGCACCATTTTGCCTAGTTCCTTCACCCGAGTTCTCTCAAGCGCCTTGGGATTCTCACCCTGACCACCTGTGTCGGTTTGGGGTACGGTCGCACATGATCTGAAGCTTAGAGGCTTTTCCTGGAAGCGTGGCATCAATGACTTCCGGACCGTGGTCCGTTCGTTTCGTGTCTCGGCCTTAGCGTCCCGGATTTACCTAAGACACCAGCCTACTCACTTTCACCAGGACAACCAACGCCTGGCTCACCTAGCCTTCTCCGTCCCCCCATCGCAATCATGTCCGGTACGGGAATATTGACCCGTTTCCCATCGACTACGCCTTTCGGCCTCGCCTTAGGGGCCGACTCACTCTGCTCCGATTAGCGTCGAACAGAAACCCTTGGTCTTCCGGCGAGGGAGTTTTTCACTCCCTTTATCGTTACTCATGTCAGCATTCGCACTCGTGATACCTCCAGCATGCTTCTCAACACACCTTCATTGGCTTACACGACGCTCCTCTACCGCTCATCCAGAGGATGAACCCGTAGCTTCGGTACCTGGTTTAGCCCCGTTACATCTTCCGCGCAGGCCGACTCGACTAGTGAGCTATTACGCTTTCTTTAAAGGATGGCTGCTTCTAAGCCAACCTCCTAGCTGTCTGAGCCTTCCCACATCGTTTCCCACTTAACCAGGATTTGGGGACCTTAGCTGACGGTCTGGGTTGTTTCCCTTTTCACGACGGACGTTAGCACCCGCCGTGTGTCTCCCACGCTCGCACTCACCGGTATTCGGAGTTTGCCTCGGGTTGGTAAGTCGGGATGACCCCCTAGCCGAAACAGTGCTCTACCCCCGGCGGTGATACGTGAGGCGCTACCTAAATAGCTTTCGAGGAGAACCAGCTATCTCCGAGCTTGATTAGCCTTTCACTCCGATCCACAAGTCATCCAAATCTTTTTCAACAGATCCTGGTTCGGGCCTCCAATTGATGTTACTCAATCTTCACCCTGCTCATGGATAGATCGCTCGGTTTCGGGTCTATATCCAGCGACTGTGTCGCCCAGTTAAGACTCGGTTTCCCTACGGCTCCCCTATACGGTTAACCTCGCCACTGAATATAAGTCGCTGACCCATTATACAAAAGGTACGCAGTCACGGAACAAGTCCGCTCCTACTGCTTGTACGCACACGGTTTCAGGATCTATTTCACTCCCCTCTCCGGGGTTCTTTTCGCCTTTCCCTCACGGTACTGGTTCACTATCGGTCAGCCAGGAGTATTTAGCCTTGGAGGATGGTCCCCCCGTCTTCAGTCAAGGTTTCTCGTGCCCCGACCTACTCGATTTCACATGATCAGATTTTCGGCTACGGGGCTATCACCCACTATGGCCACGCTTCCCAGCGTATTCGCCTAATCAGTCACATGCTTAAGGGCTGGTCCCCGTTCGCTCGCCGCTACTAGGGGAATCTCGGTTGATTTCTTTTCCTCAGGGTACTTAGATGTTTCAGTTCCCCTGGTTCGCCTCCTACGCCTATGTATTCAGCGTAGGATACTCAGCTGATGCTGAGTGGGTTTCCCCATTCAGAGATGTCCGGGTCACAGGTCGTTTGCCACCTCACCGAACCTTATCGCAGGCTACCACGTCTTTCATCGCCTCTGGCTGCCTAGGCATCCACCGTGTGCGCTTCATTGCTTGACCCTATAACCCGAAGGGGTCTGGTATCTCGCAATGACAACGATTGCCGGATACGCTTGAGACGTATCACTTAACAATTACGTATGAACGTTTCAACAAACGTTCATGTCAGCATGATATACATTGTTAAAGAGCGACTGTTCAGTGAACAGTGATAAGGCAACGCTGATGCGTCTGACTTATCAATGGTCACAAAACAACAAACGGTGTCGAGAATGGTGGAGCCAAGCGGGATCGAACCGCTGACCTCCTGCGTGCAAGGCAGGCGCTCTCCCAGCTGAGCTATGGCCCCATCTGACCACACTGACCTCTCGGTAATTTTATGTCTCACAAGGCATGCCATGGCACCGCATAGTCTGACTATACAAAGCACATGATCATGATGTGTTCGATAAAATTTGGTGGGTCTGGGCAGACTTGAACTGCCGACCTCACCCTTATCAGGGGTGCGCTCTAACCAACTGAGCTACAGACCCAAGAGGGGATCGTGCGTAAACCGTTTGCTCTACTATCTGATCAGGTAATTCATTGTGAGCGCTTACCGCGAGGGGAAGACATCGTTTAAGGAGGTGATCCAGCCGCAGGTTCCCCTACGGCTACCTTGTTACGACTTCACCCCAGTCATGAACCACACCGTGGTGATCGCCCTCTTGCGTTAGGCTAACCACTTCTGGTGCAGTCCACTCCCATGGTGTGACGGGCGGTGTGTACAAGGCCCGGGAACGTATTCACCGTAGCATTCTGATCTACGATTACTAGCGATTCCGACTTCACGGAGTCGAGTTGCAGACTCCGATCCGGACTGAGATCGGCTTTTCGGGATTGGCTGACTCTCGCGAGCTCGCAACCCTTTGTACCGACCATTGTAGCACGTGTGTAGCCCTACTCGTAAGGGCCATGATGACTTGACGTCGTCCCCACCTTCCTCCGGTTTGTCACCGGCAGTCTCCTTAGAGTTCCCGCCATTACGCGCTGGCAAATAAGGACAAGGGTTGCGCTCGTTACGGGACTTAACCCAACATTTCACAACACGAGCTGACGACAGCCATGCAGCACCTGTCTCTGCGTTCCCGAAGGCACTAAGGTATCTCTACCGAATTCGCAGGATGTCAAGAGTAGGTAAGGTTCTTCGCGTTGCATCGAATTAAACCACATGCTCCACCGCTTGTGCGGGCCCCCGTCAATTCATTTGAGTTTTAACCTTGCGGCCGTACTCCCCAGGCGGTCGACTTATCGCGTTAACTTCGCCACAAAGTGCGCTAGGCACCCAACGGCTGGTCGACATCGTTTACGGCGTGGACTACCAGGGTATCTAATCCTGTTTGCTACCCACGCTTTCGCACCTCAGTGTCAGTGTCAGTCCAGAAGGCCGCCTTCGCCACTGGTATTCCTCCCGATCTCTACGCATTTCACCGCTACACCGGGAATTCTACCTTCCTCTCCTGCACTCTAGCTTGACAGTTCCGGATGCCGTTCCCAGGTTGAGCCCGGGGCTTTCACAACCGGCTTATCAAGCCACCTACGCGCGCTTTACGCCCAGTAATTCCGATTAACGCTTGCACCCTCCGTATTACCGCGGCTGCTGGCACGGAGTTAGCCGGTGCTTCTTCTGCGAGTGATGTCTTTCCTAGCGGGTATTAACCGCTAGGCGTTCTTCCTCGCTGAAAGTGCTTTACAACCCGAGGGCCTTCTTCACACACGCGGCATGGCTGGATCAGGGTTGCCCCCATTGTCCAATATTCCCCACTGCTGCCTCCCGTAGGAGTTCGGGCCGTGTCTCAGTCCCGATGTGGCTGATCATCCTCTCAGACCAGCTACGGATCGTTGCCTTGGTGAGCCGTTACCTCACCAACTAGCTAATCCGACATAGGCTCATCCGATAGCGGGAGCCGAAGCCCCCTTTCTCCCGTAGGACGTATGCGGTATTAGCCTGGGTTTCCCCAGGTTATCCCCCACTATCGGGCAGATTCCTATGCATTACTCACCCGTCCGCCGCTCGTCAGCATCCAGCAAGCTGGATCTGTTACCGCTCGACTTGCATGTGTTAGGCCTGCCGCCAGCGTTCAATCTGAGCCATGATCAAACTCTTCAGTTTAAGATCAATGCGGTTCTTGCCTGTGACCAAAGCCACAGAAGCGAACCAAACTTGGCTCAAGGGTCAAACGAATTCATTCATTAGGCCGAAGCCTGTTTGACGAGTCGCTTGCCTTGATAATAGGTGATGATTCACCCTCATCGGCAAGCGCCCACATGAATTACCTGATCAAATTGTTAAAGAGCTGTTTCGCTGTGCCGGCTCGATGACCTGAACCGTGTTGCCTTAGCGAGGAAGGCGTATTCTACGCATTCCGTGGTGTTTGTCAACCGCTGTTTTCAGCGAGTGAAGCGAGCGATCCAATCAATAACGAGATGGCGCTAACTTCCTGACAAAACCAGAGGTTTTTAGCCTCATTTACCGCTGGTAACGCTTGGCGTCCCCGGCAGCGGATGCGTACTTTACGGATTCGCGACCGGGTTGGCAAGAGCTAATGTGAAAAAGTTTTCAGAAAGTTCAAACAAGGGTCACGCGAGCGTAACGCTTCTTGCCCGCTTGAATCACATACACTTTACCAGTGGCGAGCATGGTGTCTTGAGCAACGACCTCACCATCCACTTTGACACTGCCGTTTTTTAGCATGTCTTTCGCTTGCGCGCTGTTTTTGGTCAGACCAGAGCGGTTGAGCACGGCTGCAATCGGCGCCTGCTCGCCACCCTCAAAATCGACCTCTACTTCCGGCAGGTCTTCCGGCAGCTCACCATCGGCCAGTTGGTTACCCGCCGACTTGTGCGCATTCGCGGCGGCTTCATCACCGTGGTAACGAGCGATGAGTTCACGAGCCAGCTCCATTTTCACATCGCGAGGATTCGCACCCTGCTCGACACTCTGCTTCAGCGCCTCAATCTCTTCGTTCGATTTGAGCGAGAGCAGCTCGAAGTAACGCCACATTAAGCTATCGGGCATGGAGACCAGCTTATTGAACATGGACCCCGGTGCTTCATCCACGCCCACGTAGTTGCCAAGCGACTTGGACATTTTCTGCACGCCGTCCAGACCTTCCAATAGCGGCATGGTAATGACCACCTGGGGCCCCTGACCGAAGTGCTTCTGAATCTCGCGCCCCATGAGCAGATTGAATTTCTGGTCGGTACCGCCCAGTTCCACGTCGGCTTCCAGCGCGACCGAGTCGTACCCCTGCACCAGCGGGTAGAGGAATTCATGAATGGCGATGGACTGGTTGGCTTTGTAGCGCTTTTCAAAGTCATCGCGCTCCAGCATCCGCGCTACAGTACTTTGCGCGGCCAGCTCGATCATCTTGGCGGCACTTAGCTCGCCAAACCACTCGGCGTTGAAGCGCACCTCGGTCTTTTCTGGATCGAGGATTTTGAACACCTGCTCTTTATAGGTTTCTGCGTTCGCCTTGACGTCGGCTTCGGTCAGCGGCTTGCGGGTGACGTTTTTACCGGTCGGGTCACCAATGCGGCCAGTGAAATCACCAATCAAAAAGATAACGGTGTGACCAAGATCTTGGAACTGGCGCATTTTGGTCAGCAGTACGCTGTGGCCCAGGTGCAAATCAGGTGCTGTAGGGTCGAACCCTGCTTTAATACGCAGCTTGCGACCGGACGCGAGCTTTTTACGCAGCTCGTCTTCTACCAAGATTTCATGCGTCCCCCGCGACAGCAGCGCTAACGCCTGATCCACCTCACTCATTGCCTCTCTCCATGTACTATGTGCCGTTAAAGGCGTTTAAATAATCAATAGTGGGCGATGTTATCACGCTCCACCGCCTTGGTTGAGCCTTCACCCCGTTTTGGATGACTCGCATGATGAAAACCGCTTCCTCCACACCGACGGCCTACTATATCGGGCTCATGTCAGGCACCAGCTTGGACGGCATTGATGCCGCCCTGGTCGCCATCACTCCTGGCACGCCACCTAAGCTATTAGCCACGGCCGCCGTTGCCATGCCCGATACGCTGCACGCGCAGCTACTGCACCTTTGCCACGCGCCAGCAGCGCGCTTTGCCGACCTGGCCGCCGCCGAGGATGCCTTTTGCCGCCTCCAGGCCCAGGCCGTTACAGCACTCTTAACGGAACAGGGGCTCGTCCCGGCTCAGATTACGGCGATTGGCAGCCACGGCCAGACAATTGAGCACGCGCCACAAGGTCACCAGGGGGGTCCGGCGTATACGCTACAGCTAGATAACCCGAGCCTGCTGGCAGAATTGACGGGATGTACGGTGGTGGCCGATTTTCGCCGCCGGGACTTGGCCGCTGGCGGTCAAGCAGCGCCTTTAGCACCCGCGTTCCACCAAGCGCTGTTTGGGCAGCGCCCAAGCGAACAGCTCGTGCTGAACCTGGGCGGTTTTGCCAACCTTACGTGGCTTCCTCAAGAGCAGGAGCGCGCCGTGGTGGGCTTCGATACCGGACCGGCGAACGTGCTGCTGGATGCCTGGTTTGCCAAGCATCACACCGGGCGATTTGATGAGAACGGTACTTGGGCGGCCAGCGGGCAAATCGACCAAGCGCTACTCGCCCGCCTGCTGCAAGAACCCTTTTTTCATCAGCCGCCGCCGCGCAGCACCGGGCGCGAGCTGTTTCACTTAGCGTGGTTGAGCGACCACCTCACTGGCGACGAAGCCCCCCGTGATGTTCAGGCAACGCTGGCCGAACTGACGGCGGTGAGTGTCGCGCAAGGGGTGGCCCAACTGCCGCTAAGCCAGCCCAGTGCCACGCTACTGGTGGGCGGTGGCGGTGCTCACAATGCCTATTTGATGGAAAGGCTAGCCGTGCACCTGCCCAAGGTCACGCTGCTCTCCCCCGCTACTCTGGGCTGGCCAGAGGATTGGATTGAAGCAGGAGCCTTTGCCTGGCTCGCCCACCAGCGCCTGCACGGACTACCCGGCAACTTGCCTTCCGTGACAGGCGCCAGCGGCCCGAGGGTGCTGGGCGGTATTTACGCCCCCTAGCGGCGAAGGCCATCAATAATCGTCACCGTCGCGTAGAGCCAGATGAGACGGCACCTGCGCATCTAACGGCTTACCGCTGGCAGCAGCGTCACCCTGCTTGATCATCAGCCGCAGGTCGTTGGCGGAATCCGCATGGGCCAGCGCCACTTGCTGGCTGACTTGGCCCGCTTGATAAAGCGCATAAAGCGCCTGATCGAAAGTTTGCATCCCCGCGTCGCGGGAGCCTGCCATGGCCTGCTTTAATTCATCAATACGTCCTTTTCGGATCAGATCCACCACCCGTGGCGACGAGAGCAGAATCTCGATCGCCGCGCAGCGGCCACCCTGCTGAGTAGGCAGCAGCTGCTGTGCGACCACGGCACGCAGATTCAGCGACAGGTCCATCAGCACCTGCTCGTGCCGCTCATGGGGAAAGAAGTGAAGGATGCGCTCTAAGGCTTGGTTCGCGTTGTTGGCGTGCAATGTCGCCAAACAGAGATGCCCGGTTTCCGCGAAAGTGAGGGCGTGCTCCATGGTCTCGCGGGTACGCACTTCACCAATCAAGATCACATCCGGCGCTTGGCGTAGCGTATTTTTCAACGCCACCTCGAAGGACTCCGTATCCACCCCCACTTCGCGCTGATTAACGATGCCTCGCTGATGCGGATGCAGGTACTCGATGGGGTCTTCAATGGTGATGATATGCCCACCGACTGAGGCGTTGCGCTCCTGAATCATCGCCGCCAGGGTAGTGGATTTCCCCGTTCCCGTGCCGCCTACCACTAGCACCAGCCCGCGTTTGGCATTGGCCAACGTCGCCAACTGGCTAGGCACGCCCAGCGCGCTAAGGGTCGGAATGGTCTGCGCAATACGGCGCACCACCATGGCGGGCTCGTTACGCTGTTGAAAGGCGCTTACCCGAAACCGCCCCGCACTCTCCAAGCTTAGGGCAAAGTTCGCCTCGTGCTCCTCTTGAAATCGCTCCCGCTGCTTCTCGGGAACCGCATTCAGCACCAGGCTACGCACCTGGCTAGAGGAGAGCGGCTGACGCCCCAGCGGCATCAGCCCCTTGGGCGTTTTCAAGCTGGGCGGCGCGCCCACCGAAATCAGCAGGTCAGAGGCCTGCTGCTCGACCATAATACCCAGCAGCTGATGCAGCCACTGGGTCGCGGTCATACCGCTGGCTGGCTCACTCATCGCGTCTATTATCCTTGTGCCGCCTTACTCATCTTTTAACGTCAGCGTGCCTTTAGCTCTTACTTGGGCTTCCTCCATACTCACCACGCCCTCTTTAACCAGCTTAGCGAGCGAGGCATTCAGGGTCTGCATTCCCAGTGCGCCGCCGGTCTGGATAGCGGAGTAGATCTGCGCCACTTTATCTTCGCGAATGAGGTTACGCACCGCAGACGTGGCAATCAGGATCTCGTGGGCCGCCACGCGTCCGCCACCCTGACGCTTCAACAACGTTTGCGAGACAACCGCCTGGAGCGATTCAGACAGCATCGAGCGCACCATGGATTTCTCTTCGCCGGGAAACACATCAATAATCCGGTCGATGGTTTTTGCCGCGGAAGTGGTGTGCAGGGTGCCGAATACCAAATGCCCCGTTTCAGCCGCGGTCAGCGCCAAGCGGATCGTTTCTAGATCGCGAAGCTCGCCGACCAAAATCACGTCCGGGTCTTCGCGCAGCGCGCTTCGCAGCGCCCCAGAGAAGCTATGGGTATCGCGGTGAACCTCCCGCTGATTAATCAGGCAGCGTTTGCTAGTGTGCACAAACTCCACCGGATCTTCGATGGTCAGAATATGCTCGAAGCGCTGTTCGTTGATGTAGTCGATCATCGCCGCCAAGGTCGTGCTTTTCCCCGATCCCGTGGGCCCGGTCACTAGCACTAATCCCCTGGGTAGCATCGAAAGGCGCTGGAACACCTCGCCCATGCCCAAGGTGTCCATGGAAAGCACCTTATTGGGAATGGTACGGAACACCGCCCCCGCCCCGCGTGCCTGGTTGAAGGCATTGACCCTAAAGCGCGCCACGCCCGGCACTTCAAACGAGAAGTCTGCTTCTAAGTGCTCTTCGTAGTCGCGGCGCTGCCGATCATTCATGATGTCGTAGATCAGCCGCCGAACGTCGCTGTTCTCCATGGCGGGCACATTAAGCCGACGAATATCGCCATCAACACGTATCATGGGAGGCAGACCCGCCGAAAGGTGCAGGTCGGATGCATTCTGCTTTGCCGAGAATGCCAGCAGTTCGGTAATATCCATCTCTCTTTCCCAGCTGCGGTAAGGTGCTTGAGTATGACAGACAACGCGCTCTCCGAGTCACTTGCATCTGCGCGTGAACGCCTGCGCCGGGCGCTTGAGGATGCCGGACGCTCGCCCATCAGCGCCACCCTGCTGGCGGTGAGCAAAACCAAGCCCGCCGAGATGCTGCGCGAAGCGTGGCAGCACGGCCAGCGCGAGTTTGGTGAAAACTACCTGCAAGAGGCGCTGGATAAACAGGCGGCGCTTGAGGATCTTGACGGCATTGTGTGGCACTTCATTGGCCCGCTGCAATCGAACAAGACCCGCGCCGTGGCCGAGCAGTTTGCCTGGGTACACAGCGTTGATCGGTTAAAGATCGCCAAACGCCTGAGCGAACAGCGCCCGGCAGCGTTACCACCGCTAAACGTCTGCCTGCAGGTCAATATTAGCCGCGAGGCATCGAAATCCGGCGTGCTGCCGGAAGACGCCTTAGCGCTGGCCCAAGAGATTGCCGCCCTGCCAGGCCTCGCCCTGCGCGGGCTGATGGCGATTCCCGCCCCGGCGGAGACGCTAGAGGCACAGCGCCAGCCGCTGGCAGCGCTGCGCCAGCTCTTGGAAGAGCTCCAGACGGCACTGCCTGAAGCGCCGCTGGATACGCTCTCGATGGGCATGAGCGACGATTTAGAAGCGGCTGTCTTAGAAGGCGCCACGCTGGTACGTTTAGGCACCGCCATTTTTGGCGCTCGGGGCTAACTACGGTTCACACAGCACGCGGCTCACACAACACACGGTTTACTTTACACGCTGCAAGACGCAGCCATTTGCGAAAAAGGATACCCCCATGGCGAGCAAGATCACCTTCATTGGCGCAGGCAATATGGCCGGTGCCATTATCGGCGGCCTGATCGAAAGCGGTATCTCACCTAGCGACATCACCGCCACGGCCCCCAACGAAAGCGAACTGGCTCCGCTCGCGGCGCGCCTGGGTATTCATACCCACACCGACAACAGTGCAGCGGTTAACGGTGCAGATGTGGTCGTGCTGGCGGTCAAACCGCAGATCATGCGCGGCGTTTGTGAAGCCCTGCGTGAAAGCGTTCAGCAGCAGGCGCCGCTGGTGATATCCATTGCTGCTGGCCTGGATGCCAACACCATCGACCAGTGGCTGGGCGGCGGCAACGCCCTGGTGCGCTGCATGCCCAACACCCCGTCACTGGTCGGCATCGGCGCCAGCGGCCTGTATGCCAACGCGGCGGTCAGCGATGCCCAGCGCACCCTCGCCACCCAGCTCATGGAAGCCGTGGGCATTGTCGAGTGGGTCGAGGAAGAGCGTTTACTGGATGCGGTGACCGCGGTTTCCGGCAGCGCCCCGGCTTACTTCTTCTTGATGTTCGAAGCCATGGAAGAGGCCGCCGTGAAGCTCGGCCTGCCTGCCGATACCGCTCGCCGCTTGGCCATTCAAACCGCCTTGGGGGCCTCCACCATGGCCCAGCGCAGCGACAAAGACCCGGCCACCTTGAAGCAGAACGTGATGTCACCCGGCGGCACTACCGAGCGCGCTATTGCGCATATGGAAGATGCGCACCTACGCACGATCATTGCCGACGCCATGCAGGCCTGCGCCGAGCGCGCCGATGCCATGTCCAAAGAGCTCAGCGGACACGAATGAGTCGCACGCCGCTAACGGGCCGTGAATGACGCCATAAGAACGATATGTTTGAGGAGAAGCCGCAATGGGAAGTCAATTAGGCAGCGCCGGATTAATGCTGGTGAACTCGCTGATCAATATTTATCTGTTTCTGTTGATGCTGCGCTTTTTGCTGCAGGCATCGCGGGCGGATTACTACAACCCGCTCAGCCAGTCGGTGGTCAAAATCACCCAGCCAGTCGTGGGGCTGTTCCAAGGCTTTTTAGGGCCGGTCGCCGGTCGCTTTGATCTTGCCACCCTGGCGGCCGGTTTCGTGCTGAAAGTCGTCAGTATGATTGCCATTTTCATGGTGATCGGCGTGGGCATGCCGCCCGTTGCAGGGCTGCTGATTGCCGGGGTGGCCGCGCTGGCCAACGCTATCTTGAAGATCTACTTCTTTGCCATGATCGTGATGATCATTCTGAGCTGGGTCGCGCCGAATGCCAGCCACCCCGGCGCACTGCTGGTGATGCAGTTGGTCGAGCCGATCATGGCTCCAGTGAGAAAAGTGATTCCGCCGCTAGGCATGATCGATCTTTCACCAATCGTGGTCTTTATCGCCATCAACCTGGTAGACGGCATTGTTGTGGGCTCGCTGATTCGTGCAGCAGGCATTTCGGGGGCACTCGTAGGGCTATAACGCGCCTATCGATGCAACGAACGCCCCGAGCTTACTTTTTGCAGGACTTATTTTTGCAGGACTAGCGCTTTCGATGCCTGATTCAGACACTCTTGCTTATGACGACCGGCCAGCGGACTCCGTTGGCCTCGTGACTCCTCACGTGGTTAAGTTCGATACGCCTCTGCCGCTTGCCTGCGGTAAGACGCTGCCGGAGTACGAGCTTATCTACGAAACCTACGGCACGCTGAATGCGGATCGCTCTAACGCGGTGCTGATTTGCCACGCGCTGTCGGGGCATCATCACGCTGCGGGCTACCACACCGCCGAGGACCGCAAACCCGGCTGGTGGGATGCCCATATCGGCCCCGGCAAATCCATCGACACCAATCGCTTTTTCGTGGTGTCGCTGAACAACCTGGGCGGCTGCCACGGCAGTACCGGCCCGGTGAGCCATAACCCGGACACCGGCCGCCAGTGGGGCCCTGACTTCCCCGTGGTCACGGTGAGCGATTGGGTCACCAGCCAAGCGCGTCTCGCCGACCATCTGGGCATCGAGCGCTGGGCAGCGGCAGTGGGCGGCAGTTTGGGCGGCATGCAGGTGCTGCAGTGGACGATCACCTACCCCGAACGCGTTGCCAATGCCGTCGTCATTGCGGCCACGCCGCGCCTCTCGGCGCAGAACATCGCCTTCAACGAGGTCGCCCGCCAAGCCATCCGCTCAGACCCGGAGTTCTTCGACGGTTGGTACGCCGAACACGACACCGTGCCCAAACGGGGGCTAAAGCTGGCCCGCATGGTCGGACATATCACCTATCTCTCCGAAGACGCCATGGGCAGCAAGTTTGGCCGCGACCTGCGCAGCGATGATTTGAACTTTGGCTTCGACGTCGAGTTCCAGGTGGAGTCGTACCTGCGCTATCAGGGCGATACCTTCTCGACCGCCTTCGATGCCAATACCTACCTGCTAATGACCAAAGCGCTGGACTACTTCGACCCGGCGGCCAGCTGCGACGGCGATCTTGCCTGCGCCCTGGCACCGGCGCAGTGCCCCTTTTTGATCGTCAGCTTTACCACCGATTGGCGCTTCCCGCCGTCGCGCTCCCGGGAATTGGTGGATGCGCTAACGCGCGCGGGCAAATCGGTGAGCTATGCCAATATTGAATCGCCCCATGGGCACGATGCCTTCTTATTGCCGGAACCGCGTTACCAAGCGCTGTTCAGCGCCTTTATGGGCCGCGTCGCCCGAGAGCAGCACCTAGACGCCGCAGGCGCGGAGGAAACACGCTAATGCGCACGGATCTTGAACTGATTTACGACTGGGTTCCCCAAGGTGCACACGTTTTGGACTTGGCCTGCGGCGACGGCATTCTGCTGGAGCGGCTGGCCCAAGAGAAAGGTGTGACCGGCTATGGGTTAGAGATCGACCCCGACGGCATCACCCAATGCGTGGCACGCGGCGTCAACGTGATCGAGCATAACCTGGACGACGGCCTGGGCAGCTTCTGCGATAACAGCTATGACCAGGTCATCATGACCCAGGCGCTGCAAGCGCTGCGCCGCCCGGACAAAATGCTCGATGAAATGCTGCGAGTAGCCGAGGAGGGAATCATCACCTTCCCTAACTTCGCCTACTGGCGTCATCGCATTCACCTGGGGTTACGCGGCTACATGCCGGTGTCAAAATCGCTGCCCCACGCGTGGTACGACACCCCCAATATCCACCTATCGACGTTTAACGACTTCGAGCACCTGTGCAAAGAGAAAGGGCTGGTGATTGTTGACCGCGCCGTGGGCGTTGGCGACCACAAGGGGCACTGGACCTCGAAGTGGTGGCCGAATCTGTTTGGTGAAATCGCCATTTTCCGAGTGCGCCGACGCGCCTAATACCGCACTTAGCTCACCCTTGAGAGGAGACACGCTATGGCTATTGCGACACTGCGACGCTTTCCACTGCTGCTAGTGCTGCTGGGGACACTGCTCAGCGCCACCCAGGCAGCGGCAGAGCAGATGGTGCGAGTGGGCGAATACGAGATCCACTACAACGCCATCGAAACGCGCTTTCTCACTCCAGAAGTGGCGCAGGCAAACAGTATCCAGCGCAGTATCGGGCACGGTTTGGTGAATGTGAGCGTGCGCGAGCGCCAGCCGGATGGTTCCACGCGACCGGTCAACGCCAGCGTTGAGGGCTATGTTAGCGACCTCACCGACACCCGCGAGCCGCTCAGTTTTCGCACCGTTCACGATGGCGATGCCACCTACCATCTTGCCACGTTCACCCTGCGCCAAGACGAGCCGATGCGCTTCAATCTCGACGTGCGCTACGACCGCAATGAAAACCCCGAGCCGGTGAGTTTTATCCAGCGCTTCTATATCGAACGCTAAACCCGTACCGGTAGCGACCGCGCCAGGCGGGCCGCTACCGGTACACTCTGCTGCCACTCCACCCTCACGCCATACGCCACTACTTCCACACCCGCTTTCACCGCATCACTTAACGCTGCCGCATAGGTAGGGTCGATATGGGTCGCCGGTGCCACGTCCGCAATTCCCTCATGCGCCACGCAGAACAGCAGCACTGCCCGCTCGCCCTGCTCGGCCAGCGCCGCCAACGTGTGCAAATGCTTGGTGCCGCGCACGCTCACGGAGTCGGGAAATTGGTGCCGCGCACGCTCACGGAGTCGGGAAAGTAGCCGTGACCATCCTCCTCTTTCAGCGTGACCTGTTTGACCTCCACGAAGGCGGCGCCCTTCTCAGGATCATCCAAGCGAAAATCGAGCCGAGCTTCGCCTACCTTTACCTCACGCTTTAACGTTTGATAGCCCGTAAGTGGTGCTATCTCGCCTGCGTTAATCGCTGCTTCGACCAAGCCATTCGCTCGCCCGGTGTGCACCGATGCCAGTGCCGTTCCACCATCTGGCTCGGGCAACTCTATCCACTCCCAGGTCCAGGCCAGCTTGCGTTTGGGGTTATGACTGGGCGAGAGCCATACCCGGCAGCCGGGTACGTTCACCGCCTTCATCGAGCCAGTATTAGGGCAGTGAGCCACCACCTCCTCACCGCTATCCAGACGAACATCGGCCAAAAAGCGCTTATAGCGACGCAGCAGCGTACCTGGCACCAGCCCTGGATAGGTCATCATAAGCGGCTCACAAAGCGCGCGATGCGCACCACCGCCTCCTGCAGCCGTGCCACGTCGTTGGTGAACGCGATGCGCACATGGTGCTCGCCGCCCTGTACGGCAAAGTCGATACCCGGCGTGATGGCGACGTTCTCCTCCACCAACAGGCGCTCGCAGAAGGCTTGGCTGTCGCGACTATAGCGGGAGATATCCAGCCAGAGATAGAACGCTCCCTGGGGCGGTAGATCCGGCGCAAGCCCTAGCTCGGCCAAGCCATCCAGCAGCACTTGGCGGCGCTGCTTAAGAGTGGCTCGCCGGGTTTCCAGAATATCCCGGCACTCCGGGGTAAACGCTGCCAGCGCCGCGTGCTGGGAAGGCGTTGGCGCGGCGAGGAACACGTTTTGTGCCAGCCGAGTCAGCGGCTCGACAGCCTGCTCCGGGGCGACCAGCCACCCCAAGCGCCAGCCGGTCATGCCAAAGTATTTGGAAAAGCTGTTCACCACAAAGGCGTCATCCGACAATGACGTGGCCGACAGCGGCGCGTCGTCGTAATTCAGCCCCTGGTAAATCTCATCGACGATGACATCGCCGCCCTTGGCCGCCACCGTATCGATCACCTTCGTGAGCGCCGGGGCCTCCAGCGTATGCCCGGTCGGGTTTGAGGGGCTGGCCAGCATGGCTAAACGCGTCTTGGCCTGCCAATGCTGCTCGATCAGCGGTGCGGTGAGCTGCCAACCGCTGTCGCGCCCTACCGGCACGGCGTCGACCTCGGCCCCTGCCAACGCCATGAAGTGGCGGTTGCATGGATAGTTTGGGTCGGCCATGAGCACTCGGTCGCCGCTCTCGACGAGCAGCTGGCTGGCCAACAGCAGTGCGCCAGACGCCCCGGGGGTGACCAGAATACGGGCGGGATCCACCGTGGCATTGAAGTGCTCGGCATAGTGCCCCGCAATGGCCTCACGCAGCGACGCCAAACCGGCTGCGGGGGTGTAGCGCGTTCTGCCTTCGGCAAGCGCCTGCTGCCCGGCGGCGACGATGGGAGCGGGCGTTGCGAAATCGGGCTCGCCCACTTCCAGGTGAATCACGTCATGACCTGCCGCTTCACGCGCCTGAGCCATTTCCAATAAGTGCATTACGCGAAAAGGCGCAACGTGATCGACACGCGAATTCCAGGCCATAACGGCTCCTTCACCTAGCAGTAGTTAAACCATGACCCAGGTCGCACAAGATGTGGGACCATGGTCGAAAGCGCACTATTATGCTTGCATCGCGCGCAATTTTCAGCTAAACAAGCATCCCTTTGGCGTGAGATCGTGACACACGCTCATGGTCGATCAGCAGTCACATACGTAAGGGGCACTCCCATGCCAGTAGCGGAAAAGAAACCGGAAGCGTCCAAGTCCTTCACACCGTATGAGCCGGCACCGGGTGAAGAGTATATGAACGAGAAGCAGCTCGCGCACTTCCGCCAGCTGCTTCTGGACTGGAAACAGGACCTCATGGAAGAGGTGGATCGTACCGTACGCCACCTGCAGGAAGATGCTAACAACTACGCCGACCCCGCCGACCGCGCCACGCAAGAAGAGGGCTTTAGCCTGGAACTGCGTACCCGGGATCGCGAGCGCAAGTTGCTGAAGAAGATCAACGAAACCATCGAGAAGATCGATGATGACGACTACGGCTTCTGCGAAGCCTGCGGCGTGGAGATCGGCATTCGTCGCTTGGAAGCACGCCCCACCGCCACACTGTGCGTCGACTGCAAAACCTTGGCCGAGCTGAAAGAGAAGCAGCTAGGCGGTTAAGCACCCTGCCATCCGGCTAAGACGATGGCCGACAGCGGGCACCCTTGAGGTGCCCGTTTTTGTTTGTCATCTTGTGTGCTTCTCACCGTTTGACCGTTTTCACGCACGGGTTGCTATGACCGCCACCGCTCACTATCGAGGGCGCTTTGCCCCCACCCCCTCCGGGCCACTTCATCTTGGCTCGCTGGTTGCCGCGCTCGGCAGCTATTTGGATGCCCGCGCTGCGGGCGGCCAGTGGCTGCTCCGGATCGAAGACATCGACCCACCACGCTGCCCAGAAGGCGCGGACAGCACCATCTTGCGCCAGCTAGAGGCCTTCGGCCTGACATGGGATGGGGAGGTAATATGGCAACGCCATCGTCATGATGCCTACCAGCAAGCCCTGGACCAGCTCATCGATCAGGGGCTGGCGTATCCATGTAGCTGCTCACGCAAGCAGTGGCAGGCTTACGATATTTACCCCGGCTGGTGCCGAGACGGTGTGCGCGATGCCAGCAAGCCGGTCGCATGGCGGCTGCGCAGCGACCTCGCCAAACGCCCCGTCGGCTGGCACGACCGGCTATTCGGCGAGCAGCGCTTCGATCCCACCGAGCTGGGCGATGTCGTGTTAAAACGCAAAGATCAACTATGGGCCTATCAACTTGCGGTGGTGGTGGATGACGCCCACCAGGGCATCACCGATGTCGTACGGGGGTACGACCTGCTGGATAACACGCCTTGGCAGCAGCAGTTACAGGCAGCGCTACAGCTGCCCACGCCGCGCTACCTGCATCTGCCGCTGGTAGTCACGGCGGACGGCCAAAAGCTCTCCAAGCAAAATCTCGCCCCTGCACTGGCCGAGGAGAGCCGCGGTATTCGTCGCCAGCTATTTCAGGCGCTTCAACTCCTCGACCAGACCCCGCCACCGACTCTAATCGATGAAGCGCCGAGCGTGCAGCTACGCTGGGCCATCGAGCACTGGTCGGTGGCCCAGCTGGCCCCGCAGGCCCACCGCTCTTCGCCACCGGAGCCGTAAGATGTACGTTTACCGCATCATGCTATTTCTTGTCTTTGGCGGGTATCTTCTCTCCCCGCTGTTCATGGATGGCTGGGCTGACCCGAGCGTGGCCTGGTACCGCCCGTTTGCCATTTGGGGGGTCCTGATTGCCCTGACGCTATGGCTCGAGCAGAAGAGGAAGTTGGATGAACGCTGAGTTAGTAGGCGTCGTATTACTGGGGCTTGGCTATCTTGGGCTGCTGTTTGGCTGTGGCATGGCCGTCGAGCGGGGCTGGGTGCCGGTGCGCATTACTCGCCACCCGATGGTGTATACCCTAGCGCTCGGCGTATACGCCAGCGCCTGGGCCATCTACGGCAGCATCGAACTCGCCGCGAATGCCGGGTTTGGCTACCTCGCTTACTACCTAGGGCCAGCGGGAGCTTTCTTACTCGCCCCTGTGCTGCTGGTACCGATTCAGCGCATTACCCGCACTTACCAGCTCTCTTCACTGGCGGATCTATTCGCCTTTCGCTACCGCTCCCGCTGGGCGGGAACGCTGGTGACGCTCTTGAGCCTGCTCGCCGTGCTGCCGCTACTGGGCATTCAGGTGCAAACCTTGAGTGACGCCGTGCAACTACTGACCGGCAGTCGCTACAGTGCTGCGGTAGCGCTGCTGTTCTGTGGCATCATTGCCGCCTGCGCCGTGCTGTTTGGCGCCCGCCACAGTCATCGGCACCGCCACGATACGCTGCTGAGCGTGATTGCCTTCGAATCGGTGATCAAACTCCTGGCCATGCTCGGGCTCGGTGCCATTGCCTTGTGGTGGGTGTTTGATGGCCCTCAAGATTTACAGCGCTGGCTGGAAGGCCCGGGCGCGGCACTCCAGAGCGCCACCCCACAGCTCGAAGCCCCCCAGTGGCGTACGCTTCTGCTGCTGTTTTTCGCGGCGGCCTTCATGATGCCGCACCTATTTCAGATCACCTTTGCCGAAAGCCTCTCTCGCCATACCTTGCTGCAAGCCAGTTGGACACTACCGCTCTTTTTGCTCTTGATGGCGCTACCGGTGCCGCTGATCCTGTGGGCGGCGCAGTCGGCCAACGAGAGCGTACCGCTGGCCGCTTACGCGGCGTACCTGATGACCGAGCACTGGTGGGTCGGCGCGCTGGCGTTCATTGGGGGCTTGGCGGCCGCCAGCGGCACCATGATGATGATTGCGCTCGCGCTCTCCGGCATGGTGCTAAACCACATCGTGCTGGTCGCCCGTCCGCCAGAGGCGCGTAGCGACCTCTACGGCTGGCTGCTGTGGCTGCGCCGGGGGCTGGTCGGGGCCGTGATTGTCGGTGGCTGGCTGTTTGCCGAAAGCGTCGGGCGCTATCACTCCCTGACGAACCTCGGGCTGGCCGCGTTCGTGGGCATGGCACAGTGTTTGCCGGGCCTTCTAGCACTGCTCTATTGGCCGGGTGCCAACCGCAAAGGCATGATTGCCGGCCTTATCGGCGGTATTGGCGTCTGGCTATGGGGGTTATGGCTACCGCTGCTGTTCGATATCGCCCTTCCCGCACTGCCGTTCACTCTGTTGATGCCCGCCGATGCACCCGCGTGGTACAACGCCACGCTGATCTCGCTGGCGGTGAATATCGTTTTGCTGATCGTGGTGTCGCTGTTTACGCGCATCTCAGAGGGCGAGCGTTCGGCGGCAGAAGCCTGCTCGGTGGATGCGGTCATCCGCTCGAAACGCCTACCGCTGGAAGCCGCCACGGCGGGTGACTTCCCCGCCCACTTGGCTCAGGCACTTGGTGATGAAGCCGCCAGTCGCGAGGTGGACCGCGCCTTAAAGGCGCTCAACCTGACCCCGCAAGAGCGCCGACCCTATGCGCTGCGCCGTTTACGTGACCGTATTCAGGCCAACTTATCAGGGCTGATGGGGCCGTCGGTGGCGCGGGATATCGTCGACCGCTACCTGCCCTACCGCCACGACGATGCTCCTGTCACCGACGACATCCACTTTGTCGAGAGCCGCTTAGAAGCCTACCGCTCGCGTCTCACCGGGCTTGCCAGAGAACTCGACGGGCTGCGCCGTCACCATCGGCAAACCCTGGCCTATCTGCCGGTGGGGCTGTGCGTGTTAGGCGACGACGATGAGCTGCTGATGTGGAACCAAGCGCTCTCCCAGCTCTCTGGCATCAGCGGCGATAGCGTGATCGGCTCCCGGCGCGACAGCCTGCCGCCGCCCTGGCCCACGCTACTGGGCAGCGTGCTGAATGCCAGCCAAACGCCGCTGTACAAACAGGCGGTCACGCTGCACGGCAAAGACTACTTTTTGACGCTGCACAAAGCGGTGCTCAGCGGCCACGATAGCCGCGGCGGCAGCGTCATTCTGGTCGAGGATCATACCGAGATGAAATGGCTGGAGGAGGAGTTGGTGCACGCTGCGCGGCTCGCCTCCATTGGCCAGCTTGCCGCTGGGGTCGCTCACGAGATTGGCAACCCGATTACCGGCATCTCATCGCTGGCGCAAAACCTGCGCTACGACACCGACGACCCGGCGCTTTTGGAAACCGCCGACCAAATTCAGCAGCTCACTCAGCGGGTGACTAAAATCGTCAACTCACTGGTGGGCTTTGCCCATGGCGGACGCCCGGCACTGCCGCTTCCTGCCGCCCCAGCCTCGCTGAAAACGGTCAGCGACGACGCCCTGCACTTGATCCATTTAGCCCGCTCGGGGGAGGATGTCACCTTTACCAATCACTGCCCAAGTGACATTGTGGTGAGCGGTGATGCTCAGCGTCTTACCCAAGTCATGGTAAATTTACTGAGCAACGCCAAGGATGCTTGCTCCCCCCAGGGAACGGTGCTAATTGAGGCAGGCACTCAGGCCCGTCACGCTTGGTGGCGCGTCGTTGACGACGGCCATGGGATCGACCCCAGCGTCAAACACCGCCTGTTCGAACCGTTCACCACCACCAAACCGGCGGGTGAAGGCACCGGACTTGGGCTATCGTTGGCGTATCAAATTATCAATGAGCACCAAGGCAAAATAGAGGTCGCTTCGCCACCTCCCGGAAAGCCTCGCGGCACGGCCATTACGCTATGGCTACCGCTTTACCAACAGGATGATCACTTGCCCCATGCCCAGGATACTGATTGTTGAAGATGAAGCGATTATTCGCAGCGCGTTAAAGCGCTTACTGGAACGTCATCACTACAGTGTCAGCGAAGCGGCCAGCGCCGAAGAGGCCCGCACGCAGCCACTCAGCGACTTTGACCTCATCATCAGCGACCTGCGCCTGCCGGGGGAGCCGGGCACGACGCTCATTGAACTCGCGGCCCCCGCTCCGGTACTGATCATGACCAGCTACGCCAGCATGCGTTCGGCGGTGGATGCGCTCAAGCAGGGCGCGGTCGACTATGTCGCCAAACCCTTCGACCACACCGAGCTTCTGGAAACCGTCGAGCGTATTCTGCACAAGCAGTCGATGCAGCAGGGCACGCCGCCGGATGTCACCGACGAGGGTGGCGGCCGTCAAACCATGATTGGTGACTGTACCGCCATGCAGGAGGTGTACACGCGCATCCGCAAAACCGCGCCTGCGGACGTCACCGTGCTCATCCAAGGCGAATCTGGCACTGGCAAGGAGCTGGTCGCGCGCGCCATCCATCAGCAGAGCAAGCGCGCCAAAGCGCCGCTGATTTGCGTGAACTGCGCGGCGATTCCCGAAACGCTGATCGAATCCGAGCTGTTTGGTCACGAAAAAGGCGCCTTTACCGGCGCCAGCGCGGCACGCACCGGCTTGGTCGAAGCCGCCGACGGCGGCACGCTGTTTCTCGATGAGATTGGCGAGCTGCCGCTGGATGCCCAAGCGCGCCTGCTGCGGGTACTGCAAGAGGGCGAAATCCGCAAAATTGGCTCCGTGGAAACCCGCCATGTGAACGTTCGGCTGATTGCCGCCACTCACCGCGACCTGCGCGCGCTTTCCAAAAGCGGCGAGTTCCGGCTTGATTTGTACTACCGGCTGAACGTGATGCAGATCGCCCTGCCACCGCTGCGCGAGCGCGAAGACGACGTACTCAAAATCGCTGACATCCTGCTGGAAAAGGCCTGCAAGCGCCACGAACGCCCAGGACTACGGCTCTCCAGAGCGGCCCGCCAGGATCTACGCGACTACCCCTGGCCCGGTAACGTGCGCGAGCTGGAAAATGCGCTAGAGCGCGGTGTGATTCTTGCCGAAGGCCATTTGATTCATCCCGACGATTTAGGGCTTGGTCCGGTCACCAACCGTTCTCACCCGCCAGCGCCCAGCGCGGCTCCATCCCTCAGCGAGACTGCGGCGACCATCGACGAAGACGACCTCTCGCTGGAAGACTACTTCCAACATTTCGTGCTGGAACACCAGGATCAAATGAGCGAAACCGAGCTAGCGCAGAAGCTAGGGATTAGTCGTAAAAATTTGTGGGAGCGCCGCCAGCGGCTGGGCATTCCGAGAAAGAAAACCGCTCGCCGACAAAGCTAGCCCCCATAAGAGCGGTCAAGACGTTAGTCATTGGCCGTAAGACTAACGTCTAATAGATTGATTTACCTGAGAAATATCCAAAAATCGTTACCCAACCACTGTTACCTTCCCACACAATGACACGCAAAATAGCCGTTAAAATGGGTAACACTTTCTCTTCCAAATAGTTCCCTGGCCTACCCAAAAATCGCCAAACCACTGAAATACATGGGGTATCAAATGAGTGGCACGGCGAGTGCACTATTACTAGGCAAGAAGAACAAACTGGGCAGCGCGGTAAGTCGTTAACAAGAACAACATGACACCGCCCCGACCTGAGCCAAAACAAAAACAACAGGGCCAGGTAGAGATAACGGCACGAATAAGAACAACAGGCTTGAGTCTCATTACTTGCATGCGCAGCACAAGGCCACTAAGCGGAGCCATGCAACAAAGCGCAGCGAACAATAACAACAGTCAGCAAGTGCCCAAATAAGGACGCGACGTACACAAGGGTCTGCACCCAAACAACAACAATAGCAGCATACGTGTACACCCCCGGAGCCAATAACAACTCGCCGGGAGAGAAAAGTTCGCGGTTGGATTATTGTTTTGAATACGAGGCGGTCGGAATCAGAGTGGTTCTTTACGCCTGCCGACTGCGGTGCGTATTCAGGGCGATGTGCCATCATGAATAAAAACAGCAGCATGGACGCTGATTGTCTGCTTTATAGGGGAGGCTCACGTAGCCTCCCCTTTCCGCGTTTATGGGCACCCATCGACGCTCTGGTCGGCGGCTCTTTGCATACCGCTCTTTGCAAGCCCCAGGGGGTCGGATACACTCAACCCCTTACCGTCCTCCATACGGTCACGTTTTTCGAACCCGTTTTCGCTACACTGCGAGTCGACATCGCCGCATGTTTAAAGGATTTACCCGTTTATTACATAGTCCGGGAGAGCACTTGAAATCCCTGCTCGATTCCCCAGAGAGCGCCTCCGATGCGCCCAGCCCTCGTATTATTCCGCGCTCCGAGCATCCCGTCTCTCGTCAGCAAATCAGTGAAGCCGCGCTCAAGGTGCTGTACCGCCTCAATGGGGCTGGTTTCGATGCCTATCTTGTCGGTGGCTGCATTCGCGACGCACTGCTGGGCAAAATGCCGAAAGACTTCGATGTTGCCACCAACGCAACGCCCGAGCAGGTGCGCGACCTATTTCGCAACTCACGCCTGATTGGCCGCCGTTTCCGCATCGTTCACGTGCGCTTTGGCCGCGAAGTCATCGAGGTAACCACCTTCCGTGGTAAACCCCAGGACGAGCACGGCGACCATATCGCTCACCAGTCGGACGATGGCCTGCTGCTGCGGGACAACGTATGGGGCAATATCGAAGAGGACGCGCTGCGCCGCGACTTCACGGTCAATGCGCTCTACTACAACATTGCCGATTTCACGATCCATGATTTTGCCAACGGGGCGCGGGACATCGAATCGCGCACGCTGCGGCTGATTGGCGACCCCGCGACCCGCTACCGTGAAGACCCGGTACGGATGCTGCGCGCGGTCCGCTTCGCGGCCAAGCTCGACTTCACCATCGAGCCTGCCACCGAAGCGCCCATGTACGACCTCGCGCCGCTGCTGCTGCAAATTCCGCCAGCACGCCTGTTCGATGAAGTGCTCAAACTCTTCATGTCCGGCCACGGGCTAATCACTTTCCGCCTGCTGAGCCACTACAACCTGTTTGGCATGCTCTTTCCGGAAGCGGAAGAGGCCATGGCCGACGCCGCCTGGGCAGAGGAGCTCATCGAGCAGGCGCTCGCCAATACCGACAAGCGCATTGCCGACGACCGCCCGGTCACGCCCGCCTTCCTGCTTGCGGCTTTTTTATGGGCTCCCGTGGTGCATCGTCAGGCCGAGCTCGAGCGCGAGGGCATGCCTGCCGTGCCCGCCCTACAAACCGCCGCTCAGCAGGTCGTATCGCGCCAGCTTCAGCACACCTCCATTCCCAAACGGTTTGGCATCCCCATGCGCGAAATTTGGGAGCTGCAGGCACGCCTGCCGATGCGCCGGGGCAAGCGCGCGTTCCAAACCCGTGAACATCCGCGCTTTCGCGCCGCCTTTGACCTGCTGATACTACGTGAGCAGGCGGGTGAAATTCCTCGCGGCCTTGGCGACTGGTGGGATGCCTTCCAGAAAGGCGACGATCACGAACAGCGTCGCCTGTTGCAAAAGGTTGGCAGCGACCCGGCCAGCCAAGGCGACCGCCGTCGTAAAAAGCGCCGCAAACCGCGGAAGGCAAACAGTGAATAACGCCGTTCGTTGCTATATCGGCCTTGGCAGCAACTTAGAGAATCCCATTGGGCAGGTGCAGCAGGCGCTCCAGGAATTGGCCGCCTTGCCGTTGTCACGGCAAGTGGCCAGCTCATCGCTCTACGCCACGGCGCCCATCGGCCCTCAAGATCAGCCGGACTTCATCAATGCCGTCGCCTGTTTGGAGACACGTCTATCGCCGCTGGCGCTCCTCGACCAGCTACAGGTGCTGGAGCAGCGCCATCGGCGGCGGCGGCTACGCCACTGGGGGCCACGCACGCTGGACCTAGATATGCTGCTTTACGGCGAACATACCCTGCAGCACCCCCGCTTGACCGTACCTCATGGGCAGATGCACGCCCGCGCTTTTGTACTCGTACCGCTGGCAGAGGTCGCCACGGCGCTTCAGCAGCCCATCACGCTGCACCAGCAACCGCTCGAAGCGTGGCTGTCGCGCCTCAATACGAGCGATATTCGGCACTTAAGTGCTACCGATATCACCGCCACTGCTACCATCTGACACAAATCTCGACACCACGCCCCCAATCAGGTAACAATTGCCGGTTACGCCACATCGCGCAGGCAGGGACGCTGCGATAATAATGGCCGAGCAGAGCGCAGGCGCCTCGTGCGCACTCGCCGCATCGGCCCCATAACGTTTGAATGAGAGCACGCCATGAAAACCGTCACCCTGAGCACCCTGCAGGCGTATAAACGCGCCGGTGAAACGTTCAGCTGCCTGACTGCTTACGATGCCTCCTTTGCCCATGCTGCTAGCGCCGCGGGTATCGATGTCCTGCTGGTAGGCGACTCCCTGGGAATGGTGTTACAGGGGCACAGCAGCACCTTGCCCGTAACCATCGATGACATTTGTTACCACACCCGCTGTGCCGCACGCGGCAAAGGCCACAGCTTGCTGATGGTCGACCTACCGTTCATGAGCAATGCCACCACCGAACGCCTTTTAGAAGATGGCGCGGCGCTCATGCGAGCAGGCGCGGAACTGGTCAAGGTAGAGGGCGAAGCGTGGATGGCCGACGGCATACGCGAACTGACGCGCCGCGGTGTACCGGTGTGCGCCCATTTGGGTTTGACGCCGCAAACCGTTTACCAACTGGGTGGCTATAAAGTGCAGGGCCGCGAAGCGGCGCAAGCCGAGCAGATCATCCACGATGCGACAGTGCTGGTCGAGGCAGGCGCCTCGGTGATTCTGCTGGAGTGCGTGCCCGCCAGCTTGGGCAAAGCAGTGACCGAAGCGCTGGACGTGCCGGTCATTGGGATCGGCGCAGGCCCGGATACCGACGGCCAAATTCTCGTGATGCACGACGTGCTGGGCGTTACCCACGGCCGCACACCGCGCTTCGTGAAGAACTTCATGGCGGAGGCGAGCTCCATTCAGGGTGCTTTCGAGCAGTACCATGAAGCGGTCAAGTCCCGAGCGTTCCCCGCTCCAGAGCACTGTTTTTAAGTAACTGCTTTACGTAACCGTTTTTCAGTGAGCAACAGCGACTTCACTATGCGCACTTTGCGAGACATATCCGAGCTTCGCGCCACGCTGCGCGACTATCGCCAAAAGGGCCAGCGCATTGCGCTGGTACCGACCATGGGCAACCTGCATGCTGGCCATCTGGCTTTGATCGCCACCGCCCGCCAGCACGCCGACGTGGTCGTGTCTAGCCTGTTCGTCAATCCCATGCAGTTTGGCCCAGGTGAAGATCTAGACGCTTATCCGCGCACGTTCGACGCCGACCAGCGCCAGCTCACCGACGCCGGCTGTGACCTGCTGTTTGCCCCCACGGTGAGCGCCCTTTACCCCAACGGCTTGGATGCGCAGACTCGTGTTCACGTACCCGAGGTCGGCGACGGGCTTTGCGGTGGCTCGCGCCCCGGCCACTTCGACGGTGTCTCCACCGTGGTGAGCATGCTATTCAACCTGGTGCAGCCGGACGTCGCCTGCTTTGGTGAAAAGGATTATCAGCAACTGGCGGTGATTCGTAAGCTGGTGGCCGACCTGCACATGCCCATCGAGATCATCGGCGTGCCGATCATGCGCGCCGACGATGGCTTGGCCCTTTCGTCCCGCAACGGCTATCTCAGCGCGCAGGAGCGCGCCACGGCGCCGATGCTCTACAAAACGCTGTGCGAACTGCGTGATGCGCTGGTACGAGGGGAATCCGCCGAACAGGTACTACACCGGGGTAAAACGGCGCTGTATGATGCCGGCTTTACGCCGGATTACCTCGAACTCCGGGATGCCACCCTTGGCCCGGTCACCGATACTACGCATCATGCCGTACTGCTCGCCGCCGCCAAGCTCGGTCCTGCCCGGCTCATCGACAATCTCAGCGTGCAGCTACCCAGCGCTGCTCGTCGCTAGCCTGCAAGGCTTGCCCGTTACTCAGGAGTTTCCATGCACACCATCATGCTAAAAGCCAAGCTGCACATGGCCCGCGTTACCCATGCCGTTCTCAACTACGAAGGCTCGTGCGCCATCGACGGCGACCTGCTGGATATGGCCGGTATCCGCGAAAACGAACAGATCCAGATTTACAACGTCGAGAATGGCGAGCGCTTCACCACCTACGCCATCCGTGGCGAAGAGGGATCGCGCCTGATCTCGATCAACGGCGCGGCAGCGCACTTGGCCTCGCCAGGGCATCGCATCATCATTTGCAGCTATGCGCACTACTCGGAGGCCGAGCTGGAGAATCACCAGCCAGCGTTGGTGTATCTACAGGAAGGCAACCACGTCAGCCATACCAGTAACGCCATTCCGGTACAGCTGGCGTAAGCCAACTGACGCGCTAAGAACGGGCCGTTGATCGGCCCGTTTTTTATTGGCGTTAAAAGCGTATTGCCGCAATGCACAACCTTCCCCTATGCTGATAGCCAAGCCTGACACGACACGCTAATAACGACGCTAACAACAATGGATAGGCGACACGTCTATCTGCCGTAGGAACGATGCGACACTTACTCAAGGAGTTATTGTATGCAAGACGTGGTCATTGTGGCGGCTCGCCGCACCGCTGTAGGTAGTTTTGGGGGTTCACTCGCCGGGATTCCAGCTAGCGATTTGGGTGCGCTGGTCATCAAAGACATTATCGCTTCCACCGGCGTTGCGCCGGAGCAGATCGACGAAGTGCTGCTGGGCCAGGTGCTGACCGCAGGCGTTGGCCAAAACCCGGCGCGCCAAGCAGCCATCAAGGCAGGCCTGCCAGACACCGTCCCGGCCATGACGATCAATAAGGTGTGTGGATCGGGTTTGAAAGCGCTGCATCTGGCGACCCAAGCCATCCGCTGCGGCGATGCCGAGATCGTGCTGGCCGGTGGCCAGGAGAACATGTCCGCCTCTCCACACATCCTGCCGAACTCGCGCAACGGCCAGCGCATGGGCGATTGGAAAGCTATCGACTCCATGGTGCACGACGGCTTGTGGGATGCTTTCAATAACTACCACATGGGCATTACTGCCGAAAATCTGGCAGAGAAGTACGGCATCACCCGGGAAGAGATGGACGAATTTGCCGCCGCGTCCCAGCAAAAAGCCGCTGCCGCCATCAAAGAGGGTAAATTCAAAGGCCAGATCGTGCCGGTCGAGGTGCCGCAGCGTAAAGGCGACCCGGTGGTGTTCGATACCGACGAAAACCCTCGCGAAGTCACGGCAGACAAGCTGGCTGGCATGCGTCCTGCGTTCAAGAAAGACGGCACCGTGACGGCGGGTAACGCCTCGTCGCTGAACGACGGCGCGGCCGTGGTTATGCTCTGCTCGGCGGAAAAAGCCAAAGAGCTTGGCTTGGAGCCCCTAGCCCGCATTGCCGCCTACTCCAACGCAGGCGTCGACCCGGCCATCATGGGGATCGGACCGGCCCCTGCCACCCGTCGATGCCTGGAAAAAGCGGGCTGGAGCCTGGATGACCTAGACCTCGTCGAAGCCAACGAAGCCTTCGCTGCTCAAGCGCTGTCGGTCAATAAAGAGCTGGGCTGGGACACGTCGAAGGTGAACGTCAACGGCGGCGCCATCGCGCTAGGTCACCCCATTGGTGCGTCGGGCTGCCGCGTGCTGGTGACACTGCTCCACGAAATGATTGCTCGCGATGCCAAAAAAGGCTTGGCGACGCTATGTATTGGCGGCGGCCAAGGGGTTGCCCTGGCCATCGAGCGTCCGTAACGCCCGCTGTGCCTTGCTAAAGCGTGCCCCCGCCACGGCGGGGGCTTTTTTTGCCTACCGCGTATTAGCGGCGCTTTTCACCAACGATGCGCGACGGCGTGCGCCATACCAATAGCACGCCCATGAGAAACAGTCCCGAGGCGACCCACATCGTCACCGGTAGACTAGTGCCATCGACCACTTGACCACCTACCATGGCCCCAAGGCCAATCGACATGTTGAAGACGAACGCCATTAACGCCGTGGCGGCTTCCGTGTTGGGCGCCGTGCGTAGAATCCACGTCTGAATACTCACTGATACGCTGCCAAATACAGCGCCCCACAGCATTAACAGCAGCACGCCACTGGTCGGCTCTACGCCTACCACCGGGAAGATCGCCACGACCACCAGCAGTACGCTAGGAATCGCGAGCACCGCACGGTAGGGGTGACGGCCAGCAAACATCCCCGCAACGATATTGCCCAAAATCCCCGACGCACCGTACAGCAGCAGCAGGCTTCCGACATGGCGCTGCGCTACCCCGCTGATCTCTTGCAAAATAGGACTAATGAAGGTGTAGGCCGCAAAGTGGCCAACCACGACAAACCCCGTGGTCAATACGGCTACCCGCACGCCACGATTCTTTAGCTGTTGCGCCAGCACCCGAAGCCGCACCGGCTCTCGAGGCGGCAGTGGCGGTAGCCAGCGCCAAAGCGCCAACGCCGTGAGCAAACTCAAGCCCCCCAAGGCACCAAAGGCAACGCGCCAGTTACTGATATCACCCAGCAGCGTGCCCAACGGTACGCCGAGCACCGAGGCCGCCGCCACGCCGCCAAAAATGATGGTCATGGCCCGCGATACCTGATCGCTAGGCACCAGGCGTGGCGCAATACTGCCCGCAATGGCCCAAAAACCGCCGATACTGATCCCCACCAACACTCGCGCCGCCAACAGTAGGGCAAAGTTGCTGGCCATGGCGGAGAGCACGCTGCCCAGCACCATCACTGCCATCATCAGCGTCAGCATGATACGGCGATCAAGACGCCCTACCGCCACCGGTAGCAGCGGCGCTGAAAACGCCGCCACGACGCCGGGCACCGTCACCATCAACCCTGCCATACCCGGGGTCACGCCCATCGACTCTGCCACCTGAGAGAGCAAACCGATAGGTAGTTGCTCTGCGGTCACCAACAAAAAAATACCGATCATCACGGCCACCACCGCCCACCAACGCGGCGATTCCTGCTGCTCCATGCTATGTCCTCGCATTCCTGACCTATCAAAACGACACCGCCCCCACAGCCAAGGGCTGCGGGGGCGGTACATCCTACGCTGAGCGCTAGTTAGCTAGCGACATCCGCCTCGGCAGCTTCAAACGCTGCTTTCTCTTCTTCGGTGATCTCTTTGATTGAGAGCTTCACGCGGTTGCGGTTGTCGATATCCAGCACCTTCACGATGACATCGTCGCCTTCGTTCAGGAAGTCGCGCACGTTATTGACGCGCTCCTGGACGATTTGCGAGATGTGCACCAGGCCATCGGTTCCCGGCATGATGTTCACGAACGCACCAAAGTCGGCGATACGTACGACCTTGCCTTTGTACAGCTTGCCGATTTCCGCTTCGGCAGTGATCGCCAGTACGGTATCGATCGCTTTCTTGGCAGCGGCTTTGTCTTCGGCGTAGATGCGAACGGTGCCATCGTCATCAAGATCGATCGATGCGCCGGTGTCTTCGCAAATCTTGCGGATGGTGGCGCCGCCCTTGCCGATGACGTCGCGAATCTTGTCCGGATCGATTTTGATCGTCGCCATGGAGGGGGCGTTTTCCGACACCTCGTTACGGCTCTGGCTGATCACGGCGTTCATCTGCGCCAGGATACCGATGCGCGCATCGTGGGCCTGCTGCAGCGCGGTCTCCATGATCTCTTCGTTGATGCCCTCAATCTTGATGTCCATCTGCAGGGCAGTGACGCCCTCTTCAGAACCGGCCACTTTGAAGTCCATGTCACCCAGGTGGTCTTCGTCACCCAGGATATCGGTCAGCACCGCGTAGCCGTCTTCGTCTTTGACGAGGCCCATGGCAATACCGGCCACCGGGGCTTTCAGCGGAACGCCCGCATCCATCAACGCCAGCGAGGAGCCGCACACGGACGCCATGGAGCTAGAGCCGTTGGATTCGGTGATTTCCGACACCACACGAATGGTGTAGGGGAACTCTTCTTCAGACGGCAGCATCGCTTGAACACCACGACGCGCCAAACGGCCGTGGCCGATTTCGCGACGCTTGGGGCCACCCATGAAGCCAGCTTCACCTACCGAGTAGGGAGGGAAGTTGTAGTGAAGCATAAAGCGGTCTTTACGCTCCCCTTCCAGCGACTCGATGAGCTGAGAATCACGCAGCGTGCCGAGTGTTGCGACCGCAATGGCCTGGGTTTCACCACGGGTGAAGATGGCCGAACCGTGAGTTTTCGGCAGCACGCCGACTTCGATGTTCAGCGGACGCACGGTGACGTTGTCGCGGCCATCGATACGCGGCTCGCCCTTGACCACGCGGGAACGCACCACACGCTTCTCAAGCGCTGCGAACGCGCCTTTCACGTCATCCTTGCTGAACTTGCCTTCCGCTTCCTCTTCGCCTTCCGCGGCCGCCAACTGCTCGACGGCGTCGTCTTTCAGCGCCGCGAGTGCATCTTGGCGGGCCATCTTGTCGGTGATGCGATAAGCCTCGCCCACTTTGGCTTCAAAGGCATCGGCCATGGCCGTTTTCAGCGCCACGTTTTCTGCCGGTGCCTGCCACTCCCAGCGCGGCTTACCGGCTTCAGCGGTCAGCTCTTTGATGGCGTTGACCGCGACTTGCATCTCCTGGTGGCCAAACAGTACGGCACCCAGCATTTCGTCTTCGAGCAACTCTTGCGCTTCGGACTCCACCATCAGCACGGCGTTTTCGGTACCGGCCACGACCATGTCCAACTCGGAGGTCGTCAACTCTTCAACGGTGGGGTTCAGGAAGTAGCCTTGCTCTTCGTTGAAGCCAACGCGGGCGGCACCAATCGGGCCATTGAACGGTACGCCAGAAATACTCAGCGCTGCCGAGGTGCCCAGCATGGCCGCGATATCCGGATCGTGGTTACGGTCGGTGGAGAGAACGGTACAGATGACCTGCACTTCGTTCATGAAACCTTTAGGAAACAGCGGGCGAATCGGACGGTCGATCAAACGCGACGTGAGGGTCTCTTTCTCCGTCGGGCGGCCTTCACGCTTGAAGAAACCACCGGGGATTTTACCCACAGCGTAGGTTTTCTCTTGGTAGTGTACCGAGAGCGGGAAAAAGGGCTGGCCTGGGTTGACGTCTTTCTTCGCCACCACCGTACACAACACGACGGTTTCGTCCATGGTGACCATCACGGCACCAGTGGCTTGGCGAGCGATACGCCCAGTTTCGAGGGTGACGGTGCTGCGACCGTATTGGAACGTTTTTTTGACCGGATTCACGGCTACTTCCTTTAACATTAATAGCTACTTGTCTTTTCGCTTGGGTCGTTTGACTCGCCACCATTCTAGGCGTTGACGCGCCGTACGGCTACCAGAAACAAAAAAACGGGCAGCCCACAAGGAGCTGCCCGTTTCGAATCATTGCCGTTAAGAACTTAGCGGCGCAGACCCAGACGCTGAATCAGAGACTGATAGCGTTCGAAATCTTTACGCTTCAGGTAGTCCAGCAGCTTACGACGCTGGTTTACCATGCGGATCAGACCACGACGAGAGTGGTGATCCTGCTTGTTGGTCTTGAAGTGGTCCTGCAGGCCGTTGATGTTGGCGCTCAGCAGTGCAACCTGAACTTCAGGGGAACCGGTATCGTTATCGCCGCGGCCGTATTCGTTGACGATCTCGGCCTTTTTCTCAGCGGTTAATGCCATCTGTCTCTCCAGTAAGCAATATGCCTAAAAATGAATGGGTGAGACCACGCATATTTGCAGTCTCAAGCGACTATTTTCGCGCAAATCGCCACATCCTTGCAACGCTTTACGAGATAGCGACCGTACTTAACAGCCGCTTGGGGGCCACTTCCCGCGGCCCTTTTACAACGCCAAGGCCGATAAACGTCTCGGCGTAATAAAGTCGTGCCAACGCATCGGGGGCCAGGTCATCGATGGCGAGCGTGGCTGACTGCCCGTGGGCCAGTCGGCCAAACGATGTGTCATCGACGCTAAGCGACGGCAGGTGATCGACCAGCACGTCCACGGGCATCAGTTCTGCCTCGCGGTCGGCTTGGCTGGCGAGGGCTTCCAGCGCCTCGAGTGTCCACATCGCATCGCCATCGAACGGCCCGGTTTTGAGCCGACGTAGCTGGCTGATATGGGCACCACAGCCCAGCGCGTGGCCAATGTCTTCCGCCAACGTGCGGATGTACGTGCCTTTGCTGCAGCTGACTTCCAGCTCGAACGCCGTGCCCTCGAACGAAAGCAGGCGCGCATCATACACGCTTACCCGCCGCGCTGCACGTTCAACCTGTTTCCCCTCGCGGGCCAACTCGTAGAGCTTTTTGCCCTGATGCTTGAGCGCCGAGTACATGGGGGGCACCTGATCGATCTCACCGCGAAAACGCGTCAAGACGGATTCGATGTCCTCGACCGCAAGGCTTGGCACCTCGCGACGCTCCAGCACCGTGCCTTCGGCATCGCCGGTATCGGTGATCACCCCCAGTTCGACCCGGGTGCGATACATCTTGTCGGCTTCCAGCAGGTGCGCGGAAAACTTGGTGGCCTCCCCCAGGCAGATAGGCAGCAAGCCTGTCGCCATCGGGTCCAACGTGCCGGTATGCCCGGCTTTTTGCGCGTCGAACAGACGGCGCACACGCTGCAGCGCGTGATTGCTGGAGAGGCCTTTCGGCTTATCCAGCAGCACCACGCCATTGACCGGTAATCCGCGACGGCGACGGGCCATTAGCGCGTCTCCTCACCTTGCTCTTCACTGCCGCCCTCGTCTTCCGCTTGACGGGCACGGTCAGAAGAGACCGCTTCGTCGATCAGCGATGAGAGGTGCTGGCCGCGCACCACGCTTTCATCGAAATGAAAGCGCAGCTCGGGTACGTGACGCAGCTTGATGCGCTGGGCGATTTGGCTTCTCAGAAACCCTGCTGCACGTTTCAGTACCTGCAGGTTCTCCTTGATACGCTCGGGATCCTGTTCACCCAGCAGGGTGACGTAAATATCGGCGTAGCCAAGGTCACGACTGACGGTTGCTCCGCTCACCGTGACCATGCCCAAGCGCGGGTCTTTCACTTCGCGTTGGATCAGTACCGCCAGCTCCTTCTGGAGCTGGTCGGCTACTCGGTCGGTACGCTTGAATTCGCGCATGGTTGCTCCTCGCGCGGCCTTACAGGCTGCGCTCGACCTTCACTTGGTCAAAGACTTCGATCTTGTCGCCGACCTGGACATCGTTGTAGTTCTTCACGCCGATGCCACACTCCATACCGTTACGCACTTCTTGTACGTCGTCTTTGAAGCGGCGCAGCGATTCGAGCTCACCTTCGTAGATGACCACGTTGTCACGCAGAACGCGGATACGCTTGCTGCGCGACACGGTGCCTTCGACGACCATACAGCCAGCCACCGCACCGATCTTCGGCGCGCGGAACACGTCGCGTACTTCGGCCACACCCACGATCTCTTCTTTCCACTCGGGGGCGAGCATACCGCTCATCGCCTGTTTGACTTCGTCGATCAGGTGGTAGATGACGCTGTAGTAGCGCAGATCCAGACCTTCACGCTCGATGATCTCACGAGCAGCGGCATCGGCACGGACGTTGAAGCCCACCACGATAGCTTCCGAGGCCAGCGCCAAGTTGGCGTCGGTACCGGTGATACCCCCCACACCAGAGGAGACCACGGCCACCTGTACTTCTTCGGTGGAAAGCTCTTCCAAGGCGCCTTTGATCGCTTCCAGCGAGCCCTGTACGTCGGCTTTGAGGACGATGTTGACCTTGGCCACTTCGTCTTGGCCCATCTGGCTGAACATGTTCTCCAGCTTGGCCTTCTGCTGACGTGCCAGACGCACTTCGCGGTATTTACCCTGACGGAAGTTAGCCACTTCGCGGGCCTTCTTCTCGTCGGCCACGACCATGAAGTCGTCACCGGCATCCGGCGTACCATCCAGGCCCTGGATCTCGACCGGCATCGCGGGGCCAGCGGTATCGACTTGCTTGCCCAGCTCGTTGGTCAGCGCACGAACGCGGCCGTAGTGCAGGCCCGCCAGGACGATGTCGCCCTTCTTTAGCGTACCGTTTTGTACCAGCACGGTAGCGACCGGACCGCGACCTTTGTCCAGGCGCGACTCGACGACGACCCCTTTACCCGGCGCAGACGGCACGGCTTTGAGTTCGAGAACCTCGGACACGAGCTGAATCGCTTCCAGCAGGTCTTCGATGCCTTCACCGCTCTTTGCAGAGACGTGAACAAACTGTGTATCTCCGCCCCACTCTTCCGAGATGACGCCGTGCTGAGACAGCTCGTTTTTGACACGATCGGGATCGGCCTGGGGCTTATCGATCTTGTTCACGGCCACGACCATCGGTACGCCAGCGGCTTTCGAGTGCTCGACGGCTTCGATGGTTTGCGGCATCACGCCGTCGTCGGCCGCCACCACCAGGATGACCACGTCGGTGGCTTTCGCACCGCGAGCACGCATGGCGGTAAACGCCGCGTGACCCGGGGTATCCAGGAAGGTCACGCCACCGTGGTCATCTTCCACATGGTAGGCACCGATGTGCTGGGTAATACCGCCCGCTTCGCCAGTGGCGACTTTCGCACGACGGATGTAGTCCAGCAGCGAGGTCTTACCGTGGTCGACGTGACCCATGACGGTGACGACCGGTGAGCGGGTGATCTCTTCGCCTTCGTAGGAGATGCCTTCCAGCATTTCCGTTTCCAGCGCATCATCCTTCACCAGTTTGACCTTGTGGCCCATCTCTTCCACCACGATCGCGGCGGTATCCTGATCGATGGTCTGGTTGATGGTCACCGCCGCGCCCATGGTGAACATGGCTTTGATGACTTCGTTGGCCTTGATCGACATCTTGTCGGCCAGCTCAGCTACGCTGATCGACTCAGGGATCGAGACTTCACGTACGATCGGCTGCGTCGGCTTCTGGAAGCCGTGCTTGCCGTTGCCGCTTTGGCTTGCGCCACCGCGGCGTCCGCCACGGCGCTCGGCACGCTTCACTTTCTTGCCGCCGCCACGCTTACGCTCTTCGCGATCGCCGCGATCGTCGTCGTCGTCACGACCTTTCTTCTTCGCAGCCGCCTTTTTGGGCGGTGCGGTACGACGGTCGGTACGACCCTCTTTCGGCGGTGCAGGCGGCAGGTCATCGGCCGCTGGCGTATCGTCGATTTCCAGCTCGGGCACTTCGATATCAGGCACTTCAGCGGCTTTGGCCTTGGCCTGCTCTTCCGCTTCTTTACGCGCGGCATCTTCGGCAGCCTTGGCTTTGGCCGCTGCGGCTTTTTCTTCCGCGGCGCGGGCATCGCGTGCTTTACGCTCGGCTTCCGCTTCTGCCATGTCGCCCACTAGCTGACGCGGACCAGAGTGCTTGGGCTCAGGCGCTTTCGGCTTCTCTTCTTCCTCACGCTTGACGTACGTTTTCTTCTTACGTACCTGCACTTCGATCGTTTTACCACGCTCGCCGGTCTTGATACGGCTGCGGGTTTTACGGGTCAGCGTAATGCGATTCTTGCTCGGCTCGCTGTCGCCGCCGCCGTGGCTTTTCTTCAAAAAGCTCAGCAGCGTCTGCTTGTCGTCTTCAGAGACGGCGTCGCTTTCTGAACGGTGTTTCAAACCGGCTTCTTTCATCTGTTCCAAGAGGCGGGGCACATCGCGGCCCACCTTTACTGCAAAATCTTTAACTGTCATATCTGACATAGTGACCCTCCTCAGCCCGTGACCTGTTTACTGTGTGTTTGAGTCCGATGCGTCATCGACTTCAAACCAGGGCGCACGGGCAGTCATGATCAGTGCCGCTGCGCGCGCTTCGTCCAACTCCTCGATATCGACCAGATCGTCGACAGACTGCTCGGCGAGATCTTCCATTGTGACAATGCCGCGGCTAGCCAGGATGAAGGCCAAGTGGCGCTCCATACCGTCCATTTCCAGCAGGTCGTCCGCTGGCTGGGCACCGTCTAGCGCTTCTTCCGAGGCAATGGCCATCGTCAGCAGCTCGTCTTTCGCACGTGCACGCAGCTCTTCTACCAGCTCTTCGTCGAACTCTTCGATTTCGAGCATCTCTTCCAGCGGCACGTAGGCAACTTCTTCCAGGGTGGTGAACCCTTCTTCCACCAGCAATCGAGCGACGTCTTCATCGACACCCAGGTGCTGGACGAACGAATCCACTAAGCTGTCGATTTCCTGCTCGCGCTTGGACTCGGCTTCGTCTTCGGTCATGACGTTGATCCGCCAGCCGGTCAACTCAGACGCCAAACGGACGTTCTGGCCGCTACGGCCAATCGCCTGTGCCAGGTTGTCCTGAGCCACTGCGACGTCCATGGCATGCGCGTCTTCGTCCACTAGGATAGACGCCACATCGGCCGGTGCCATGGCGTTGATCACCAGCTGTGCGGGATTGTCGTCCCACAGGACGATGTCTACGCGCTCGTTTTGCAATTCAGACGAGACCGCCTGAACGCGAGAACCGCGCATACCGACACAGGCACCGACGGGGTCGATGCGACGATCATTGGTTTTCACGGCGATCTTCGCCCGTGACCCCGGATCGCGAGCGGCACCCTTGATTTCGATCAGCTGCTCGGCGATTTCCGGCACTTCGATCTTGAACAGTTCGATGATGAACTCAGGACAGGTACGCGAAAGCTGCAGTTGAGCACCGCGAGCATCCGGATCGACTTTGACCAGCAGTGCACGTACGCGCTCGTTCATCCGGTAGCGCTCGCCGTGAATCATCTCGTTGCGCGGCAAAAACGCTTCGGCGTTCTCACCTAGGTCGATGATCAGACCGTCACGGGTAGTCTTCTTGACGATACCCGCCACCAGCTCGCCTTCACGATCGGCGTATTGACGCACGACTTCGGCGCGCTCGGCTTCACGCACCTTCTGCACGATCACCTGCTTGGCGGTTTGCGCAGCAATGCGCCCAAACACGGCGTTTTCGATCTTTTGCTCGACCACGTCGCCCAGTTTCAGCGGCGGATCGCGCTGCTCGGCGATGCTCTCTTTGATTTCGTAGTCTGGCGTTTCGAATTCGTCATCTTCGACCACGGTCCAGTAGCGGAACGTATCGTAGTCGCCCGTGCGGCGATCGATATGCACGCGCACATTGGCCTCTTCATGCTCAAAACGCTTGCGCGACGCGCTGGCCAGCGCGGCTTCTACCGCTTCGAAGATGACATCGCGGGGGACGCCTTTTTCATTAGAGATCGCGTCCACGACCATTAAAATTTCTTTACTCATGCGTTTGCCTCGCCAGAAAACCTGTCCTTTTGTGCATCATCCCGGCGCCTGCCGGAAGCCGCGACCCGTATTATTCGTCGAACTGCGGGACAACGTGCGCAGAATCGATGCTTTCGATAGGAAAGCAGTACTCTTCGCCTTCCAGTTGCAGCAGCACTTCATCACCCTCGACACCTGCGAGGAGCCCTTGGTATTTGCGACGCCCATCAAACGCGACGCGCAGCTTCAGAGCCACCTGATGGCCCTGATAGCGGATAAAGTGATCCAGGGAGTAGAGGGGGCGTGCCATGCCGGGCGACGAGACTTCCAAGCGATACTCGCCGGGAATCGGGTCTTCCACATCCATCACGGCACTGACTTGACGGCTAATATCAGCGCAGTCTTCCACGCTGACACCGCTCTCGCGCTCGATGTAAATCACCAGCCGCGAATGCTTGCCCTGGGAAATATGGTCGATACCCCATAGCTCGAAGCCCATGGCGGCAACGACAGGTTCGATCAGCGCGTGAAGCGCAGCGTGTTTTGTGGCCACAGACAAAGCTCCTATAGCCGTTGCATCAGGCACCTGGCCAGGAGTCATAAGAAAAGCTAGGTGGCTGATTGGCATTACCTGGGAATGTGTCTCTGGCTATTCGGACAACATCCGCTCGTGAGACACTCTTGGCTCGCAAAAAGCTATTTACAAAAAGCTACTAACAAAAAGCCCCTTCACAGGAAGGGGCTTTTCGAAAGAAACCTGTAGTACCATTTTAGCGACATGTCGCGAACTTTTCGCTGTCTTACCAAGTACCATCTTGATCACTTGTAGACATGTCCATGTTACTAACTAAATGGTAGCGGGGACCGGATTTGAACCGATGACCTTCGGGTTATGAGCCCGACGAGCTACCAGACTGCTCCACCCCGCATCAATCTAGGTCGACGATAATAGACACTTGAAGAGGTTACGTCAAGAACTCATTCCGAGCACTTGTTTCAAATGCGTCTTACGTCTCAGGTGCCAATCCTGACATTCTGGGAAGCTGGTAAACCAGCGAATCAGATGGTGCCGAAGGCGGGACTTGAACCCGCACGACCGTAAGGTCACTACCCCCTCAAGATAGCGTGTCTACCAATTCCACCACTTCGGCATCAGGGGAGGCTAAAGAAAGCGACATCAAGATGTTACTCGCTGCTTTCCTCTAGCACTGGCGCGGTATTATCCATACTTGCAGGGGAGTCGTCAAGCGTTGGAACGTTTTGCTGCTGCTCGATCATTCGCGCATCGGGAATACCGGCTTCCGGTGCTTGGCCTGCCTGAGTGGCAAAGTACGCCAGCGCCATCGATGTCACGAAAAAGCCTGCGGCCAAAATACCGGTCGTGCGGGAAAGAAAGTTACCGCTACCCCGTGAACCAAAGACCGTTTGCGATGCACCGCCACCAAAGGCCGCGCCTGCTTCGGCACCTTTACCCTGCTGAAGCAGGATGAGTACAACCAAGGCGACCGCAATCACCACGTGAACCATAAGAATTGCAACTTGCATGGAGTTATCCTGCTGACTGACAAATGGCGTAGAAATCGTCGGTTTTGAGCGAGGCACCGCCCACCAAACCGCCGTCGATGTCCGGCTGAGCCAGCAGCTCAGCCGCGTTACTTGCGTTCATGCTACCGCCGTAAAGCAGTGTCAGCTGCTCAGCAAGCGACGCATCAAACCCTGCCTGATAGGCACGAATGCCTGCCATGACCTCTTGCGCTTGCGCTGGCGTCGCCGTGCGACCAGTACCGATGGCCCAAACAGGCTCGTAGGCAATGACGACCTGCAAGCGCTGTGCAGGCGATAGGCGATCCATGATATAGCCTACTTGGCCTAGCACAACGTCCATCGTGTGGCCCGCATCGCGCTCTTCCAGCGTTTCGCCGACACACAAAATCGGCGTAAGCCCGGCGTCCAGCGCCGCCAATAGGCGGTCACACACCTGCTCATCGCTTTCACGGTAGAGCTGCCGACGCTCCGAGTGTCCCACCAGTACGTAAGCCGCGCCAACCTCTTTGAGCATACCGCCGCTCACTTCGCCGGTATGCGCACCGGCGGGGTGGGGGTTAAGCGTTTGCGCCCCTAACTGCAACGGCGTGCCGCTAAACGCCTGACGCGCAGCGTCTAAATAGGGAAACGGCGGAATCACGACCACGTCGATGGACGTGGGCAGCGCCGCTGACGCAAAGGCTTGGCCAAACGCGTCGATGAGCGCCTTGGAACCGTTCATTTTCCAATTGCCGGCAATCAATGGCGTACGCATGGAGAATCCTCACTCAAGGTGGAGCGAAATGGTATAGGAGCCGCCTTGTCAAGACAACCGCTGTTGCACGGCCAATCGCAGGCACAGCGCGCTTTTCGCACTAAAGCGGCTCCCACTTTTCGAAATCGTTAGCCAAGCAGCGCCTCGACTTGGCCCGCCAATTTATGGGCCAAGCGATCGACGTCAAGATGTGCGCGCCCTTCGACCATGACACGAATCAAAGGCTCGGTGCCCGATGGCCTCAGCAGCACCCGCCCCTGGTCACCCAGCTCCGCTTCCAAGGCGGCCACGGCGTCGAGAAGCGGCTGGGCCATCATCACGTCGCTGGCATTCGATCCTGCGGGCAGGCGCACATTGACCAGCGATTGCGGCACTTTTTCGAACCCTTTCAACAGGGCGGGCAACGGTTTCTGCTCGCGCACCATCAGCGCCAACACCTGTAGCGCCGATACAACGCCGTCGCCTGTGGTCTGCACGTGACCGCAAACGATGTGCCCAGAGGCTTCGCCGCCCAGCTCCCATCCGTTGGCGGCCATCATTTCCATGACGAAGCGGTCACCTACCTTGGCACGCTGGAAAGGTATGCCGAGCCGATCCAGCGCCATGGCAAGGCCGAAATTGCTCATCAGCGTGCCGACCACGCCGCCGTCCAGCAGCCCGCGCTCGTGGCGGTCGCGAGCAATCAAGTAGAGAATATCGTCGCCGTCGACTTCGCGGCCATCGGCATCAACGAGCAGCACGCGGTCGCCGTCACCATCGAAGGCGACCCCCAAATCGGCGCCTTGCTGGATGACCGCCGCGCGTAGCGCCGCCGGGTGCGTCGAGCCAACTTGATGGTTGATATTCAAGCCGTCCGGCGCAGCACCGATCACGCTCACCTCCGCGCCTAACTCGCGAAACACGCTGGGGGCGATATGGTAAGTGGCCCCATGAGCGCAATCCAATACCACTTTCAGCCCGTGCAGGCTCAGCCGGTCCGGCAGCGTCGATTTGCAGAATTCGATATAGCGACCAGCGGCGTCATCGATGCGCGTCGCCTTACCCAACTGCGCCGCATCGGCAGTGCTGAGCGGCGCTTCCAGCATCGTTTCGATGCGGTCTTCCACTTCGTCTGGCAATTTCTTGCCTTCCGCAGAGAAAAACTTGATGCCGTTATCGTCAAACGGATTGTGCGACGCCGAAATCACGATACCGGCGTCGGCACGGAAGGTGCGCGTCAGGTAGGCGATGCCCGGCGTGGGCATTGGCCCGAGCAGCGACACATCGACCCCGGCCGCCGACAGACCGGCCTCCAACGCAGATTCGAACATATAACCGGAAATCCGCGTATCCTTACCGATCAACACGCGAGTACGCCCCTTTTCACGGCGCAACACCTGCCCGGCCGCCCAGCCCAGTTTGAGCATGAAGTCGGCCGTAATGGGCGCTTGCCCCACGGTACCGCGAATGCCGTCGGTACCAAAATAGCGTCTTGTCATTATCAAAGTTCCTTATCCACGGGCGGCTCACAGCCTTCCTGCAGCACCGCCCACGCCATGTTCACGGCATCCACCGTTGGCCCTACATCATGCACCCTTAAGATGCTCGCCCCACGCTCCACCGCCATGGCCGCCAGCGCCAAGCCACCGGCTAGCCGCTCTTCCACAGGACGTCCCAGCACTTTACCGATCATGCTTTTGCGTGACATGCCAACCAGAATGGGAAGTTCCAGCGCCCTCAGCGAGTCCATATACTTCAGCAGCCGCAGGTTGTGCTCGACGGTTTTACCAAAGCCAAACCCTGGGTCGATCAGCAAGCGCTGACGGCGCAGGCCGACGGCTTCGCAGGCAGCGATGCGGTCGGCAAGGTAGGCGGCCACTTCACGCTCGACGGGGTCGCGGTAGCTCGGCGCTTGCTGCATGCTCTGGGGCTCACCCTGACGATGCATTAAACATACGGGCAAGCCGCTGCTGGCGGCGGCGGCCAGAGCACCCTCGCGCTCTAGGGCCCGCACATCGTTGATCATGCCTGCGCCCAAGGCACTGGCTTCACGAATCACCGTGGCGCTACTAGTATCCACCGAGACCAACGCATCGAGTTCACGCACCAGCGCCTCGACAACCGGCGCGACCCGATCCAGCTCCTGCTGCTCGGAAACCGGCGTTGCCCCGGGACGGGTCGATTCGCCGCCCACGTCGATCATCGCCGCCCCTTCGGCCAGCATACGCTCGGCGTGGCGCAGCGCATCGTCCAGCGCGACATGCTGACCGCCATCGGAGAACGAATCAGGCGTGACGTTCAAAATTCCCATGACGCGCGGGAATGAAAGATCAAGCGTATGGCGCCCACAGCGCAGCTGCAACGCACTCTCTGCTTGGCGTGAAGGCGATGAAGGGTCAACGTTCGGAGTCATGCTGCCGCCTAAAATCAAAAATGAAACGTAACTGTCACTGCCTCACAGCATAACAAAAAGGCGCCCCCATTGGGGACGCCTTTGGCTGCGCGACCTGCGTGGCCTAGGGGCCGGCAGGGCCGCCCAGCGGATCGGAGGGCCGACGACGAGGCTCGTCGTCATCCTCTTCGCCATCGTCGCTCGATGCGTTCGACGCTTGATCGTCTGCCTTGGTGTCGGGCTTGTCATCGCTGACACGCATGCCGCCACCGGAGGAGTCACCGTCGTTCCAACCTTCCGGCGGACGAGGATCACGACCTTCCATGATGTCCTTCAACTGGTTGGCATCGATGGTTTCGAACTTCATCAGCGCTTCTGCCATGGCATCCAGCTTATCGCGGTTGTCATGCAGGATTTGACGCGCCTGCTCGTAGCACTCATCGATGATCTTGCGCACTTCTTTATCGAGCCGCGTCGTGGTTTCGCCCGACTTCAGCTTGCCGCCACCTTGGCCTGGGCCGCCGAGGAACTGGTGAGACTCGTCCTCGTCGTACATGATCGGACCCATCTCATCCGAGAGCCCCCACTTGGCGACCATATTATGGGCCAATTCGGTCGCCCGCTTGATATCGTTGGAAGCACCGGTCGTGACACCGTTGGCACCCAATGTCATCTCTTCGGCGATACGACCACCAAACAGCGAGCAGATTTGGCTAATGATTTGCTGACGCGACAGGCTGTAGCGATCTTCTTCGGGTAGGAACATCGTCACACCGAGCGCGCGGCCACGGGGAATAATCGTCACCTTGTAGACCGGGTCGTGCTCGGGCATGACCAAACCGATGATCGCATGACCCGCTTCGTGATAAGCCGTATTGAGCTTCTCTTTGTCGGTCATGACCATGGATTTGCGCTCTGCGCCCATCATGATCTTGTCCTTGGCAAGCTCAAGCTCATCCATGCCCACCAAACGCTTGTTACGGCGTGCGGCAAACAGAGCAGCTTCGTTCACCAGGTTTGCGAGATCGGCCCCCGAGAAGCCCGGCGTACCGCGTGCGATGAGCTGCGGCTTGACGTCATCGGCCAGCGGCACCTTACGCAGGTGAACGCCTAAAATGTGCTCGCGGCCTCGAATGTCTGGCAGACCAACGGTGACCTGACGGTCAAAACGCCCGGGGCGCAGCAGCGCCGGGTCGAGAACGTCCGGACGGTTGGTGGCGGCGATGACGATGATGCCTTCGTTGGCTTCAAAGCCGTCCATTTCCACCAGCAGCTGGTTCAGCGTTTGCTCACGCTCATCGTTGCCGCCCCCCATGCCGGTACCGCGCGAACGGCCAACAGCATCGATCTCATCGATGAAGATGATGCAGGGCGCCTGCTTCTTGGCCTGTTCGAACATGTCGCGAACGCGAGACGCGCCCACACCGACGAACATCTCGACGAAGTCGGAACCAGAAATCGAGAAAAACGGCACTTTGGCTTCGCCCGCAATGGACTTGGCCAGCAGTGTCTTACCTGTACCGGGCGGGCCTACCATCAGCACGCCACGGGGAATCGTTCCACCCAGGCGCTGGAACTTGGTCGGGTCACGCAGGAAGTCGACTAGCTCTTCGACCTCTTCCTTCGCTTCGTCACAGCCTGCCACGTCGGCAAAGGTGGTTTTGATCTGGTCCTGAGAGAGCAGCTTCGCTTTGGACTTGCCAAAGCTCATCGGGCCGCCTTTACCGCCCCCAGCGCCGCCTTGCATTTGGCGCATGAAGAACATGAAGATGGCCAGAATCAGCAGAATCGGGAAGCTGGCGATCAGCAGACGTGTCCAGATGCTCTGCTGCTCTGGCTCCTTACCGACCACGGTGACGTTATTGCTGAGCAGGTCGTCCATCAGCTTGGGGTCTTCCGCTGCTGGGCGAATAGTCTGGAACTGCGAACCATCCGTGCGCTCACCGGTAATGGTGTAGCCATCGATGGTGACGCTACGTACCTGCTGATTTTGCACCTGCTGCACGAACTGGGAGTAGTTCGTGGTCTGCGGTGCGCTTTCCGTACTGAAATTATTGAACACTGTCAGTAGAACGGCCGCGATGACCAACCACAGAATCAGGTTCTTCGCCATATCGTTCAAGGGACTACCCTCATTACAAGAATCCGTCGGTTAACCGCTAATACTCTGACCTTACACTAGAGCTTAACGTTCAACCATTGCCAAAGCCCATTGGGCGTTGGGCCATCTGTGTCACGCTCGTCCATTGTGCCTAATGTGACACACCTTGCGCTTGCCTGTCTGGCAATCGCGGTGATAAATCTTTGCTATTGCGCCAGCGCCTTGCCAGCCCTGGTTAACCGCGAAAGCCCTCCGCTAAAAAGTAGACTTCCCGAGAGCGCGCACGCGAGGCGTCTGGCTTACGAGTGACCACACGGTCGAAACTGCCGCGCAGTTCTTTTAGATACGCATCGAACCCTTCGCCTTGAAAGACCTTGACCAAAAACCGACCTTTGGGTGAAAGCGTTTCCCGGGCCAGTTCCAATGCCAGCTCGACGAGATACATGGCTTGGGGCTGATCGATGGCTGCCATACCACTCATATTGGGGGCCATGTCCGACATAACAAGGTCTACCGGACGATTTCCCAAACGTTCGAGAATCGCATTGAGCACGCTCTCTTCGGTGAAATCGCCCTGAATGAAGTCCACACCGGCCAGAGCGTCCATTTCCAAGATGTCCGACGCAATGACGACCCCTTCCGGGCCGACTTTTTCGGCAGCGATTTGGCTCCACCCACCTGGGGCAGCGCCGAGGTCGATGACCGTCATCCCGTTGCGAAACAGCTTATCTTTCTCGTCCAACTCTAGCAGCTTGTAGCTCGCCCGGGAGCGGTAGCCATCCTGCCAGCTCTGCTTCACATACTGGTCGTCGAAGTGTTCTTTCTTCCAGTTGTTGCTGGTTTTGCTCACTGAATGTTTACGGCTTGGGGGCTTTTGCTGCATGTGGGAATCTGACACTGGAATAAGAGATGGGCGCGTTCACGTGATTGCTTTCACTTAGCGGCATTTCACCGTAAGATGGAACGTTAAGCGCTAACCGGGATACCGCAAGATACCATGAGCTTGTCACAGGCACAAAAGAAAGCATTTCGTAGCATTGGCCACCATTTGAACCCCGTGGTCACCGTTTCTGAGAACGGCGTCTCCGAAAATCTGCTCGCAGAACTCAGCCGCGCGCTCAATGATCACGAGCTAATCAAAGTAAAGCTCGCCCTACCCGAACGGGATGACCGCGCTGCGATGATCAACGAGCTGCTGGCTGACAGCAACGCCGAGCTGGTGCAAACCATTGGCAAAATGGCGCTGCTTTATCGCCGCAACCCAAAGGCTAACCCCAAGCTCTCCAACGTTACCCGCTTCGAGAACCATCACGGGCGGCACTAACGCGCACAGTACTATGCTGACACGGCGCCAAGCGCCGCTAAGCTAAAAGGCCCGAAGCAGCTACCTGCATCGGGCCTTTTTTATGGCGCTATCCGCACAGCATTAAAGGTGTTCAACACTCTCAATTTCGTACTCAACGTCGCCGCCGGGCGTTTTCACCACCACCACATCGCCCTCTTCTTTACCAATCAGCGCGCGCGCAATGGGTGAGGTGACCGAAATGCGACCCGCTTTAATGTCGGCTTCATCTTCGCCAACAATGCGATAGGTAACGCTGGCATCACTATCCAGGTTCAAGAGCGACACAGTCACTCCAAAAATCACCTTACCGGTCTTCGGCAGCTTGGTGACATCGATCACCTGGGCGCCCGAAAGCTTGCTCTCGATTTCCTGGATACGACCTTCAATAAACCCCTGCTGCTCGCGGGCGGCGTGATACTCGGCGTTCTCCTTGAGGTCACCGTGTTCACGCGCTTCGGCGATGGCCGCAATCACTCGGGGGCGCTCTTCGCCCTTCAAGTGGTTGAGCTCTTCGCGAAGGCTTTTTTCTCCCGCTACCGTCATCGGGACCTTGTTCATTGACTTGCTCCTGCATGCAGATCCTGAAGGCGCCGCACCGTAATCTCCCTACCGTACTCTAGCGCCATGCAAACAGCATTAGCGCCCGCCAAGGTGGTCGCATAGGGCACCTTGCGCGCGAGAGCAGTACGGCGAATGATCGAAGAGTCGTTAATTGCCTGACGACCTTCGGTAGTGTTCACGATGTAGGCGATTTCGTCGTTCTTCAGCAGATCGACGATATGGGGACGGCCTTCGTAGACTTTATTGACGTGCTCCACGGGTAGCCCTGCGGCTTCTATGGCCGCTGCCGTACCGCGTGTTGCACAAAGTGTGAAGCCCAATGTTAGCAGAGAACGGGCCACTTCGATAATCCCCTGCTTGTCAGGTTCACGCACCGACAGGAACGCTTTACGGTCGCCATCCAGCGCCGGGATCGCTTCGCCCGCGCCTAGCTGCGCCTTGAAGAAGGCTTCAGCGAAGGTATCGCCCGAGCCCATCACTTCACCGGTGGACTTCATCTCCGGCGAGAGAATCGGGTCAACGCCCTGGAACTTGTTGAACGGGAAGACCGCTTCTTTGACGCTGTAGAAGTGCGGCACGATTTCCCGCTCGAAGCCCTGCTCGGCGAGGGTTTTACCGGCCATGCAGCGCGCAGCAATCTGGGCCAGCGAGGTGCCGATGCACTTGGAAACAAACGGCACGGTACGCGAGGCGCGGGGATTGACCTCGATCACGTAGATCTCACCATCTTGCCACGCCAGCTGCACGTTCATCAGGCCTTTGACGCCCAGCTCCACGGCCATTTTCTTGACCTGCTCGCGCATCTCGTCCTGCACGTCGGCAGGCAGCGAGTAAGGCGGCAGCGCACAGGCGGAGTCGCCGGAGTGAACGCCCGCTTGCTCTACGTGCTGCATGATACCGCCAATTACGACCTGCTGGCCGTCAGAGACTGCATCGATATCCACTTCCACCGCGGCGCTCAGGAAGTGATCCAGCAGTACCGGCGAGTCGTTAGAGACCTTCACCGCGTTGGTCATGTAGTTTTCGAGCTCGGAGGCGTCGTAGACGATCTCCATCGCCCGACCGCCCAGGACGTAGCTCGGGCGCACGACCAGGGGGTAGCCAATTTTTTCGGCTTTGGCGAAGGCATCTTCGAAACTGCGCGCAGTGGCGTTGGGCGGCTGTTTCAGGCCGAGCTTGTCGATCATCACCTGGAAGCGCTCGCGGTCTTCAGCGCGGTCGATGGCGTCCGGCGTGGTACCGATAATCGGCACGCCTGCAGCTTCCAGCTCGCGGGCCAGCTTCAGCGGCGTTTGACCACCAAACTGTACAATCACGCCTACCGGCTTCTCTTTATCGGCAATTTCCAGCACGTCTTCCAGCGTGACCGGCTCGAAGTAGAGACGATCAGAGGTGTCGTAGTCGGTAGAGACGGTTTCCGGGTTGCAGTTGACCATGATGGTTTCGTAGCCGTCATCGCGCATGGCGAAGGCGGCGTGAACGCAGCAGTAATCGAACTCGATACCCTGGCCGATACGGTTCGGGCCACCGCCCAACACCATGATTTTCTGGCGATCAGACACGTCCGCTTCGCACTCTTCCTCGTAGGTGGAGTACATGTAGGCCGTGTCCGACGCAAATTCGGCAGCGCAGGTATCCACGCGCTTGTAGACCGGACGGATATTGGCTGCCTGACGAGTCTTGCGGAACTCTTTTTCGGACACACCCAATAGCTTCGCTAGACGTGCATCCGAGAAGCCCTTGCGCTTGAGCTGGAACAGCTCGCGAGCGGAGAGATCCGCCAACGCGCGCTTGGAGACCGCCGCTTCGGTCAGAATCAGGTCTTCCAGCTGAACCAGGAACCAACGGTCGATATTGGTCAGCGCAAACACGTCGTCCACGCTCATGCCCGCGCGCATGGCGTCGGCCACGAAGAAGATACGCTCGGCCCCTGCCGCCTGCAGCTCGCCCTTGATCTGGGCCATGGCGTCATCGGTGAACTCGGTAATGATCGGGTCGAGGCCGTCGTTACCGGTTTCCATGCCACGCAGCGCTTTTTGCAGCGATTCTTGGAACGTACGGCCAATCGCCATCACCTCGCCCACCGACTTCATCTGGGTGGTCAGGCGATCGTTCGCTTGGGGAAACTTCTCGAAGGTAAAACGCGGAATTTTGGTCACGACATAGTCGATGGACGGCTCGAAGGACGCTGGGGTTTGGCCGCCCGTGATGTCGTTCTGCAGTTCGTCCAGGGTATATCCCACCGCCAGCTTCGCCGCGATCTTGGCAATCGGGAAGCCGGTGGCCTTCGAGGCCAGCGCCGACGAACGGGAGACGCGGGGGTTCATCTCGATGACGACCATGCGGCCAGTCTTCGGGTCCATACCGAACTGAACGTTCGACCCGCCGGTTTCCACGCCGATCTCGCGCAGCACCGCGAGGCTGGCGTCGCGCATGATCTGATACTCTTTATCGGTCAGCGTTTGCGCCGGTGCCACGGTGATGGAGTCGCCGGTGTGGACGCCCATCGGGTCGAAGTTTTCGATCGCGCAGACGATGATGCAGTTATCGTTCTTATCGCGCACCACCTCCATTTCGTATTCTTTCCAACCCAGCAGCGACTCATCGATGAGCAGCTCGTGGTTGTTGGACAGTTCGAAACCGCGGGTGCAGATCTCTTCGAACTCTTCCTTGTTGTACGCCACACCGCCGCCGGAGCCGCCCATGGTGTAGGAGGGGCGAATGATCGTCGGGAAGCCAAGCTCCGCCTGGATTTCCCACGCCTCGTCCATGGTGTGCGCCACTTTCGCTTTGGGGCACTCCAGGCCGATGTTCTTCATCGCCTTGTCGAACAGATCGCGGTCTTCGGCTTTGTTGATGGCATCGGCATTGGCACCGATCATCTCGACACCGTACTTGGCCAATACGCCGTGCTTGTCCAGATCGAGCGCGCAGTTCAGCGCGGTCTGGCCACCCATGGTGGGCAGAATCACGTCAGGACGCTCGGCTTCGATGATTTTCTCGACCGCCTGCCAGGTAATCGGCTCGATGTAGGTAGCATCGGCCATGGCGGGATCGGTCATGATCGTGGCCGGGTTGGAGTTGACCAAAATAACCCGGTACCCCTCCTCGCGCAGGGCTTTACACGCCTGGGCGCCGGAGTAGTCGAATTCGCAGGCCTGGCCGATGACGATCGGACCAGCGCCAATGATAAGAATGCTATTGATATCGGTACGCTTAGGCATAACGGTTCCCGCAAAAAGTGGTGACGATGAGCATCAAAACGGCGTAACTAGGCAATGAGAGGCAGCGCGGCGAACCTAGCGGCGCGCCTGCATCATGGCGATAAAGCGATCGAACAGCGGCGCTACATCGCGCGGGCCAGGGCTGGCTTCCGGGTGGCCCTGAAAGCTAAACGCCGGACGATCGGTACGCTCAATCCCCTGCAGAGTGCCGTCGAACAGCGAGCGGTGCGTGGCACGTACGTTGCTCGGCAGGGTCGCTTCATCGGCCGCAAAGCCGTGGTTCTGGCTGGTGATCATCACCGTGCCGGTATCCAGGTCTTGTACCGGATGGTTGGCACCGTGGTGGCCGTGGCCCATCTTGACGGTTTTGGCACCGGAGGCCAGCGCCAGCAGCTGGTGGCCCAAGCAAATGCCGAACACCGGCGTGTCGGTTTCCAACACTTCCTGGATCGCTTTAATCGCGTAGTCACAGGGCTCGGGGTCGCCGGGGCCGTTGGCCAGGAACACGCCGTCCGGGTTCATCGCCAGCACCTCTGCCGCAGGCGTTTGCGCCGGCACCACGGTCAAGCGGCAGCCCCGCGCCGCCAGCATGCGCAGGATGTTGAACTTCACGCCGTAATCGAACGCCACCACGTGGTAGGGGCGCTCGCCCTGGCTCGCATCCGCGTAGCCTTCGCCCAAGGTCCACTCGCCTTCCGACCACTCGTAAGCCTCTTTGCAAGAGACTTCTTTGGCCAAATCCATGCCCTTCAAGCCCGGAAACGCCTTCGCCGCTGCCAGCGCCCGCTCGACGGCATCGTCGCCCTCTGCATCGGCACCTGCCAGAATCGCGCCGTTCTGGGCACCTTTATCGCGCAAAATACGCGTTAGGCGTCGGGTATCGATATCCGCAATGCCTAGCACGTTTTGGCTTTTCAGATAATCAGAGAGGGTTTGCTCGGAGCGGAAGCTGCTGGCCAGCAGGGGAAGATCACGAATCACCAGGCCCGCTGCCGCAATGGAGGCGGACTCCACATCTTCGGAATTAATACCGGTATTGCCGATATGCGGGTAAGTCAGGGTGACGATTTGGCGGGTATAAGAGGGGTCGGTGAGGATTTCCTGGTAGCCGGTCATGGCTGTATTGAACACCACCTCACCGCTTGTGACTCCATCCGCGCCAATGGCCGTTCCATGAAACACACTGCCATCTTCCAGGGCCAATATCGCGGGTTTGCTCAATGCGGGGTTATTCAAGACAAGTTCTCCCATGCTGGTGGGAGCCTGTGGGCGCAGGCTCGGCGATCCGGTTGCCGGCGTTTGCGTGCAAACGTCGGGTCGTAAAAAAGCGGGACGAAGCCGACAATAAAAACATCGGTTTCATCCCGCTTGTTGTTCTCATCCATGCCACCGTAACGGTCGTGGCCATGGCGCAGCAGTTCGCTGACTCTTTTCTCTAACCTAACGGCCAGTGCAACAAGCGTGGTCCACTTTCCACTGACATCGACTACCACAGACATTCGCTGCAGGCGTTTTACTGGCTATTGAAAGCCACTCGGCCAAAATTTTTGGAATGTTACAGGATTTACCGACCGTCGGCTAGCCCTTTATTTTCAGCATAGGGTAAAGAACGCTTTGCCAATCAATGAAGCTCCAAGACGTCTTGCATGTCGTAGCGGCCATGAGGCTGGCTGGCGACCCAGCGAGCGGCGCGCACAGCGCCTTTGGCAAAGGTCATGCGGCTTGAGGCCTTGTGGGTAATCTCGATGCGCTCGCCTTCGGTGGCGAACATCACGGTATGCTCACCGACGATATCGCCTGCGCGAACGGTCGCAAAGCCGATCTCTTTGTCGGTGCGCGGGCCGCACTGCCCTACCCGCTCGAACACGCCGTGCTCTTTTAGGGTGCGGCCTAGGCTTTCCGCGACCACTTCCCCCATTTTGATGGCCGTACCGGAAGGCGCATCGACTTTATGGCGGTGGTGCGATTCGATCACTTCAATGTCGTACCCTTCATCACCCAGCGCTTTGGCCGCCGTTTGCAGCAGTTTCAGCGTTAGGTTCACGCCCACGCTCATGTTGGGGGCGAAGACCATGGCGACTTTATCGCGGTAGCTATCCAGCTCGGCCAGTTCGTCATCGTTCATGCCGGTGGTGCCAATCACGATGCGCTTACCGTGCTCGGCACAGAATGCCAGGTTCGCCAGCGTCACCTGCGGTGCGGTGAAGTCGATCAGCACGTCGAAGTCATCGACGATGGCGCTGAGCGAATCGACCGCCACCACGCCCCGCTTGCCTACGCCCGCCAGCTCGCCGATATCGGCACCGGCCAAGGAGCTGCCCGGCTCCACGATACCGCCCGCCAGGGAGGCATCGGCTTCTTGCTCGACGGCGTTGACTAACGTGCGGCCCATGCGGCCAGCTACGCCTACAATGGCAATTCGGGTCATGGAAACTCCTACGCGTGCGCTATTTGGCATCAATCTAGAAACAAAAAGGGTGGCCGCGATTATAACAGACCACCCCGGCCGATGCGGCGCTAACGCCGCCGCCCCTCGATCACTTCAATTTTCCCAGACGATCTCTAGCGGTTCGTCTTTCGCCATCCGCACCAAATGGCTTTCGACCACGCCTTCGAGCTGGTCCAGGTGCTCCTCTTCGAGGGTTTCGATAGAGACCAGCAACCGTTCTGGCTCGGCGTGCATCAGGCAGGTACCGCTGGCAAACACGATTTTGGCGTCCTGCTCGGTGTATTCCACCTCAAGTTTATGGGCCCAGTGCTTGCACAGGCGGTTGATCAACCGCGCGCCGGATGGGGTGGCAATCTCTGCTCGGGATAAAGGCATGCGGTTCTCTCCAAGTCGACAGACGTGATGCCCTACTAGCCTAATCGCCGCCCCCGCAAGAGCCAAGCAACGAATGAGAATTCGTTGCAACGGCGTGTTGCTCAACGCTAACGCTTATCGCTTACCTCGACACCTTTCCCGCTTTTAAGGATAATGCCGACATGAGAATAGCAATTAACATCAACATCTATGTTTGATTAAACACTCATCGTTAGCGTAGACGCTAAAGAACTCAGGTAACCAATGCCACTATGCTGTTACGTCTCTCTCTTCCTTTCGTCGGTGCGCTGACATCTCTCGTTTGCGCGTCGGCTATCGCGGCACCCATCACGGTCACTGATATTGCTGGCCGACAGATCACCCTAGACGCCCCTGCCGAACGCGTCATCCTGGGCGAAGGCAGGCAAATCTATCTGCTGGGCATGCTCGAACCCGACGCACCACTGGCCCACGTGGTGGGCTGGCGAGAAGACTTCTCACAAGCAGACCCTGACAACTACCAGCGCTACTTAGAGCGCTTCCCTGAGATGGCTTCGATTCCCACCTTTGGGGGCTTCAAAGATGGTACCTTCGATGTCGAACAAGCGGCGTCGCTGAATCCTGACCTGATTCTGATGAACATCGAGGCAAAAGCAGCCACCGAGGATGCCGCCTACGATGACAAGCTCGCGGAACTGGACATTCCCATCGTGTACGTGGACTTCCGCGAAGACCCCATCGAGAACACCATTCCATCGATGCGCCTGATCGGCCAGTTGATGAACGACAAGGCCGCTGCCGAGGAGTTCATCACCTTTGCCGAAGCGCAGCTCGCCCGGGTTACGGAGGTCATCGAGCAAGCCAATCCCGAACGACCACGGGTCTTCGTCGATCGTGCAGGCGGCTATTCGGATGAGTGCTGCATGAGCTTCGGCCCTGCCAACTTTGGCGAGTACGTGACGCTGGCAGGCGGCACCAACATCGCCGACGGCATCATCCCCGCCAGCTTTGGCAACCTCAACCCCGAGCAAATCATCGCCGCCAACCCGCAGCACGTGGTGGTCACGGGCGGCAGTTGGGATGCCTACGTGCCAGGCGGTGACTGGGTTGGTGTTGGTCCCGGCGCCGACCAGGCGCAGGCACGGGAAAAACTGCAAGCGTTAACGACCCGCACCGCCATGACCGGCATCGACGCCGTCGAGACAGGGAACGTTCACGCGATTTGGCACCAGTTCTATAACAGCCCCTACTACTTCGTTGCCGTACAGCAGCTGGCCAAGTGGTTCCATCCCGAGCTGTTTGAAGATTTAGACCCCGAGGCTACCTTGGAAGAGCTTCACGACCGGTTTCTGCCGATCGATTATCAGCCCGGCTACTGGATAACGCTTCATGATGAGTAATGCCAACGTCGCCCACCCAACCACCGGACGCACGTTCTATCGCGCTCAAGTGTGGCGTCGACAGCTGATTCTGGTGGGGCTGACCCTCGCGCTGCTGCTCAGTCTCTGTGTGGATTTGGCACTCGGCCCCGCCCGTTTCAGCTTGGCCGAGGTGATCGCTGCGCTGGTGACTCCCGATGCCGTCAGCCAGCAGGCGCGAGTCATTCTGTGGGACATTCGTATGCCGGTCGCGCTCATGGCCATCGTCGTAGGGGCTAGCCTCTCGGTGGCGGGCGCGCAGATGCAGACCATCCTCAGCAACCCGCTCGCCAGCCCGTTCACGCTGGGGATTTCCGCAGGCGCCAGCTTTGGTGCTGCCCTGGGCTTGGCCTTTGGCGTGGCTATCATCCCCACCGCCATCGAATACGTGGTGCCCATCAACGCGTTTCTGATGGCCATGTTCACCGCGTTTTTAATTCACGCGCTGAGCCTCAAACGCGGCGTCACCGTGGAAACCATCGTACTACTCGGCATTGCGATGGTGTTCATCTTCAACTCGTTGATGGCGCTGATCCAGTTCTTTGCCAGCCAAGAGGCCGTGGCCGCCGTGGTGTTCTGGACGATGGGCAGCCTCACCAAAGCCACCTGGCCAAAGTTCTGGATCGCGCTTGGCGTACTCGCCCTGGTAATGCCGCTTTTGGCACGCCACGGCTGGGCGCTCACCGCCATGCGCCTAGGGGATGCTAAAGCGGAGAGCATGGGCGTCAACCCTCGCGCGCTGCGCCTAGAGGTATTGGTGCTTGTGTCGCTGCTGGCCGCTATCGCCGTTGCCTTCGTCGGTACGATTGGCTTCATTGGCCTGGTGGGCCCGCACATTGCCCGTATGCTGCTGGGCGAAGATCAGCGCTTCTTCCTGCCCGGCTCGGCCCTGTGCGGGGCGCTGATTCTCTCGGTGGGGTCGGTGCTGTCGAAGATCATCATTCCCGGCACCATCATTCCCATCGGCATCATCACGTCGCTCGTGGGCATTCCCTTCTTCCTTTTCCTCGTGCTCAATCACAAGAAGGCCGCATGGTAACGCTACAGCTCAAGAACGTGTGCGCCCGCTATGGGCGCAAAACCATTGTTCACGACATCTCCACGCCCTGCTTTCAAGGCGGGCAAGTCGTGGCGCTGCTTGGCCCCAACGCGGCAGGCAAATCGACGCTGTTTCGTCGCATTCTGGGGTTGCTGAAAGGCAGCGGCGACGTGCTCATTTCGCACACCACCGCCGAGCGGCCCGTGGCCTACATGCCCCAGGACACCGGTGCCAAAGCCGTCTTATCGGTGTATGAGTCCGTGCTGCTGGCCCGCATGCAAGGGCGTAGCCTGACGGTACAAGCCGACGACCTTGCCCAAGTGGACAAAGCGCTTGCCGAGCTGAACATTAGCGCGCTGGCCGAGCGTGACATCGGCGATTTGAGCGGCGGCCAGCGCCAGCTAGTGAGCGCCGCCCAGGCGCTGGTGCAGGAGCCTGAAATCCTCATGCTGGACGAGCCCACGTCCGCGCTCGATCTCAACCGGCAAATTAGCCTGTTGAGCGTACTGAGACGCCTAGCCGACGAGCGTCAAATGCTGATCCTGGTCGCCCTACACGACATTGGCCACGCCCTGCGCTTTACCGATCATGCCATGGTCTTGGAACAAGGCAGGTTGATCGCCTGCGGCGCCACGGAGGACGTCATTACCCCCGAGCTGCTGCGCAGCGTTTACCACGTGAACGCTCGCATCGAGCCCTGCTCGAAAGGGCGGCCTCAGCTTATCGTCGAAGAGGCCATTTAAGGCGCTTACCTTCTAGCGCCGCCAAGACGACACCGCCCAGCATCAAAGGCAGCGCCAAGAAGAAGTGGTGCGAGGCCGGAATATCGAATAGCAACCAATCCGCCAACACCGGCCATAGCAAGGCGAGGTACTCGAACGGCGCTAACCGCGACGCCTCGGCATAGCGAAATGCCAGCGTCATCGCGATATGCGCCGCCCCGCCCAACAGCCCCGCCAGCACGAGCAGGCTCAACACCTCTAGGCGTAACGCTGCCCAGCCCAGCGGCAGCGTCGCCAGCCCCGCCAGGGCCGACACTAAAATGAAGTAAAATGCGATAGCGCCTGCCGTTTCCGTGCGCGAAATGCGCCGCACGGTCAGTAACGCGCCCGCCGTTAGCACCGCGCTCAGCACCGCCAATAGATAGCCCACCAGCTGGCCCGACTGGGAAGCACCGCCCACGTTCGGCAACACCAGTACGGCCATTCCCCCCATCGCCAGCCCCATGGCCAGCGCACGCACCCACGTAAAGCGCTCGCCCAACAGCAGGACACCGCCTAGTGCCATAAAAATAGGCGTCAACTGCGCCAGCAGCGTGGTCTCTGCTACCGGCAACACCGCCACAGCGGCAAACGAGGCAAACATCGCCGCCGCGCCCAATCCTGAACGCAAGGCATGGCCCAACGGCCGCCGGGTCGCCAACCCCTGAGGAAACTCCCGGCGTAGGGCCAGAAACACCACGATCGGCAACAGCGCAAACAGCGAACGGAAAAATACCGACTGCCCCACCGGCACCTCATCGCTCACGGCTTTGATACACACCAGCATGCCCGTAAACAGCATCCCCGACAGCACGCGCAGCCAAATCCCTACGTAGGGGCGATCAACAGCATCCAAAGGCATTAGGTGACTTCCTTCATTCGTTAGCGTCCAGCGATTGATAAGCGGATACTGTTATTGTGACGCAAGTCGCCACAGCTTGTCTCACGCTAGGCTCGCGCAGCACAGCCAGCCTGATCCGCTGGCTTTGTCGTGGCGGATGGATCACCTGCTGCGTTGATGCAGATAAAAAAGCCCCAGCACCGGGGTGCTGGGGCTGTTACCTCAGAGCGCTCTGGGCTCTTACGGCTTCATCTCTTCAAAGAACTTCTTCACGCTGTCGAAGAAACCGGTTTTCTTCGGCGAGTGGCTGTGGCTGTTGCTGCCATCGAAGCTCTCTTGCAGTTGGCGAAGCAGGTCTTTCTGTTCGTCGTTGAGGTTGACGGGCGTTTCCAGCACTACTTTGCACAGCAGGTCGCCAGGGGCTCCGCCGCGAACGGGCTTCACGCCTTTACCGCGTAGGCGGAAGAGTTTGCCGGTTTGGGTTTCCGGCGGAATCTTCAGCTTCACGCGGCCATCCAGCGTGGGCACTTCCAACTCGCCACCGAGTGCTGCATCGACGAAATTGATCGGCACGTCGCATTGCAGGTGTTTACCGTCACGCTTGAAGATGTGGTGCGGCTTGATGGAAACCTGAACGTACAGATCGCCCGCCGGGCCACCGTTCACGCCGCTCTCGCCTTCGCCGTTGAGACGAATACGGTCGCCGGTATCCACACCCGGCGGAATCTTCACCGAGAGCGTGCGGGTTTCACGCACGCGGCCTTCGCCGTTACATTTGTGGCACGGCACTTTGATGTGCTGGCCACTGCCGTGACAGGTCGGGCAGGTTTGCTGAACCGCGAAGAAGCCCTGCTGCATGCGTACCTGACCGTGGCCGTGGCAGGTGGGGCAGGTCTCTTTGGTGGAGCCCGGCTCGGCACCGCCGCCGTCACAGCGGTCACACTCGATATGGCGCGGGACGCGGATATCCACCGTGGTGCCCGCCACCGCGCTCTCTAGATCCAGCTCTAGGTTGTAGCGCAGGTCGGAACCCCGTGCGGGTGCGTTGGGCCCACGACGACGGCCACCGCCGCCACCGAAGATATCGCCAAACACATCGCCGAAGATGTCGCTGAAATCGCCAGCGCCGCCGCCACCGAAGCCACCGCCGCCAAAGCCGCCGCCCTGGCCATCCACACCGGCATGACCGAACTGGTCGTAGGCCGCGCGTTTCTCGCCGTCGCTCAAGACTTCGTAGGCTTCCGACACTTCACGGAATTTTTCCGCTGCGGTGTTATCGTCCGGGTTTCGATCAGGGTGGAATTTTTGCGCCAGACGGCGATAGGCCTTTTTGATCTCTTTCTGATCGGCCCCTTTTTCGACACCCAGGACTTCGTAATAATCGCGTTTGGACATGGGTCCTACGCCTCCTGGTTAGCTACGCACTATAGGCGTCTCGGCCGCGGAAACAGCAACGCGGGAGTTGCCTCCCGCGTCACCGCTTTCCTTGGCAGAAAGAGGTGGGTTACTGCTTCTTCTTGTCGTCGTTGACTTCTTCGTACTCGGCGTCAACCACGTCATCGTCCTGCTTGGTGTTGGCCTCTTCTGCACCTTCACCACCCGCCTGCGCGGCGTCTGCCTGCTCAGCATACATCTTCTGCGCCAGCTGGCCGGACACTTCGGTCAGCGCATCCAGTTTCTTCTGGATATCGTCCTGGTCATCGGTTTTCACCGCTTCTTCCAGCTCGGCGATGGCGTTTTCGATGGCCTGTTTCTCGTCATCGGTCGCCTTGTCGCCCGCTTCTTGAACGGTCTTGCGAGTGGCGTGAATCATGCCGTCCGCTTGGTTACGCAGCTGCACCAGCGCTTCGAACTTTTTATCTTCGTCCGCGTGGGCTTCAGCGTCGCGTACCATTTGCTCGATCTCTTCATCGGAGAGGCCGCTGGACGCTTTGATGACGATGGACTGCTCTTTGCCGGTTGCCTTATCTTTGGCAGACACGTTCAGGATACCGTTGGCATCAAGGTCGAACGCCACTTCGATCTGCGGTACACCGCGCGGTGCCGGCGGAATGTCGGCGAGGTCGAAGCGACCCAGCGACTTGTTCTGCGACACTTGCTTACGCTCACCCTGGACGACGTGAATGGTCACGGCAGTCTGGTTGTCATCCGCGGTCGAGAAGGTTTGGGTCTTCTTGGTCGGGATGGTGGTGTTCTTGTCGATCAGCGGCGTCATCACGCCACCCAGGGTTTCGATACCCAGGGTCAGCGGGGTCACGTCAAGCAGCAGTACGTCTTTAACGTCGCCACCCAGAACACCGCCCTGAATCGCAGCACCCACGGCCACTGCTTCGTCCGGGTTCACGTCTTTACGCGCTTCTTTACCGAAGAAGTCTGCCGCTTTCTTCTGAACCATCGGCATACGGGTCTGACCGCCGACCAGAATCACTTCGTCGATTTCAGACGCGGACAGGCCTGCATCTTTCAGCGCCATTTTGCACGGCTCGAGCGAACGCTGAACCAGGTCTTCGACCAGCGACTCCAGCTTGGCACGGGTCACCTTCACGTTGAGGTGTTTCGGGCCAGTGTTGTCGGCGGTGATGTACGGCAGGTTCACGTCGGTCTGCTGCGCGCTGGAAAGCTCGATCTTGGCTTTCTCGGCGGCTTCTTTCAGACGCTGCATGGCCAGATTGTCGCCAGACAGATCGATACCGCTGTCCGACTTGAACTGGTCGACCAGATAGTTGATCAGCGCCAGGTCGAAATCTTCACCACCCAGGAAGGTGTCGCCGTTGGTCGCCAACACTTCGAACTGCGTTTCGCCATCAACGTCGGCGACTTCGATGATGGAGATATCGAAGGTACCGCCACCCAGGTCGTATACCGCGATGGTTTTATCACCACGGGATTTGTCCATGCCGTAGGCAAGCGCTGCGGCGGTCGGCTCGTTGATGATGCGCTTGACGTCCAGACCGGCAATGCGGCCCGCATCTTTAGTAGCCTGACGCTGGCTGTCGTTGAAGTAGGCCGGTACGGTGATGACCGCTTCGGTGACCGCTTCGCCGAGATAGTCTTCGGCGGTCTTCTTCATTTTCTTCAGCACTTCCGCGCTTACCTGCGGCGGTGCCATTTTTTTGCCTTTCACTTCTACCCACGCATCGCCGTTATCAGCTTCAGCGATTTTGTAGGGCACCATCTTGATGTCTTTTTGAACGACGTCGTCTTTGAAGCGACGGCCGATCAGACGCTTGATGGCGTAAAGGGTGTTTTCCGGGTTGGTCACGGCCTGGCGCTTGGCGGCCTGACCTACCAGGGTTTCGCCGTCGTCGGTGTAGGCAATGATGGAAGGCGTGGTACGACCGCCTTCGGCGTTTTCAATGACTTTAGCGCTGTCACCATCGAGCACGGCCACACAAGAGTTAGTGGTGCCCAGGTCGATACCAATAATGCGTCCCATAGCAAAAACCTCGAATTCGGTTGAAACAAAACTGATGTTTTACGCCGCTGTTACTTACTTGGCGTCTGCGGGTTTTCCCGCGAGTTGCCCTTTATTTGGGGGCCGCTTGCAGCATTTCAAGGGCTTTTTTTACTGCAATGCGTCAACGCGGCTTAATTCGCTTTTTGGCTGACCACGACCATGGCAGGGCGAACGAGGCGGCCGTTCAGCAGATAGCCCTTCTGCATCACATCCATCACGGTGTTGGGGTCGAGCTCTGGGTTCGGCACCATCGCCATGGCTTCATGCACCTGTGGGTCGAAGGGCTCGCCCTGGGGCTCGATGCTTTCGACGCCAAACTTGCTCAGCACGTCTAGCTGCATCTTGAGGGTCATGGAGACACCTTCACGATGCACGTCGGACGCGTCGTCCTGCATGCTTTCCAAGGCTTTCTCAAGGCTATCCACCACGGGCAGCAGCTCTTTGACGAACTTCTCCAGGGCAAACTTGCGCGCTTTTTCGGCTTCTTGCTCCGCTCGGCGGCGAACGTTTTGAGCTTCGGCAGCGGCGCGCAGCGCTTGGTCTTTGGCTTCCGCTAGGCTCTGCTCCAGCTCTTCTACCTGGGCGGCCAACACGTCGGCTTCGGGGCTGCCGGCGCTGCCTTCCAGCGGCGCATCGTCATCGATCAGCCCTTCCAGTTCGCCTTCCACCAACCGCTCCTCGGCAGATTGGTCGGTGACCTCTGCTTCCTGCTCTTGGCGTGCCAGCTCATCTTCCAACGGGGTTTGCGGTTCTTTTGCCATGCCTTGCTCCTGAAATAAGTAACGGTGCCGGTGGCGGCCACCTGAGTTAAGTAGCGGGTGTTAACCACGTATGCAGCCTATATGGGGGCCATAAAAGCCATCTCAAGAGGGGCATTGAAGTGAGTTATCGACTACTGTATAAAACAACAATTATTGGATAAGTATCCAGCTTCTGTGCCGCACCGCCTCAGGAGGCCTTATGCTTACGCAGCTAGCGATCCAAGACTACGCGATCGTTGATCGTCTCGAACTCGACCTGACCCGGGGCATGACCGCCATTACGGGCGAAACTGGGGCGGGTAAATCCATTCTGTTGGGTGCCCTGGGGCTCTGCCTGGGCGAGCGCGCCGATACGGGTAGCGTGCGCCACGGCTGCGAGCGAACCGATCTCTCCGCCCGTTTCGATATTCAGCATCTGCCCGCCGCTACCGAATGGCTGGTGGCCCGCGAACTGCCCGCCGACGAGTGCCTGCTGCGCCGCGTGGTCACTGCCAACGGCCGCTCCAAGGCGTGGATCAACGGCCACCCGGCGACCATTGCCGATTTGAAATCCCTTGGCGAACAGTTGATTCAGATTCATGGCCAGCATGCCCACCAAGCCTTGATGCGGGAAGAGACGCACTTGGCGCTACTGGATGATTACGCCGGACTTCGCGAACGCAGCCAGCAGCTCGCCGAGACGTTCCGCGAGTGGCGCAGCGCTCGCCGTCGGCTGAAAAAACTCAGTGAAGAGGGCAGCGAAGTCGAGGCCAAACGCCAACTGCTGCGCTATCAAGTCGAGGAGCTGGATCAGCTAGACCTTGCCGAAGGCGAGCTGCAAACCTTGGAAGAGGAACAGCACACCCTGGCCCACGCCGAAGAGACCCTGCGTGAAACCCAGTTTGCCGCCGACTGCTGCGAAAGCGATGAAGGGGGCGCCCTGTCGCTTCTCAACCAAGCCTACGCCCACCTGAGCGCGCTGCCCGGCAGCGATAAAGGCACGCTTGCCAACACGCTCACCATGTTGAGCGATGCACGCATTCAAGTCGAAGAAGCCGCCAGTGAGCTGCACCGACTGGCCAGCACTACCGAACTGGATCCAGAGCGGCTGGCGTGGGTAGAGGAGCGGATGGGCGACGTACACCGCATTGCCCGTAAGCACCACGTCGCGCCCGAAGAGATTTGTGCGCTGCATGCCCAACTCAAACAGGAAGTGGCGCAGCTCGAAGCCAGCGATGACGATCTAGAAGCCCTCAGCAGCCAAGTGGCCGAGTACCGCGAGCGTTACCGCAGCGAGGCCAAGCAGCTCACCGAAGCACGTCAGAAGGCCGCCGTGCGTCTGGGCAAAGAGGTGCAGCAGCAGTTGGCCTTCTTGGCCATGGGCAAAGCACGCTTCGAAGTGGACGTCACCCCGCGCGAAACGCCTTCCCCCGAGGGCTTGGACCACGTGCAATTCCTGATCAGCGCCAACCCGGGCCAACCCGCCCGGCCGCTCACCAAGGTCGCTTCCGGGGGCGAGCTGTCGCGCATCAGCTTGGCCATTCAAGTGGTGGCGGCGTCGCATTCGACGATTCCGAGCCTCGTCTTCGATGAAGTGGACGTGGGTATTTCTGGGGCAACGGCGGAAATCGTCGGCCAACTGCTGCGGAAGCTGGGGGAAAACGGTCAGGTGATGACCGTGACCCACCTGCCTCAAGTGGCCGCTCAAGCGCACCAGCATCTGCACATAGAAAAGCGCGCCAAGCGAGACACCACGCTCACCCACATGGCGCTGCTGGACGAGCGCGGCCGGATCAGCGAGCTGGCGCGTATGCTGGGCGGCGTGACGCTGTCCGACCAAACCCTGGCCCATGCGCGGGAAATGCTCCACGCCAGCCAGCGCCCGCCCCACTAACTCCCAGGGTCTCTAACGCCCAGGCATCTATCTCCCCAGCATCCAAGCCCACGCCACCTGACTCGCGCAGGTGGCAAAGCGTACCTAGGCCTCCGTTGAATGCAAAACGCCCCCAGAGCGCCAGTGATACGTTCACTCGCACTTTGGGGGCGTTTTTACACGGCGTTGCGCTTAACGATTCGCTACTTGCGATTCGTTGGGCCGCTATCCTGGCGTGTCACATCAGACCCGCGAGGGCGAACGTACAGCACCAGGGCATGGTCCACTAGCTCGTAGCCGTGCTCTTCGGCGATCTCTTGCTGGCGACGCTCGATGATGTCATCGACGAATTCGATGATTTCACCGCTTTCCAGACACACCATATGGTCGTGGTGGTCCTCTTGGGTCATCTCGAAGACCGCGTGGCCACCGTCGAAGTTGTGACGAATCACAAGGCCCGCCGACTCGAATTGAGTCAATACGCGGTAGACGGTTGCCAGGCCAACATCCTCGCCCGCATCAATCAGTGTTTTATACACTTCTTCTGCGCTAAGGTGGTGTTGACCCGAAGCATTTTCGAGAATCTGCAGGATCTTGACGCGCGGCAGGGTCACTTTCAGCCCGGCTTTGCGCAGTTCATGGTTCTGATCGGCCATGGTTGCTCTTCGCAGTAACAGGTTAGGTCGGGTATCATCGACCGAAACCACGATAGTGAAGAACAGGCTCAAATGCAAAAATTGACTCGTATCATTACTCTTTCCGTTGCCCTGACCGTTGTTAGCGGCTGCAGCTACGTTGGCGTTTACAAGCGCGACATTCCCCAGGGCAACCTGATCACCCAGGAGATGGTCAGCCAGCTCCAGCCGGGTATGACCCAAGAGCAGGTGACCTACGTCATGGGGCGCCCGCTGCTGGAAGCGCCGTTCGACTCCAGTGAGTGGGATTATGTCTACCGCGTCGACAAAGCCTACGAGGGCGTCGAGCAGCGCCGCGTGACGCTCACGTTCGATAACGCGGGTCGCTTGGTGAACATCGAACAGGAAGGCGATTTATCCAGTGATCTGCCGATCAGCACCGACGGCAGCATGGGCCCCGCCGTGGAAGGCGCAGACCCGCTGGACACGCTGCCCAGCCAGCGTACCCCCACGCCGGAAACGGCCCCCGAGCCACAGCCCATCATTACCGGCGAGTAAGCCAGGGCTACTGCCCTTTGGCCTGACGCTTGGCCCGCTCTAGGCGGGCCGCTTTCGGGTCGATCTGTAGCGGGCGATACACTTCCACACGGTCGCCCTCGCGCAGAGTCTCTTTGTCCGGCTGGCGAATGGCCTTGCCGAATATGCCCAGCGGTGCCTGCGCGAAGGTGTCGCTGGGTACCTCTTGGAACAGGCTAGGCAAATCGGCCAGCGCGACGGCTTGTCGTGCGGTCGTGCCCTCAGGCACCACGAGCGCAACGATGCGCTGTTTGTGGGGTAATGCGAAGGCGACCTCTACCTTCAGCAGGTTATCGGCCATACATCTCATCGGCGCGCTTGGTGAACGCGTCGACCAGTTGCCCGGCAATTTGCTGGAACAGCTTGCCAAACGCCATGCTCAGCAGCCGATTGGCGAACACGAACTCCATTTCCAAACTAACCTTACAGGCATCTTCGCCCATCGGCGTAAACAGCCAGCGACCCTTGAGCTGTTTGAACGGCCCTTTCACTAGCGACAGCTCGATGCGCTCAGGCGCGTACAGGTCGTTGCGCGTGGTAATGGTTTGCTCCACGCCCGCGCGCCCAAGCGTCATTTCACCAATCAGATGATCAGCGTCATGCTCGAGCAAACGCGCCCGGCGGCACCCCGGCAGGAACTCGGGGTAGCGTTCGAAGTCATTGACCAAATCGAACATTTGTTGGGGGGTGTGCCGCACCAAGGCGGTACGATTAACGGTTGGCATTGACCTCTCCGCTGACTTCACAGTGCCCAAAGCGTATCATGGGAAACATTTTTTCAGACCTTGAATGGTATCACGCCTCCCCACATAACGAAGGGGGTGCTACTGACAGATCAACGATGAGGTTCCATGGCCACTAAGAAAGGTAACAGCAAGGGCCCCGGCAGCAGTGTCATTGCCCAGAACAAGAAGGCACGGTTTGAGTACCATATCGACGAAACCTTCGAAGCGGGCTTGGCGCTGGCGGGCTGGGAAGTAAAAAGCCTGCGCGCCGGTAAAGCGCAGCTCACCGACACCTACATTTTGATTCGCAACGGCGAAGCGTTCCTGCTGGGCAGTCATATCATGCCGCTGAACACGGCCAGCACCCATGAAATTGCTGACCCCACGCGAACTCGTAAACTGCTGCTGCATCGTAAAGAGATCGCCAAAATCTTTTCGGTCACCCAGGACAAGGGCCACACCTGTGTGCCGCTCAAGCTCTACTGGAAGCGTAACAAGGTAAAGTGCGAACTGGCGCTAGTAACCGGTAAGAAAATTCACGACAAGCGGGCTACCGAAAAAGATCGCGACTGGAATCGCCAAAAAGGCCGAATTATGCGGGAACATAACAAGGCATAACTGGTCAATTTGCCGTGAGCACGTTAGAATGTGGCTTTGAATAAGGGGGCGACATGGTTTCGACGCCGGTGACAAACCCTGCGGTGCATGCCGAGAGCGTGATGTATCTCGTAAATACCACATCACGAAAAATAGTCGCAAACGACGAAAACTACGCTCAAGGCGCGCTGGCAGCTTAAACCCTGCTAGCTTCTTGTCTGGCCCCAAGGTGATGTGCCTATTCATCGCTGCGGGGATATGAGCTAAAGCTGATAGGACCGCGGTTGGCGGTGTCTTCTCGTCAACCGTTAAACTTTAGAAGGCTCGCGTGGCTGAATCCTGACCGTCGGAGTCAGTCGCGCTAAAGCAAATGACGGAATCTAAGCATGTAGAGCCAATGGGCGCGTGCTGGCGGACGCGGGTTCAATTCCCGCCGCCTCCACCAGACACCCCTACAAATCAAGCACCTACGGGTGCTTTTTTTGTGTCTGTCGTCTGAGAGTGGCCTGTTTAGGCATAGCTTGGTCAGTTTTTTAGTCAGCTTTTCGTGCTAGCTGCACCATCTTCAAGCGCGTAGAAACCCGCCATCACGCTCTGCCAAATTCTATCGAAATCAGGCCAATCAAGTGCGTCACTACTATGTCTTAGCTTTATTTCTTTCACATAGTCAGCTGGCTCAGTTAACACCTGATACGCTAGGTCAAAGTAGCTGCGAAGCTTCTCATCATTTGGGTTATTCGGAACCGGATAGCGGCCCGCCCAAATCACCGAACTTGTTAAGAAATCGAGCTTCAACCGATCCTCAGTATTTAGCTCGATACCTGCTTTATGTGCCAATGTCACCAAATTGTGCCCCTTTAGTTTGGTGTCAGGTTCTTTTAAAGTGATGACCGCTTTCAACGCTAGCTCTAGGGATAAGCCGCAGAGCATGAAATATACAGGCCTGCACGCGACCCCCATATCAAACCCTTCCCATTTCCCTATGCTTTTCCTCACATCCTCACTGCCTAGAGTCATCGCGTACCACACTGCTCCTGCCGATGCGTGTAAATCGGCTGCACGGTTTCTCCAATGATTCGGATGCATCTGATTAGCCGTTAAGTAATTGTCGCCCTGATCGTGCATAAACCAGCTCCGAAATAGCTAATGTAATGGCTTTATCTTGCCATGGATTAGCAACCTATATACTGTATAAAAAAAACATTAAAAAGGTATTTTATTATGGGCATTCAGAGCTATGAAAAACTTGTTCTTCGTGTGAAGCGTAAGATCGGTAGCCCTGACGCCCAGTCGAGGCACTGCGTTGAGATCCAACGTCAGGCTGAAGATGCCGCAGAAGACTGGGCACAGCTACTTGCAGATCTGGGCACTGTAGAGAACGTAACCATGATCCCCCTTGATGACAAAGGCGAGTCTGTGCGCTTACGCTGGAATCCTGAAGAGGCAATGTAATGGATGATCGGTACCGGGCTACGGTTTGGCGAAAGAAACTAGAGCGCGGACGCAATGGATGGCGTCGTTTTACCTCTGCATCACTCCCCCGTTGTGTGATTGAGTTTCACATCATTCACAACGGCTATCTCTATAGCGGGCGCCACGGCACTAGCTTTGATCCTGAGGACTGCCGTACACCTGGCACAGCGGCGTACATCATCACGCGGCGGGATTTAATGCGCGAAGGCGTTTGGCGCATGGCGCGAAACCCGGATGGGGAGTGGGGAGTGGTTCGGAGACTTTGGAAGTAGAAGCGTTAAGCTTCTTCTTTCACGCAGGCTTCAAGCTCGGCATAGTCAACGGTTGCCCCACTGCGTGAGCGTGCCACGCAGGCTTGCCTCAGCTCAGCCGTATAATTTGACCAACGATCCATCAAATATCCCATGGCATCGCGTTGTTCCAGTACGCAGTCCAACATCTCAGACAGCGCTTCATCGCTCATTTCAACAGAGCCATTTCCACAGACTGGAGCATGGCTTTCAATCGGTAGCTCTTGAGCTAGTAAAGGTGTCGAAAGAAATAGAGCGGTAATTATAGTGGCAGGCTTCATTGGTATGAATATTCCTAAAGCAGCGCCGTCCGTGGCACTCTTAAATCCTTTTAAATCAGTTCATCTTCCATAACTGTGACGCAACCATCGTGCTAATCGTGGTGTTCCATGGCGTCACATCGACACTCTAGATCATGCTGCACTGCATTGATGTAGGAAATCAGCACTGGCTGTGTAAGAAATCTCTTACAAAAGGCACAAAAAAACCGCTCAAGGCGGCCCGTGTGATGTTGCGTTTTGTTGCCCTACCACTGAATAGCGTTCACCCCCTCCACTGTCCCAGCCTCCCGCACCGCTTTCACCAGCCGCTGCCGTCACCCCGTCAGCCGCTGAAACTGCGTGAATTGCTCAGCGTTGTTGTCAGAGCGACGCCGCCTCCCTGAATAACTCGTCTACGCCCTCCTGCGACAACCCCAACGACCCATACAGCACACTCACCCAAGGGGCTGAGCGCTCAATCGTGGTGGCGTACTCCCACTCAATCTCTGCCACCTGGCGACCTTGATCATCATCAATCGCGGCAATGGCATCGGCAACGACAGCCAGCAGTCCATGCTTGGCCAACACCAAGCGCGCTTGGCGTGGCGTAATCGCCGCACTCGCTCGCCAGCGTTCTAGCTGCTCGATGCGCTGCTGTTCTTGCTCTTCGGGGGTGAGCGGTGCGGGTGGCTCTGGAGCGTCGTCCGGGTGGTCGATAGTGGGTGGTTCCGGCATCCTCAGGCGTAGATCGATCCAGCGCCCTTCGGGAATATCCATCGGCTGATCGGCTACTACATCACCCGTCGCTGAATCGACCTTTTTGGAGAACGTGCGCACAGTGATAGTGCCATCGTCTGCTTGCTCAGTTTCCACAACACACAAACGATTGCCGTTGCTGTCCTGGGGTATCTCAACTGTCCAGCCATTAGCAGCGAAGCCTAAAGAACCTGCAACGGTGTAAAATCCGACGCCATTGTGTGAAGCAGTGACGCCTTGGGCTTGGCTATTTGCCGCGCCCGCTCCCGCGGCGGTGAAATTATGGCTTTCGTCGGTCGCGCTCTCTGCGCTGTTGGCGATGCGGAAAATGGGCGATGCAGCCTTGATGAAACCGTTGCTGTCAACTGTGGTATTACGTGTTGTATAAAACTGGAACGACTGACCCCAACCGCCCGCTCCAGAATTGTATGTGCGCAAAAAAGCTCTTGGATTAACTGACTCGTCTACGTATATATGACAGACACGCCCACTTGTATACTTATTATTGAATAGAAATCCATTGGCGATTGGGGAGCCGCCGACCGTGACGCCGCTGCGAATAGTATACAATCCAATCTGCATTTCATTGTTGTCAGCATCTTGTAATATTGGTGCTGAGTTAGAGCCCAAACCAAACGCCCCCACAGCCATCAAATCCCCAGAACCACCCACGACCCCACGCCCACCCAACGTATCAATCAAGCTTTGCACTTGAGCACGATCGGGAAACTCTGCGATCAGCGTTTGGCTAGTACCGGCACGGCGGTAAAGCTTTAGGTAAGCACCATCGCCCGGTACCGAGAAATACTTGCCATCCGCCGTGTTGTTCCGCCCCTCGGTGATTGTCGGCCAGATGTTGTTGATGCCCATCGCCGCGTCGCGGAAACGCGTCACTTCTGCAATCAAGTTCGCGATCTGCACGTTGGCGTTGGCTAAATCCTGCTCTGCGCTCATAGCGCCTCCTGATACTCTCGATAAATGCGGTGCATAGCTGCAGCATTTGCGGCGTTGCGCACTGCGGCTTTGGCGGTGATGCGGGCTAGCTCGATGCGGTGGATATGCTGCTGCCGCTGTTCGTGGTTTTTGAGTACTCCGTTAAGCACTGTCTCAGCGTCAATGCCCAGCGCGGCGGCTTCGGCAATGAGCCGTGGCCCACCGCCCGCTTTCGCCTCTGCCAGCTTTTCCCGGTACACCTCGGCTTGGGCCGGGTCAATGTGCCGAGCCGCCGCCGCCGCGCTGTCAATCAACGCCAAGTAGTGTGTCTCGGCATCGGTGCGGCTTGCGAACGTGTGCGCGTTAAGCGTCGTCAACGGTCACCTCCTCCACCCTATCTAGGTACTCGATATGGCCGCTTAACCGGATTTCATATGTGCCAGGAAGGTCATACGTGATGACTAGCGGCGCGCCATTGGTCACCGCTTGCTGGCCATTGGTAGCCACCGTCACACCAGCGGGTATGCCGTCTAGCGTGATGGTCATGCCGTCAGTGCGTTGATCGATGTCAAGCGAGCGCTTAGCCCGTACTTGTCGGGTAGCCACGTCCACATAGTGGGTGGCGGCGGACTCATGGCCGCTAGCCAGGGCGTAACGCTGGCCCTGCCGCCGCGCATAACGTGCTGAAGGTGCCGAGAATTGCGCAGTGATGCGACCATCGGCGTCGTAAAACAGGAAATGCTTAGTGCTCATGCTCATAGATCACCGCTTTGTGATGATGAGAGTGATACGGCCGTTGATAACCCGGTAGTCATGTATCCCGGCGGCCACAGTGCTTTTAGCCCGCGCACGCAGTCGTAGATCAGTGCCAGATACTGGGAATCCGATCAGCCGGCTATCTAGGGTGTATGCGTCTCGCCGGGAGTCGCCGTAGACATGGGTATACAGACCACGAAACAGCGTGGCGCCGGTCGCAGTGCTGTACAGTTCCACCTCTAACTCACTCGCTGACCCGTTCCGATCGGTATCCATGTACGTTTCCCACGCAACAAACACAACCCCTTGGACTGAACCGCCCCCTTCCATGACGCGGCCCGTATTGATGTTTGCCACCGGCTGCCAGCCGCTAAACCCTGGGGAGCCGTGGGCAATCTGAACGGCCCCAGCGTTTTGCACGGCCAGCGGAATCGTGACGGCGTTCCCTTGGATTCGCAGGGTGTCTACCTCGGCAATGCCAATCTTGGCGGCGGAGATAGCCGCATCGGCAATTTGCGCCCGCTGAACAGTGACGTTCTGAATCTGCGCCCAATTCACAGTGAGCTGGTCGGCGGCGATATACGACGCCTGCAGCTTGCCGTTTTGAAACACTACGCTGCCGTCACTGCTGCGCAGTTTGGTAAACAACAGTTTCGTGATCAGCGCATCGTTCATCACGACCGACCCGGCATCCAACACCATTGGGAAAACTTCGTCGCCGCTGTTGGGGTGGGCGAAGTAGATACGGTCGGCGCGGAAACCCAGCAAGCTTTCTTGGCCGTCGTCGGCTAACCCAAAGCCCGACACCCGCCCGCCGTTGTCGATGCGTAGCGTCCACATCGCTTCCAGCCGCTCTGTGTTTTCGTTGTACTGCGCTTGGGTGTTCTGCTGAACGCTGGCGAGCTCTTCATTGAACTGCACTTGAACAATGTCGATCTGCTGAGCCAGTGCGCCGTACTGGTCTGCCCGCGTGTTGGCCTCCTCTTGAATCGCGGCGGTATTGCCGCTCGCGGTGCTTTGTAGGGCACTAAGCTGCGATGCCTGAGCGCCGAGCTGTGTAGCACGAACGCTCGCTTCATTCTGTATTGCTGCTTTGTTGTCGCTGATTTCCGCCTGTAGCTGCTCGTTGCGGCGCGCTTCGGCTTCTTCGGCGGTTAGACGGGTAGTGGTCTGGAACTGATACGTAGCAGAGTTGACACCTTCGGCGGCAGCAAGTACTCGCTGCAGAGATGCTAAGTACTCATCTTCACTGCGACGCACCTGCCGTTCTTCTTCCAGCGATGCCACACCGCCATCGCCTAAATCCGCGACCAGCTGCTCTATCTGCTGAGCAAGGGCGTCGGTTTCGCTACTCCATGCGTCGCGCTCGGCAATAATCGCCGCGGCGTTGTCCTGGGTTTGCGCCTGCAGGGTTTGCACGCTGGTGGCCAGCGAATCGGTTAACGTGCTGCGAGTGGTTATTTCCTCCTGAATAGCCGCGCTGTTGCTGTTGAGCTGCGTTTCAAAGCCGCTCAGCTCTTGCGCTACGGCCTGCTGTTGATCGACCAGGGCTTGTTGGATCTGTTCGATAGCGGCGGTGACTTCGGGAATGTCCGTTTCCGCAAAGGTCACTAGCAAGCGGTCGACCTGCACACCGTTGCCACCCCCGGCGGTGCTGCCCCAAATCGCAACGGCATGCTGCGCGCCGCCGGTGCCTTCGGGGACGTCGATCACGACGTCATAAAACGCCCACTCAGCGCCCGGCGTAAACCGCTGCCATTGCACCGACTGCCCGGCGATCTGATACGCCAGCGCGAACTCTGCGGCCGCGCCGGTGGCGGGCTGTTTGGCATACACTGCTAGGCGGATCTCATGCCCTGCAAACTCCGCCGCCGTTTCAGGCGCGATGATGCGACGCACGCCCCCGCCGTTAGGGTTCGCGCTGCTGGTGGTCGAGGTGACCAACGCGGATTGCAGCCCACTATAAACACCGCTGGTGACGGCGCTAATGGCGTTGCCGCTGGTCGCGCTCCAGGCGTCAAAATCCGCCCCCGGCTCAAAGCCGCTATTGAGCGATGGGCGGGCATCCAGTCGTGCTGAGAGAATACCTACCTGCGTGGCCAGCGAGCTGTACTGGTTGGTACGAATCTGCCGTTCGTCGAGGATCAGCGATTCGTTGTCCTCTACACGCCCGCTCAGCTGGTTGATCTGAGTGGCCACCACTTCCGCGTCGTTGATACGGATCTGGGTCATGGTGTAGATCGACGCCGCCGCGGCATCGTAGGCCGCTGCAATGGCGTTGATCTCTAACCCCAGCAGCCCGAACTCGGTTTCTACCTGCTCGCTCAGTGCAGTGATGGCCACCGTGCGGTTGTCGGTTTCCTGCTGGATGGCTTGGGCACGGGCCAGGGCTTCGGCTTCAAAGCCGTCGACCAGCTCGCTTCGCACCGTCTCGACTTCCTCGCCACGCTGCTCCGCTTCGGCGGCGATGCGTTGGGCAACGCTGCCGGGTAGCGATGCAGGACCGTCGATTTTGTCGATGCGCTCCTGTAGGGCCTGGTCTAATGCGCTTTCGCGGATCTCGCCCGTTAGCCCCTGCAGGATCTGCTCAATGTCAGCGGTGGTAGAAGCTGGCACGTAGAGCCAGGGGCTGGCACCGTAGGCGTTTACGCTGCGCACGTAGTAGTGGTAATCGGTGCCCCACGTTAAACCTGTGTGGGTATAGCTGGCACCAATGCTCAGATACTCAGCGCTGGCGGCCACCTGGTTAAGCGGTAGCTGTGTAGCACTCCAGCGGAACTCGAATTCTACCCGGCCATAGCTGCCACTCAGGCGTGGCGTTAGGGTGATGCTGTCGTTCGCGGCAGAGATACCGACGCTCTCCGGCATCGGCGGTACGTTGATGGCAAACGACACCACGGCAGGGCCAGACTGCCCCAGCCGCCCACGCGCCCGCACTTCTGCTGTGTAGCTCCCCGCTTCCAGCCCGCCCACGTCACAGCGCTCTACGCCTGCGGGCACTTGTGCCGCTTGTACGGCCACGCCGTCGCGCTTGATCACCACGTTGTAATGCAGCGCGGCGTCTACCGGGTTCCACACCAAACGACCTTGGATGACTTCGCCCACGTTTTGTAGCACGTACTGCAGGCCCGTAGGCGAGCCGATGCCACCAGCAGGCAGTTGGATGAAGCCGAACGGGTTAAAGGGTTGGCCCACGGCGTCGTCGTAGATCTCGGGCTGTTCCTGCTGCAGCGTGACGCGGCAGCCGTTTTCCCCGCTGAAATCCCAGTCAACCACGCGGAACTCACCGCTGATATTCAGCGTGGGCAAGGCCACCTGCACAACCCGGCCCGGGCGGCAGGCGTAGCCCCGGAAGTTCAGCGGTAGCTCTAACGTGCCCCCGGCCCGCTTACGGCGTAGCGCGATATTGGCGAGGCGTTGAGCTTGGTAGGGGCTGCTGACGAAACGGAGATCTAGCGTATCCTCAATTTCCTCCCCATCTTCAGCCACCCACTCGGCCACGCTCACGGCGGGGTAGTCGGTTTCAGTCCAGCGCTGTTCCGGAGAGATAAACTTGCCGCGCATGGTGTTCACGGCATCGGCGCGTGATACCTCGGTTTGCCCGGTAACGGTGCCGATCACCATGTCTTCATCAATGGTCAGCTCATAGGGGCCGTAGTACGCGCCCACCTGTAAGCCAAACTTACCGCCCACGCGAATCAGCGAGCCCGCGCACGCGGCCTCTAGGTCTGCCAATACGCGGTCTTTACGCTCGTCGGCTTTGAAGCCACCGCTGACGGTATAGCGGCGCTCGGTGCTGCCGTCTGGGTTCGTGATGATCTCATCGCACACGTTCGCGGCATCGATGAACGTATCCCACAGGATCTCATCATCGGGCACGCGCAAACGGTGGCGGATGTACCACAGGATGACCAGCGCGGCGTTGTTGGTGTAGCCGCTGGTTAAGGTGCGCGGGTCGTAAATATCGTTACGGCCACGGTACTCAAAGAGCAGATCCGGAATGCCGCTGGCAAAGTAGTCGGGGTCGTATTTGAGAGTGACGCGCACCCAAGAGAGATCACGCCCAATCTGGCTGTTTTGCCAATCCGGGCTATTCGCCAGCATGTAGGCATCGGGGGCAGTGGCGCCGGTGATGAGCTGGTATTCGATGCGGTCGCCCGCGCTGGCCACCGGCTCTTGATCGACGTAGATCTGATCAAGGCCTGCGATGGTGCCCTCGGTCAGCACGTACACCAGGTGCAGCCGTTCGTTCTCCTGCTGTTCGCCCGGTTGCTCTTGCGCCCACGCCAACAATGCACCGGTACCGGCGCGGCCAAACACGTAGCGAGCGGGCTCTTTTGAGCTGCGGATAACCTGTTTTAGCTCGGTTTGAGTGCCGCTCCCAACGCTGGGAGTCTTGGCAAGGCTTTGGGAAAGTAACCCGCCACCAACGGCCACAAGCCAAGCCTGACCAGTGGCAAACCCCACCACCGCCGCCGCGACCCCTGCAACCGCTTTGACCGCTTTACTCATGGCCGACTCTCCAACATACCAGCGGTTCTGCCTGCACTCGGTGCACGCCTGTTTCTGTAACTGCCCAAATAGCGTTCGCCCACACCACACCCACACAGCGGCCGAACTCGCTATCAAACAGCACCACATCACCCCGTTGGCGCATGGTCACAGGCACACGCTTAAACGCTTCATCCCAAGCAGCTTCCAGGCTGCCGTGAGTAGTGCGAAGCACGCGCTTAGCGCCTAGCTCTGTGTGGTATCGGCCACGGTATTTGGCGGCTGGGTCAACGCCGCAAATGGCGATGCAGCAATCAGCAGCGAATAGGCAGCAGTCAAACTCACCCCACAAAAAAGGCCGCCCGGAGGCGGCCTGAATGGCATTGTGGAGCTGGGTGGTCCAGTCTCGATAGCGCATGAATTACCCTGAAATAATCTGTGATAGAGTCGTTAGTGCATTGACATTAAGAATCCAACAGGAGCTAAGAATGAATTTTGAAATAGATGAAAATTTAAAAATTGACCCAGACAACAAAGGTTGGGTCTTAGGCTGGGCAGTATTGACAACATCTCCCTGGCACTTAGCTGGTGTTTACGCTTCAAAACAAAAAGCAGAAGCGACTTGCCCTGAAGGCTATAAAGTTGAATATGGCTCACACCGGCTAGGAAGCGATGATTTTACCTATGGCGCTACTAACGAGGATAACTAAAACTCGGCGCATCACGCTTGGCCCCCCAATAGATCGGCCAATCGGATAGCTGCGCCACGGCAAAGAAAAAGCGGTCATCTTGGTGCCGGGCGCGGTGGTTTTCATCGGTCCAGCGTTCGGTACCGCCGCGCTGCCAATCAATCATTCTGTCGGTGATCGTTACGCTAATGGCGTTGTCGTCCTCACTGCCGCCGTAGCTCATGGCGGCGGCGTCCATCTTGCCGCTGAACAGAATATCGGCGGCGTAGTTACCGGCGTCATCGTAAGCCACTAGCATCAACTTGCCCGCTCGCCCTCGGCACCGATCCTGTAGGGTCGATGCCACCAGGGGCGCATCCAATCCCGACAAGGTGAGCGTTACCGACATAGGCGAGGTGCTGTTCAGCTGCTCCTGAGTGCTGCTGACACCACCAAAAGCGCCAATGCCCTCATAGGTATGGCCTTCGATCACCAACGGCCCCGTACCTGTATGGGCACGCGCTACGCCATCTCTGAAATCCAGCTCAGCGGCATACACCATGCGCACGGTGGGCTTGGCCAGCATAGCCACCACCTGATCACTAAACGGGAATACCTGCATTAGAAGGCCTCTCTACATTCCAACGTGCCACCGGCTATCAACGCCTGAATAGACAGCGACACATCATCCCGCGCCAAGCGCATGATGGCGTATGGCTCTCGGTAATTGACCGTTGCACCGTTGGCCGGGGGCACTCGCAGCCAAGGGGAAACAGGCACCACGGCAATACCCTGAGCGTTACTGGTCACATCGGCTAGCACTTCCAGCAGCTGGTCTGAGATGGTGATGTAGTCGCCAAGGCGTAACACCAAGGCGTTGGCGTTCCAGTTGCGAGTCACCACCTGAGCACCTGCCTGCCCGCCGCCATCCACCACCGCATTGCCCACGAACGGCCCCGGTGGGCGCGTCCAGGGTTTCAGCTTAAACGTGCCCGCCATGCCGTGGAGCGATCCAATGAAGGTGGATAGCACGCGCTCTTTGGGCCGCTTCAAGTTGCGAAACGTGAGCGAGCATTTCCAGTAAGCACCCGGATGGGTGCGGATCTGTTGAGACTGCGTGAACGGGCTTGTGAACGCATAAGAGTTAAACACTCGCCCCCACTCCATGGTGGCGGGCTGCAGCTCGGTGGGCCAATCAACTGTGCTCATACGCTTAACGCCCTTCTGATTTTCCCGTTACGCATTGCATCGTTAAGCACGCGGCGATAGGCGTTTTCCTCGGCCTGCTCGATACGGCGGATCACATCGTTATCCACTTGCCCGGTGATGTGATACGTATTGCCTGCCCTGGGAATAGCGCCATTCTCCTGACGACTAGGCAGCGAAGGCACCACACCTTGCCCTACCGCACCGCCATTAGCGTATCCGGTAAAGTTCTTACGCAGCGATTCCACCACGCTTAACCCACCCGCCCGTGCTACGTCCTCTTGGCTCCACACCACTTCGCCCCGGTGCACGATGCCAGCCGGTTCGTACTTGCCACCCGGGCCGGTGTAGCCACCCTCCGAAAAACCAATTTGAGACATGAAGCCGCCCGCAATGGCACCACCGCCGCCCCCGCCGAACATGCTAAACAGGCCCAACGCTTGCTGCCGAATCGCCATGCGGATCATGTCGTTGATGATGCTGTCAGCTAGGTCGCTAAAGCTTAGCTGCCCGTTTTTGACGAACTCCGCCAGCGCGTCTTCAGTGCGCTGCAGGGCATTGCTCATTGCCTGCTCTGATTGAGTGGCAACATCACGCGCCTGGTCCATGTAGCTTTCAAGGCCACGATTAGCACCATTGCGCCAGTTCTCCTCAGCCGCCCGCTTACGTGCAGCGGCTGATTCGACCATGCCGACTTCTTCATCCATGAGTTGCTGCAGCAGCGCCCGCCGCTCCTCATACGCCGCTTCACTAATCCGAGTGCTGTCGTCTTCCTGACGCTGATGGAGCTCGCGCATTTCATCGGCGTAGCGTTGGCGAACGCTGGCAATCTCGCGCATGACTTCGATGGCCTGATCGCTTCGGCCCACGGCGATGATGTCGATTTCCATGCCCTGCTGTCGGGTAGACAAGCGGGCGCGCTCAGCGGCCTCAAACCGAAGTAGCTCTTGGGCTTCGATCGCTTGCTTGGCCAGCTGCTCGCGTGTCGTTAACTCCTGCTCTAACTGCTGCAGGTGGCGGGCATGGGCTTGGCTAATCTCTCGTAGGCTGCCGTTTTCAAGGTCGTACGCTAGTGCTGCCGCTCGGCTGTTATCGCCATGCAGGGCAATCTGACGCTGCAGCGAAGCGGCCTGCTGTTCGTATGCCTGAACGATTCGCTCCGCGTTACGTTGCCCATCTCGGGCGGCATCCCGCGCTGCGTCGGCGGCTTTCTTACGCGCTTCTGAATTGGCTTGCTCCTGTTCAGCGGTTGCGGAAAGCCACAGCGTATAGCCGCGCATTACATCGCTGACTTCCGGCCCCATGGCATCCAGGCGGCGGTTAGTTTGCCCCATC